>NZ_JAFGYI010000006.1:0-164626 GCF_017490905.1 Pseudomonas sp. 32_A | reverse complement strand
CTCTGGTGTTCCGGTTGTCACGCCAGTGGCATTGCCGGGTAGCTATGTTCGGAAGAGATAACCGCTGAAAGCATCTAAGCGGGAAACTTGCCTCAAGATGAGATCTCACTGGGATCTTGAATCCCCTGAAGGGCCGTCGAAGACTACGACGTTGATAGGTTGGGTGTGTAAGCGCTGTGAGGCGTTGAGCTAACCAATACTAATTGCCCGTGAGGCTTGACCATATAACACCCAAGCAATCTGCTACGCAGATTGCGGTGGTGAAGACGAAACGAACCGAAAGTTCGCACTGTTCACAAAAGCACCACAGATATCGCATATCCGAATTCGCTGGGCTGTCCATCTGGACATTCTGGCAACAGAATTTCTTGACGACCATAGAGCATTGGAACCACCTGATCCCATCCCGAACTCAGCAGTGAAACGATGCATCGCCGATGGTAGTGTGGGGTTTCCCCATGTGAGAGTAGGTCATCGTCAAGATTCATTTCGCAAAACCCCTATCTGCGCATGCAGGTAGGGGTTTTGTCTTTGTGGCCCGGAAGTCCCGGGCCGGCACAACCCTTCTCTGTGGGAGCGGGTTCACCCGCGAACACCGGCAAAGCCGGTGCCATCCACCGCGCTGCCTGCTTCGCGGCTAAAGCCGCTTCCACAGGGGCCCGCGTAGCTCTCAAAAGCAATCATGAAATGTGCGTCATTTATGCCTGACGAATCACAGGTCGATGCTACGCTCGCGGAAATACTCAGCACGGATACCCATCATGGAAATGAACTGGCACCAGGCGCTGGAAGAGAGCCTGAGCTGGCTGGCAATCGCCTCGTTCATCACCCTTGTCTGCTTCACGGCAGCCGCCGCACTGGCCGTACGTTATACGCGTTGGGGCAGCCAGTTCTGGCAGCTTGCCGGGCCCTATTTCAGTTTCAGGCGCAGTTGGCGGCCGTTGCTGGTGTTCGCCCTGCTGCTGGTACTGACGCTATTCTCCGTGCGCCTGAACGTGCTGTTCTCGTTCTGGTACAACGGCTTCTATAGCGCCTTGCAGGGCCTTGACCAAACTGCCTTCTGGTACCTGCTCGGCGTTTTCGCGGTGTTGGCCACAATCCATGTGCTGCGTTCGCTATTCACCTTCTATGTAAGCCAGGCGTTCAGCATCCAGTGGCGGGTCTGGCTGACCGAGCGCCTGACCGAGGACTGGATGCACGGCGATGCCTACTACCGTGGCCAGTTCCTCGCCCAGCCCGTAGACAACCCCGACCAACGTATCGAACTGGACGTCAACGCCTTTGTCAGCAATTCGGTGACCCTTGCCCTGGGCGCGGTCAGTGCGCTGGTTTCGCTGGTGGCATTTACCGGCATCCTCTGGGGGCTGTCGGCGCCGCTGGCTGTTGCCGGTGTGGAAATTCCCCGGGCGATGGTGTTTGCCGTGTACCTGTATGTCATCGTCGCCACCTGGATCGCCTTCCGTCTCGGGCGACCGCTGATCCGCCTGAACTTCCTCAACGAAAAGCTCACTGCCAACTTCCGTTACGCGCTGATGCGCCTGCGCGAGAACGCCGAGAACATCGCTTTCTACCAGGGCGCGCAGGTCGAGCGGGGAACCTTGCTGGGCCGCTTTGGTGCCTTGATCGTCAATGCCTGGGCGCTGGTGTTCCGGAACCTGAAATTCAGTGGTTTCAACCTGGGCGTGAGCCAGGTAGCGGTAGTGTTCCCGTTCATTCTCCAGGCACCGCGCTTCTTCAGCGGGGCGATCAAGCTGGGTGATGTCATGCAGACCTCCCAGGCCTTTGGCCAGGTGCAGGATTCGCTGTCGTTCTTCCGCGAGTCATATGATGCGTTTGCCCAGTACCGGGCTACCCTCGACCGTCTGACCGGCTTCCTCGATGCCAACGAGCAGGCGAGTGCTTTGCCGCGCGTCATCACCAAGGACCAGGAGCATGCCTTGGCGATAAGCCGTCTGCAGGTGCTGCGCCCGGACGGGCATGCCCTTATCGCCAACCTGGACCTTGACCTGCATGCCGGTCAGGCGCTGTTGATCAAGGGGCCGTCGGGCAGCGGCAAAACCACGCTGTTGCGTGCGCTGGCGGGCCTCTGGCCGTACGCCGAGGGTGAGGTCAGGCGGCCGCTGGGCCACCAGGCGCTGTTCCTGTCGCAGCGGCCCTACCTGCCGCTGGGTGACCTGCGCGCCGTTATCGCCTACCCAGCGGCCGGCAAGCCTGAGGATGAGTCGCGGATGCAACAGGCCTTGTGCCAGGTCAACCTGGCCCACCTGGCCGAGCGATTGGACGTCAGCTGTGACTGGTCACACATTCTCTCGGTCGGCGAGCAGCAGCGCCTGGCATTTGCCCGGGTGCTGTTCAACCGGCCACAGGTGGTGTTCCTCGACGAGTCCACCTCGGCCATGGACGAAGGGCTCGAGCATGCCCTGTATTCGCTGTTGCGCACGGAAATGCCGGCGGCGTTGCTGGTCAGTGTCGGGCACCGCAGCACGCTGGCAGGTTTCCATACCCATCGGCTGGAGGTGGATGGGCATGGTGGCTGGTCGCTACTGGAGCAGCAGCCAGTGCTGGCCTAGTTCGGCTTGCCGGTGATCGGCCCTGGCCTGAGCAATGCGACCCCGACCAAAGTGCTGCCGGCGCACGCTGCGCCAAGCAGGAATGTCGCCTTGAAGCCGACCCCGTCCCACAGCAGCCCGGCGACCACGCTGGCCGCCAGCAGCGCCACCCCGGTCAGCAGGTTGAACAGGCCGAAGGCTGTACCGCGCAGGTCGGCGGGGGCGCTGTCGGCAATCATGGCGGCAAACACGCCCTGGCTGAAGCCCAGGTGCAGCCCCCAGGCCGCCACCCCCAAGGCCAGGCCGCTCCAGCCCGGGAGCAGGGCCAGCAGCAGGTCGGCGGTAACCAGCAGCCCCAGCCCGGTCATCAGCACGCCGCGGCGGCCTACGCGGTCCGACAGTACCCCGGCGGGGTAGGCCGACAGCGAATAGGCCAAGGCCATGAGCACCAGCACCGCCGGCGCCCACAGCGGCGCCAGGCCCATGTCCTGGGCGCGCAGCAGCAGAAACGCCTCGCTGAAGCGGGCGAGGGTAAACAGCGTGGCCAGGCCGATCAACCGCCAGTAGGCCGGGCCCAGGCGGGCCAGCTCATGCAGCGCCAACGGTGAGCGCACTGGCCGGGTGGTGGCTGGCGTTTCAGGTTCGCGCACGAAGGCGATGAGGATGTATACCGCTACGAACGCCGGGATCACCGCCACCCAGAAAACCGTCTGAAAATGGCTCGCCGTCAGCCACATCAGCACGATCGCCAGCAACGGCCCCAGGAAGGCGCCCACGGTATCCAGCGCCTGGCGCAGGCCGAAGGCTGCACCACGCAGTTCAGCAGGCGTAACGTCGGCCACCAGCGCGTCGCGCGGCGCCCCACGAATGCCTTTGCCGACCCGGTCGACGAAGCGTGCCACGGTCAGCCACTCCAGCCCGGAGGCCATGGGGAACACCGGCTTGGTCAACGCCCCCAGGCCGTAGCCAAGCACCGTGAGCAGCTTGCGTTTGCCCAGCCGGTCGCTGAGGGCGCCGGAAAACACCTTGGTGATCGAGGCGGTCGCCTCGGCGATGCCTTCGATAAAGCCCACCGCCACTACCGAGGTGCCAAGCACGGTGACCATGTACAGCGGCAGCAGGGCGTGAATCATTTCCGAGGAAATGTCCATGAACATCGATACGAAGCCCAGCGCCCAGACACTGCGAGGGATCTTCGACAGGGACCTGGTGGCGTTCGTGGCGTGGCTTTCTTCATGGCTGCGCATCAGGAGGCTCGGCAGAGGGGCTACGATCGAAACTTTAGGAGCCCTCACGCAGGATGCAAATCGGCAGCTGCATGAAAGCACTGGTAGCCGGACTGCACCGCAGCGTCGGCAGCTCCATCGTGTCAGCAAAGTTCCGTTACAAACATGTAAACTTCGTAAATAAGATTTAAACTCATTTGCGAATCTCTATATTTACCATCCCTGTTGGCCACCAAACTGTGTTTGCGAGGCCGGTGGGCGAGGGCTCCCGGTTTCCGACAGGGATGTGCCGTTTCGCTCATGAATCGCAGGAGATGTACCCATGCAGTGCAAGACTTCACCCAACAGCCTGGCCCTGGCGTTCGTCGCGCTGGCGTCACCGGCCATGGTGGCCACCGTGGCCCAGGCCGAAGAACAGCGCACGGGTGAGGTGCTGGAGATGCCGGTTGCCGACAGCGCGCTGGTGATCCAGGACACCCTGGTCACTGCCGAGCGCGAGGCACGCCAGGCCCTGGGTACGTCGATCATCACCGCCGAAGACATCAAGCGCCATCCGCCGGCCAATGACCTGTCCGACATCATCCGCCGCGAGCCCGGGGTCAACCTGACCGGCAACAGCGCCAGCGGCGCGCGTGGCAACAACCGGCAGATCGACCTGCGCGGCATGGGCCCGGAAAACACCCTGATCCTCATCGACGGCAAGCCATCCAGCGCACGCAATGCCGTGCGCTATGGCTGGAACGGCGACCGCGATACCCGCGGTGAAACCAACTGGGTACCGGCCGAAGCGGTCGAGCGCATCGAGATCCTGCGTGGCCCGGCGGCCGCACGTTACGGCTCCGGCGCCATGGGCGGGGTGGTCAACATCATCACCAAGCGGCCCACCGACGAACTCAAGGGCAGCGTCAGCCTGTACACCCAGCTGCCGAAAGACAGCGCCGAGGGCGCCAGCCGCCGGGCCAACTTCAACCTCGGCGGCGGCCTGACCGACAACCTCGGCTTCCGCCTGTACGGCGGCCTGGCCAAGACCGATGCCGACGACCTGGACATCAACGCCGGGCATGCCACCAGTGCGCTGGTGGCGGGCCGCGAAGGCGTGCGCAACAAGGACATCAATGGCTTGCTGAGCTGGAAGCTGAACGACGAGCACCGCCTCGAGGCCAGTGCCGGCTATAGCCGCCAGGGCAATATCTTTGCCGGCGACACCATGAACAGCAACGGCGGTGGTGACGTCGAATTCGTGTCCAGCCTGTACGGCCACGAAACCAATGTGATGCAGCGCAGTACCTACGACCTGACCCACCTGGGCGATTTCACCTGGGGGACCAGCAAGACCGTGCTGGCCTACGAATACGTGCGCAACTGGCGCCTCAACGAAGGCCTGGCAGGCCGCACCGAAGGCGCCCCCAATGCCGAAGGCGCCGCCATGTCGCGCCTGCGCAACACACGCCTGAGCAGCGAAGTGAACCTGCCATTCGCCATGGGCAGTACCGAGCATGTACTGACCCTGGGCGGCGAGTACCTGTACGAAACGCTCAATGACCAGGGCTCGCTGCGCCCGCAAAGTTCGGACCCCACGGGTAATGACGGGCTTGTCGGTTTCGACCGTAGCAGTTCGAAGATGACCGCTCGCAGCTATGCACTGTTCGTCGAGGACAACATCATTGTCGGCGATACCACCATTACCCCGGGCCTGCGTTTCGACCACCACGAAACCTTCGGCGACAATTTCAGCCCCAGCCTGAACCTGTCGCACAAGCTGACCGAAGCACTGTCGGTCAAAGGCGGCATCGCGCGCGCCTACAAGGTCCCGAACCTGTACCAGTCCAACCCCAACTACCTGCTGTACAGCCGCGGCAATGGTTGCAGCGTGCAGCAGACCAACAACGGTGGCTGCTACCTGCAGGGCAACGCCGACCTCAAGCCCGAGATCAGCGTCAACAAGGAAATCGGCCTGCTGTACGACCGTGGCACCTGGCGCACCAGTGCCACGTACTTTCGCAACGACTACAAGAACAAGATCGTCGGTGATACCGATGTGCTGTACGCCATCGGCACCGGCAGCCGCGTGACCCAGTGGGACAACGCCGGCAAGGCGCGGGTGGAAGGTATCGAAGGCAACCTGTTCATCGAGTTGACCCCGGCCCTGGACTGGAACACCAACCTGACCTGGATGCTCGACAACGACAATCGCGAGACCGGCGAACCGCTGTCGGTGATACCGGAATACACCGTCAACACCACCCTCGACTGGCGCGCCACCGACAAGCTGTCATTCCAGGTGGCAGCGACCTACTTCGGCAAGCAGAAGTCGCCGACCTTCAATGACCGCACCCAGCAAGACTACGACAAGGCCGCGCAACAGGACGTGGAAGCCTACGGCCTGATGGATGTGAGCGCCGGGTACAAGTTCAACGCCAACTACGACGTACGGGTGGGGGTGAACAACGTGTTCGACAAACAGATCCTGCGTGGTGGCAATGCCAGTACTTCGGGCGCCAATACCTATAACCAGCCGGGCAGGGCGGTGTTCGCTGCGCTGAACATCAACTTCTGATCCAACGGGCCGCTGTGCGGCCCATTCGAGCGCATCGACCTCAAACCATGCGCTATCCCTGTGGGAGCGGGCGTGCCCGCGAACACCGGCGCAGCCGGTGCCATGTTGTTGCGGCAAAAAGTGCCAAGGCATGTTAAACCATGCGCCCCAACCCGCCGCGAGAGAAACCCGGTGAAAGCCGTCCGCCTGACCCTGATCTGCCACGCCCTTACCCAGGCCCAGAAGAGCGGGCGCCTGCACCGTGCCGACGATGGCATCCTGCCGTTGGGCCAGCAGCCTTTCGCCGACCTTTTCGGTGTGCGGGTGCTGACTGCACCAGAGCGGCGAGCCTGCGAGACGGCGGCGTGGTTTTCGGGGCCGGTGCAGGTCGAGCCGGCCTTGGCCGATTGCGACCTGGGGCGTTGGCAAGGGCTGACGCTGAAGCAATTGCAGGCCGAGCAACCGCAGGCGATGGCCGAATGGCTGCAGGCCCCGGCCAGTGATGTGCACGGCGGCGAGTCGTTCGCCGTGCTTTGCCAGCGCATCGCCGCCTGGCTGGCAGCCTTCGACAGGCCGGGTGAATGGGTGGCGATTACCCACCCGATGGTCGTGCGCGCCGCGCTGGTGCACGTACTTGGCTGCCCGATGAGCGCCAGTCAGCGGGTCGACGTGTTGCCGCTGTCGCGCCTGGAGCTGAGCTTTACCGGGCAGTGGCGCCTGCGCCTTGGCTGAAGCTCAGAACGCCAGCTTGTAGCCGATCAGCAGCAGCATCGCCGCCAGGCAAGGACGCAGCACGCGGTCGGAAATCCGCCCGGTGAGGTGGCTGCCCAGGTAGATGCCTGGCAGCGAGCCCAGCAGCAGGTAGCCCAGCAGCGACCAGTCCATGTTGCCCATGCCGGCATGGCCCAGGCCCGCCACCAGGGTAAGTGGCACGGCGTGGGCGATTTCGGTACCGACCAGGCGGCGGGTGACCAGGAACGGGTACAGCAGGAACAACGCCACGGTACCCAGTGCGCCGGCGCCGATGGAGGTGAGGGTGACCATCACCCCCAGCACCACGCCGGTGAGCACGGTAAGGGTGTTCAGGCTGCGGTCGCTGAGGTGGTAGTGGTCACCGGCATGGCGGCTGGCGAAGGCCTGCAGGCGCGATTTGAACAGGATGGCCAGCGCGGTCAGGATCAGCACCACCGCCAGGCCTTGCTTGATGATGGCGTTCAGCGCCGAGGTGTCGGTGTGCAGGGTGCTGAGGAACCACAGGGTCAGCGCCGCCGCGGGCACGCTGCCCAGGCTGAGCAGGCCGGTGATCTTCCAGTCGACGTTCTTGTTGCGCGCATGCACCCAGACGCCACTGGCCTTGGTGATGGCGGCATAGAGCAGGTCGGTGCCGACGGCCGTTGCCGGGCTGATGCCAAACCACAACAGGATCGGGGTCATCAGCGAGCCGCCACCGACGCCGGTCATCCCGACGATAAAGCCCACGACCAGGCCCGCAATGGTGAAACCGAAAGAACCTACATCCATACGCTACTCGACTGCCCAACTTTGCCCGTTATCGGATGCAGCCAGCATATAGATTTTTTTATAGCCAAATAGACTTGTTCGTTATTAGGTTATAACCGGGTCAGGGGTTGCAGAGGTTCCCTGTGGGAGCGGGTTTACCCGCGAAGCAGGCGCTGCGGTGGATGGCACGGGCTTCGCCCGTGTTCGCGGGTAAACCCGCTCCCACAGGGGATCTCGCCAGTTTTCAGATTTTCAGCTAGGCAGTTGCTCTCATGAAAGCCTGTCAACGATCAGTCATCACCACCATCACATGCGCATCTGCGCCATCGTCACTTTCCGACAGGTAGATATGCCCCACCTGGCTGTCGAAATACGCCGTCTCCTGCGGCCCGATGCTCACTGCTTCGCCGGTTTCGAACTCGATACGAACGCGACCGCTGAGCACCAACGCGAACTCTTGCCCGGGGTGGCGGATAAAATCGTCGAACTGGCCGCGTTCACGGGCAATGATGCGGGCATAGGCGGGTGTCATGCGCCTTTCGGGGAAGTCGCCGGCGAGCGGGTGATAGTCATAGGTGCCGGTCGAGTAACCCGCCGCCGCTGGCAGCGAATCGACCACCACCGTCACCGGCACTGGCGCCGTGACCGTGCCGCTGGCGCGCAATAACTGGGCAATGTCGACATTCAGCGCCCGGGCGGCGGCGGCGAGTTTTTCATAGCTGACCGACACCTGCGCCAGCTCCATCTTCGACAGGGTGGACAGCGGTACGCCACTGGCTTCGGACAATTGCTTGAGGGTCATCTGGCGCGCCTTGCGCACCTGGCGCAGGCGCTGGCCGACTACGGCACGGTCCAGCAGGGGTAGGGCAGCGGGCATTCGGGGTCTCGGTATGCGGCGTTGGTCGGGCATCTTACCTTGGACCCTTGCGTATTCGTAAATTCTCATATATTAGAATTCTCATAAATGATAATTTGCTGGCAGGAGCGTGCATGACCCCGATCTACGACACCCTGATCATCGGCGCCGGCATTGCCGGTGCATCCCTGGGTTATCGCCTGGCCGGCCGGCAGAAGGTGCTGCTGCTCGAGCGCGAGGCGCAGCCTGGCTACCATTCCACCGGGCGTTCGGCAGCCATGTTCATGGAGGCCTACGGTACCCCGCAGATCCAGGCGCTTACCCGCGCCAGCCGGGCCTTCTACGAAGCACCACCGCAAGGGTTCTGCGAGCACCCGCTGCTGGAACCGCGCGGCTGCCTGTACGTCGCCAGCCTGGAACAGCAGGCGCTGCTCGAGCAGACCCATGCGCAGAACCTGGCCAACGGCACCGAGGTCAGCCTGCTCGACCGCGACGCCGCCCTGGCCTTGGTGCCGAGCCTGCGTGGCGAGAACCTGGCCGGCGCGGTGCTCGAAGCGGGTGCCATGGACCTGGACGTGCATGCCCTGCACCAGGGCTTCTTGCGTGGATACCGCGCCGCTGGCGGCGAACTGCGCTGCAACGCCGAGCTGATCCAGGCGTGGTACCTGGATGACCTGTGGCAGGTGGAATTGGGCGATGGTAGCCGCGTGCAGGCACGCCAGTTGGTCAATGCCGCTGGCGCCTGGGCCGACCGTGTGGCCGAGCAGTGCGGGGTGGCGCGTATCGGCCTGCAACCCTGCCGGCGCAGTGCCTTCACTTTCCCCGGCCCGTCAGACCAGGACTTCGCCCACTGGCCGGCGGTAATCGGCGTGGACGAAAGCTTCTACTTCAAACCCGATGCCGGCCAGCTGCTGGGTTCGCCGGCCAATGCCGACCCGGTCGAACCCCAGGACGCCGCGCCCGAGGAGCTCGACGTGGCTTTGGGCATCTACAACATCGAAGCCATGACCACCCTGGTGATCCGCCGGCCAAGCCACACCTGGGCCGGGCTGCGCTCGTTCGTCGCCGATGGCGACTTGGTGATCGGTTTCGATGCGCACGCGCCAGCGTTCTTCTGGCTGGCGGCACAAGGTGGCTATGGCATCCAGTCGGCGGCGGGCGCCTCGCGCCTGGCCGCCGACCTGCTGCTGGGCCAGCCGCTGTGTCCTGGCCTTGTCAGCCAGGGGGTGGTGCCCGAGCGCCTGTCCCCGGCCCGTTTCCAGCAATCCTGAAAGGAGCATTCCATGAGCAATGATATCCAGCGTTTCCCCAGCAGCCTGCCGTTCCCGTTCTCCCGTGCGGTGAAAGCCGGCGGCTTCCTGTTCCTGTCCGGCCAGGTGCCGATGAGTGCTGGCGGCGAAGTGGTGCGCGGTGACATCCAGGCCCAGACCCGCGCCGCCTGCGAACGCATCGGCGAAAGCCTGGCGGCCTGCGGCGCGCGCTTCGACCAGGTGGTCAAGGCCACGGTGTGGCTGTCGGACATGAGCCACTTCGCCGGCTTCAACGAGGTGTACAAGGAGTTCTTCGGCGCAGCGCTGCCGGTGCGCTCGACCGTGGCCTCGGCATTGGCGCTGGGGGTGGATGTTGAGATCGAAGTGCAGGCGTTTGTCGGCGACGCCTGAGCGGGCAGAAATCTGCGCATGAACAACTGCTTGCGCAAAACCAGGAAGATTGCTTGGCCCTGTGGGAGCGGGTTTACCCGCGAACACCGGCGTAGCCGGTGCCATGCAGCGCGGTGCCTTCTTCGCGGGTGAACCCGCTCCCACAGGGCCAGCGCTGCATTCAAGGACAGTGGATTACCTGTAGGAGCGGCGGTCTGACTTGCCCGCCAAAAAGCAAAACAACAATAAATCCAGAGGTTCACATGCAAGAGCAGCTGAAGATAGCCGGCGCGTTTGTCGGCGTGATCGTGGGGGCGGGGTTCGCTTCGGGCCGGGAACTGTTGCTGTTCTTTGTCGATTTCGGTGTGTGGGGGCTGGTCGGTGCACTGGTAAGCGCAGCCCTGTTCACCTTCCTCGGTATGGCCCTGGCCGGGCTGGGCAATCGCCTGCAGGCCACTTCGCACAAGGATGTGATCCAGGCCATCTGCGGCCGTCACCTGGGCCTGTTCGTCGACTGGCTGATCACCTTTTTCATGTTTGCCGTCACCGTGGTCATGCTGGCAGGTGGTGGTGCCTTGCTGGAGCAGCAGTTCGGCATCCCGGCGCTGACCGGCAGCGTGCTGGTGACGCTGGTGGTGGTGGGTATCGTGTGCCTGGACGTGCGCAAGGTGATCCTTGCCATCGGTGCCATCACACCCTTACTGATCCTGGTGGCCTCGGCGATTGCGCTGTACGCCGTGTTCAGCCGGCAGCAGAGCTTCGCCCAGCTCGACCAGCTGGCCAGCCAGCAACAGGCGGGCACCCGTCACTGGCTGCTGGGGGCGTTCCTGTACGTGTCGTACAACATCGTTGCCGGCGCGCCGATCCTGGCCATCCTGGGCGGCTCGGCCAAGGGCGAGAGAACCGCGGTATGGGGTGGGCTGCTCGGTGGTGCAGCACTGGGTGGGCTGATGCTGGTGATGAGTGCCGGGCTGTTGTCGCGCCTGGACAGCGTGGCTGACTTGCCGATGCCGATGCTGTCGATCGCCAACGAAGTATCGCCACTGCTGGGGCTGGTGATGTGCCTGATCATCTTCGGCATGATCGTCAACACAGCGGTGGGTACGTTGTTCTCGTTCCTCTCGCGGCTGATGCCGGCGGGTACGGCGAAGTTTCGCTGGGGTTCGGTGGTGACCGGAGTGGTGGCGTTCGGCTGCAGCCTGGTGGGGTTCATCAGCCTGGTGGGTGAGGTGTACCCGCTGTTCGGCTACCTGGGCTTCGTGCTGATGGCGGCGGTGCTGCTGGCCTGGGTGCGGCGGGGTAAAGTGGTTAAAGCGGCGGTGGCGTAGGGGGCTGCTGCGCAGCCCTATCGCGACACAAGGCCGCTCCCACAAGGATCGCATGGCACCTGTGGGAGCGGCCTTGCGTCGCGATTGGGGCGCAGAGCGCCCCCCTGGGCCATCAGATCCTGAAGCTGCCTACCAGCTGCTTCAGTCGCCCGGCCTGCTGGGCCAGTTGGTCGCAATGGCGCAGGGTCTCGTTGAGGTTCTCCACCCCTTGCTGGTTCAGGGCGTTGATCTGGGTGATGTCCAGGTTGAGGCTCTCGACCACGGCGGTCTGCTCTTCGGTAGCGGTAGCCACCGACTGGTTCATGCCATCGATCTCGCCAATGCGCTGGGTCACGCTGGCCAGGCGTTCGCCTGCCTGGTTGGCCACCTGCACGGTCTGTTCGCTGGAAACCTGACTGGTATTCATGGTGTGCACCGCTTCGCGCGAGCCCACCTGCAGGCTGGTGATCATGCGGTGGATTTCTTCGGCCGATTCCTGTGTGCGGTGCGCCAGGTTGCGTACCTCGTCTGCCACCACGGCAAAGCCACGGCCGGCCTCACCGGCACGGGCCGCTTCGATGGCGGCGTTCAGCGCCAGCAGGTTGGTCTGCTGCGAGATGCCCTTGATCACGTCGAGGATCTTGCCGATCTCGTCAGTGCTGGCGTTGAGCGTTTCGATTTGCGCGCAAGATTCGCTGATGCGCTGCGACAGGGCGGTCATGGCGCTGATCGCTTCTTCGACCACTTCACGGCCACCGTGGGCCTGTTCGCTGGCTCCGCTGGCATGCTGCGAGGCATCGGCGGCGTTGCGGGCGATTTCCTGGGTGGCGGCCCCCAGCTCGTTGATTGCTGCGGCCACGCTGTTGGTGCGCATGCTTTGCTCTTCGGAACCGATGATCGACGCATTGGAGGCGTTGACCACCTTCTCCGACAGGTCGTGCACCAGGCGGGTTGCAGAGGACACTTCGCTGATCGAGGCATGAATGCGCTCGACGAAGCGGTTGAACGAAGTGGCCAGCTCGCCGAACTCGTCCTTGTTCTGCACCGTCAGGCGGCGGGTAAGGTCACCTTCGCCCTCGGCGATGTCGCGCATGGCGCGGCCCATGGTGGTCAGCGGGCTCATCAGCACCGGGATCAGCAGGCCAAGCAGGCCGGCGATGGCAGCCACGGCGATGAGCATGGCGATGATCGCCGAGGTGCGGAACTGGCTGAGCGCGGCGTAGGCCTTGTCCTTGTCGATCGACAGGCCGATGTACCACTGTGCCGAAGGCAGGCCGGCCACCGGGGCGAAGGAGATGATGCGGTCCTGGCCATTGAGGGTGACATCCTGCATGCCGGCGGCGACTCGCAGGTTGCTGCCCGGGTAGATGTCCTTGAGGTTCTTCATTACCTGGTCTTTGTCGGGGCTGACGATCACCTGGCCATTGCTGTCGGCCAGGAAGGCGTGGCCGATGCCGCCGAAATCGACCGAGTTGATGATCTCGACCAGGGTATCGAGGGTGACGTCGCCGCCGACCACACCGATCAGCTCGCCATTGCCCTTGCTTTTCACTGGCGTGGCGATGGTTACCATCAGGCCGCCGACAGCACCCTGGTACGGGGCGGTCAGCACGGTCTGCCCGGCGCTGGCCGCGGCGCCGTACCACGGGCGCTGACGTGGGTCGTAACCGTCGGGCATCTGCGTATCGGGGCGCTGGGTGAACACACCGTTGGCCTGGCCCAGGTAGGTGAACAGGAAATTACGCGTGTAGGACGGCTGCTCGATCAGCCCGGCCAGGGTATCGCCGGCGCCTTGCTGGGCGATGTCCTGGGCCAGGTTTTCCAGGACCAGGATGCGCCCGCTCATCCAGTTCTGCACGCTGCTGGCGGTCAACGCGCCGGACTGCTGCACCGAAGCTTCGATGTTCTGGCGGATGGTGTTGCGTTGCAGGTAGTCGTTGTAGAGCGTGAACAGGGCAAATGCCAGGACCACGACGCCGCAGGCGCTGAGCAGGATCTTGTGGCGAAATTTCAGGTTCATGTTTCGAGACCTTGAGCCAATGAGGGGAGGGCGCAGTGCGCTCATGACGCATTGCGCAACCTATCGTTCGGGATATCGGCTCAAGGGGTAAAAGATTGAAGTGCTTACAGAAATTTCTTACGGTCGTTTCGACAGACGGTATTCACTGGCTACACAACTGCTCGATCAACAGGCGTGCAGCCTGCTGCAGCGGTTGTTGCTTGCGCCAGAAGATGTGTACCGGCAACTGCAGCTCGTTGCGGGTGTTGCGAAAATCCAGGCGCACCAGGCGCCCGCTGGCCAGCAGCGGCGCGACCCGCGACAACGGCAGGTCGCCCCAGCCCAGGCCGGCCTCCACCATCTGCAGGGCGAGGTCGAAGCTGTCGGTTGACCAGTGCGTGGCGCCTATCAACGGGCGTGGGTCGGCCAGCGGCAGGTCACGGCTGCGCACCAGGATCTGGCGCACCCGGGTCAGGTCTTCCAGGTAGTGGATCCGCCCCTCACGCAAGGCCGGGTGGGTGGGGGACAAGGTGGCCACCAGCGACTCCATGCCGATGTGCTGGAAGCCGCGACGGGCATCGACCTGCAGCCCGGCAAAGGCCACGCAGAGGTCGGCGTGGCCGCTGTCCAGCAAGTGCACGGCCTCTTCCTGCGGGGCGCTGAGCAGGGCGATGTCCAGCAGCGGGTGCCGCTCACCCAGGCGTGCGATGGCCGCCAGCAACGGGCGGTGGTCGATGTCCGGCACCACGGCCAGCGTCAGGCTGCTCTCCAGCCCTTGGGACAGTTCCAGGGCATGCACCTGCAGCAGCCCCAGTTGCTCGGCGATCAACCGGGCATGGGGTTCCAGCGCCATGGCCTGGGCAGTCGGGCGAACTTCCCGTGGGCCACGCTCGAACAGGCTGTAGCCCAGTTCGGCCTCGAGGTTGCCGATGGCCATGCTCACGGCCGAAGGGACCCGCTGCAGAGCGCGCGCGGCGGCGGAAAACGAACCGCGGTCGAGCACGGCGAGAAACAGTTGGATATTGTCGCTGGAAAAGTTCATGGCAGCCTCCTGTCAGTCGATCTGACAGCTGCTGACTTTTGCTGTCAAGCACGATGAAGCATGATCGCGCCCCATCGCTTTGTCATTGGAGGTAATCCCGGGTGCAGGGAATCAAACGCAAATTGGTCTACGTGACTTTCTATGAACTGATCGGGCTGTGCATGTCGACCCTCGGGCTGGCCTACCTGTCGGATACCCAGGCGTCGCATACCGGGCCTCTGGCGGTGATGATCACCACCATCGCCATGCTCTGGAACCTGATCTACAACACCCTGTTCGAGCGGTGGGAGAGCCGCCAGGTCAAGCGCGGGCGCAGTGTGGCACGGCGGGTAGCGCATGCCATCGGCTTCCAGCTGACCCTGGTGGTGTATTTGATCCCACTAATTGCATGGTGGCTGGACATGACATTGCTGGAGGCGTTGCTGGTGGACATGGCGTTCATCGTGCTGGTGCCGTGCTACACCTTTGCCTACAACTGGGCGTTCGACCGGATCTTTGGCTTGCCCAGCTCTGCGTTGGCTACGGCCTGACACGTTACCTGTGGCGGCCTCTTCGCGGGTGAACCCGCTCCCACAGGGATATCACAGGCTTTGAATGCTGTGAACGACCCTGTGGGAGCGGGTTTACCCGCGAAGAGGTCGGAACAATCAACCACTAGGGTGGCAGGCGAATGATCAAAGGCTCCTGCTGCTTCACCTGCTGCTCGACCGGTTGCTCCGTCGGCCTCGGTGCACTGGCCAGCAAGCTGTCCTCGACCTGCCCCGACAGGTAGTACACCCCCGACATGGCCCCGCTCTGGCGATTCTCCATCAGTTCCTGCCACTCCTGGTTCAGCGCCACGTTGAGGATCACCCGCAACTGCTCGACCATCTGCGGGTGTTCGCGGTCATGGGTCATCATCCCGTAGCCAGCCGCCGCAATCGAAATCATCGCCCCCGCCACCTTGCCCACCGCCGACGCCACGGCACTGGCGATGCCGCGCGGTGCCAGGGTGGCGCCGAGCTTTTCGCTGGCCTGGTTGGCCACCGAGTTCAGCCCGACATCGGTTTTTCCGGGGCCTTTGCTGGCCTGCAGGTGCTGGCGCATGGCTTGCCACGCCGGTTGCTGGGCCAGCGACTTGGCCCGCAGCAGTTGGTACAGGCTGGCATTGCGCGCATCCGGCGGCCCCAGGGCGATGGCGGGAATGCGGTTGAGGCGCTGGCTGAACTGCTCGGGGGGCGCGTTGTAGCGGCTGATGATCGCTGGCAGCTGCTGGCCGAGGAGTTGCAAGTACAGCTCGCTGGCACGGTCGCGGATGCCTTCGGGGTTGATCTGCTCGGCCACCGGTTCGATCACCCGCTTGTGGTACTGCTCCTGCAGGTACAGCGCCAGGCGCTTTTCCGCCGGCTCCCGGCCTTCACCGCTGTCGATCTTGTACCAGGCCACCTTGAGGGTCAGCCACTGCTGGGTCCAGTAGCCGGTAAACCAGGGGATGAAGTCGCTTTCGGTGCGCTGCTGTACCTGTTCCTTCCACACCCGCATGGAGCGCCGCGCATAGTCGTTGGCCGAGCTGCCGGCGCCGACCGAGGCTTCGATCAGTTCCTGGTCGATGCGTTGCCAGGCGGCGGGGGTGAGCACCACCGGTGGTGGCGGCACAGGTGGGGCCTTGCCTGCGCAGCCGACCAGGGCCAGCAGCAGGCACAGCAGCAGGAGGGCTCGAATGCTCACGCAACCGCCTCCCTGGTAGAGGCTGGGATGGTTCTCGGAGTATAGGGTGGGGAGTGATGGGCTGCCGTGCAGCCTATCGGCCGTTCAGGATCAACGCAGATTTCTGCGTGAACGCGGTCCCACAAGGACCGCGTTCACCAGAAAGAGCATGGGTCATTCCAGGTCGAGCTTTTCTTCCAGGCGGTCGAGGTGCTTGTGCATCAGCCCCAGCGCCGCCTCGGCATCGCCGTGCTCCACGGCATCGATGATCGCCGCATGTTCCTGCCACGCGCAGTGATCGCAGCATGGCGACTCGTAGCGGGCGATGATCAGCGAGGTCATCGGCACCAGGCCATTGAGAAACCGCGCCAGTGGCGCATTGGCGGCCACCTGCGCCAGTTTCAGGTGAAACTCGCCACCCAGGCGGATCGCTGCACAACGCTCGCCGTTTTCATGGTGCTGGCGCTCGCGCTCCACCAGTTGTCGCAGCTGGCGAATCTGCGCCGGCCGGGCGCGTTGCGCAGCCAGGGTGATCAGCGTGGTTTCGGCCAGGCGCCGGGCGCTGAGTACCTGGCGTGCCTGCTCCGGGTCGGGCGCGGCCAGATGCGCAGTGTGGCTGGGGCGTTGCACCACAACCTGCTGGTCGGACAGGCGCCCGAGTACGCGGCGGATCACTGTACGGCTGACACCAAAGGCATGGCCCAGTGCCTGTTCGGGCAACAGGCTGCCAGGTGGCAGGCGCTGTTCGAGGATGGCATCGAACAGCCGCGGGTAGATCTGCTCGGCCGACAGGCGGGTTTCGCCGGCCGCGAGCAGGGCCGGCAAGTGAGGGGCGGCGTTCATGGTCGCTCTCCTGGGGTCATGGATGCGGGTGTTCTTCCGGGATGTTCAGCGGGATGCCCATGCGCAACCCTTCGGCCAGGATGTGCTGGCGCATCTGGGCACTGGCCTGGGCGCTGCTGCGCTCACGTATGGCGCGCACCACCGCTTCGTTTTCCTTCAGCCGCGCGGCCAGGTGCTCTGGCGAATTGCGCAGCATGTCGGCGCTCTGCTTGAGGGCATTGCCGGTCTGTTGCACCACGCTCTGGAAGATCGGATTGGTGGTCAGGGCGAACAGCGCTTCATGGAAGGCGATGTAGGCCCTGACGCCGGCTTCGCTGTCATCGGCCTCCAGCGCTTCACGCATGTCCATAAGGGTCAGGCGCAACTGGCCGATGTCCTGGCTGTTGGCCGACTGCGCCACCAGGCCGACGATGAAGGGCTCAAGGGTGTAGCGCAGCTCCAGTACGTCGGCCAGGCTGGCTGCGGTGCTGGTGTCCAGGCCCGGTTCCTGCGCGGCGGCATCGGCATCCAGTACCAGTACGCCCTTGCCCGGTAGCGAGCGCACCAGGCCCAGGGTTTCCAGCACAGTCACCGCTTCGCGCAGGCTGGGGCGGCTGATGCCCAGTTGTTCGGCCAGTTCGCGCTGGCCTGGCAGCATGTCGCCGGTACGCCATTGGCCTCGGGCCAGGGCCTGGCGCAGTTTTTCCACCACTGAGTTGACGACGGTCGATGAGCTGATCACGGTTCGCTCCTGGAAGGGCCGGCATCAGTGCCGGCCACGTTCGCTCAGAATTCCTGTTGATGAGGGTTGGGCTGCTTGCGTGGCGTGGGCGCGAAGCCGGGCTTGCCATCGAGCACGTTGTGCGCACGTTCCAGGTCGATGTCCTTCTCCCAGCGGGCAATGGCCACGGTGGCCACGCAGTTGCCGATCAGGTTGGTCAGCGCCCGGCCGATGCCCATGAACCAGTCCACCGCCAGTACCAGTACCAGGCCGACCACCGGGATCGCTGGCACGGCGGTCAGGGTAGCGGCGAGGATCACCAGCGCCGAGCCTGGGATGCCATGAGCACCCTTGGAAGTCACCAGCGACACCAGCAGGATGGTCAGCAGGTCGGTCATCGCCAGTGGCGTGCCGGTGGCGTTGGCAATGAACACGATGGCCAGGGTCAGATAGATGGAGAATCCATCGAGGTTGAACGAATAGCCGGTGGGGATCACCAGGCCGACGGTGGAGCTGCCGATACCCAGGTGCTCCAGCTTGCGCATGATCTGTGGCAGTACGGCGTCGGACGAGGCGGTGCCCAGCACGATGGTCAGCTCTTCACGCAGGTACTTGATCAGTGGCAGCAGCTTCAGGCCCGACAGGCGCATGACCGTGCCCAGTACGATCAGTACGAAGCCGGCACAGGTCAGGTAGAACAGCGCCACCAGCCCGCCCAGGTGTTGCAGCGATTCCAGGCCGTACTTGCTGGTGGTGAAGGCGATGGCGCCGAACACGCCGATCGGTGCCAGGCGCACGATCATGCCCATGATGCGGAAGATCACGTGGCTCAGTTCGTTGATCAGCCGCGAGATGCCGGCTGCCGAGTCGCCCACCAGGTTCAGCGCGCTGCCGAACAGTACCGAGAACAGCAGCACCTGGAGGATGTTGTTGTCGGCAAAGGCGCCGATCACCGAGGTGGGGATCAGGTCCATGAAGAATGCCGTGGCACCGTGGATATGCTGGCCACGCTCTGCCAGGCTGCTGGCGTCGGCGCTGGACAGCTGGTCCAGGTGGATGTTGGCGCCGCTGCCGATGCCGCTGGTGAAGGCGAACACCAGGCCGATCACCAGCGCCAGGGTAGTCAGCACTTCGAAGTAGATCACCGACTTCAGGCCGATGCGCCCGACCTTCTTCAGGTCGCCGGCACCCGAGATACCGCTGACCACCACGCAGAACACGATCAGGCCGATGAGCATCTTGATCAGCTTGATGAAGCCGTCGCCAAGGGGTTTGAGTTGCAGGGAGAGGTCGGGGAAGCTGAGACCGCAGGCGATGCCGAGGGCAAGGCCGAGCACGACTTGAAGGAAGATCGAACGCGAGCACCATTTGAGCATGGGAGGGATCTCTGATCGGTGTCCTTGCTTCGGTAGCCGCACGGGGCGAAAGAGCGCAGGACTTAATTATTGTGGTCTTACCGGTTTGTTCAGCGCGAAGCCATGAAAGCGCGAAAAATCTGACATTGCAAGGGTTTTCGGCCTTACCGGTCTGACCAGTTGTGGGGCGTTCCGGCCTGTCAGGCTCTAGTTCGGTGCGTGCCGTGAATGACTACACGTGAACCAGAGCAGGGTTTGGCCAGCGCCTGGGACACTATTGCAATCAGCGGGCCATTGACTGGACCTCGGCCAGCACCGGATGTGCCACCAGCTTGTCGATGTGCAGGGTGTCGTCGTTCATCCAGCTTTCGCTGAGCAGCCGGTAGTGCTCCATGTCGCGGCAGCGCAGGCGCAGGCTGTAGTCGAAGTGGCCGCTGATCAGCTGGCATTCGTGCACTTGCGGGCAGTTGCGCAGAGTGGCTTCGAAGGCCTTCTGCGCGGCCCGTCCACTTTGGTTGGACAGGGCGACCAGCACCAGCAGCGACACCCCGGGCGCGACCTTCTGCAGGTCGATGATCGCCCCGTAACCGCGGATCACGCCACGGCGCTCCAGCTTGCGTACACGCTCCAGGCAGGGGCGCGGGGTGAGGTGGACGAGGCTGGAAAGTTTCTCGAAGGTGATGCGGCCGTCGTGGCGCAGGATGTCGATGATCGCTTCGTCGATGCGGTCGAGGGGGTGGGCGTTGGCGTCCTTGGTGTCCATGCGCTTGGGCTTCGTTCGGAAGAGGGCATTGGACAGGTTAGGCGGTAAAGGGGGCCGCTGCGCGGCCCATCGCGACACAAGGCCGCTCCTACAAGGGATATGCGGTCCTTGTGTAGGAGCGGCCTTGTGTCGCGATGGGCTGCGCAGCAGCCCCAATGTCTATCAGGCGCAGACAGAACCAGCCTTGGGCACCGCCCGCAATTCCACCACCCGCGGCTGCAACAACCCATACAAATCCTTCGGATCCTCCAGCACCGGCACCAGCCCGATGTCTGTGCCGATATCCAGCGCTTGCGCCGTATCCAGCACGTAGCGCAACGCCGAATAATCCTCCAGTGCAAACCCCACCGAGTCGAACAGCGTCACCTGTTCGGCGCTCTCACGCCCGCTGGCCTCTCCGGCAACCACCCGCCAGAACTCGGTCACTGGCGAGTCCGCCGGCATCTGCTGGATCTCGCCTTCCACCCGGCTCTGCGGCTCGTACTCGACGATCACCCGGGCCCGCTCGACGATCGCCCGGTGCAGCTCGGTCTTGCCCGGGCAGTCACCGCCCACGGCATTCAGGTGCATGCCTGGCTCGATCATCTCCGGGATAAGGATGGTGGCGCAGGCCTTGTCGGCGGTAACCGTGGTGACGATATCGGCGCCGCGCACCGCTTCGGCCACGGAGCTGGCGATGCTCAGCTTGAGCCCGGGGCGGTTGGCCAGGTTGGCGACCAGTTTGGCCGAGGCGGCCGGGTCGATGTCGTACAGGCGGATTTCATCGATGCCCAGCAGGGTATTGAAGGCGATGGCCTGGAACTCGCTCTGCGAGCCATTGCCGATCAACGCCATGCTGCGACTGTCTGCGCGCGCCAGGTAGCGGGCGGCCAGGGCCGAGGTGGCCGCAGTGCGGATGGCGGTGGTCAGGGTCATTTCGCTGAGCAGCAACGGTGCACCGGTATCGACGCTCGCCAGGGCGCCGAAGGCCATCACCGTGGGCAGGCCATGGCGAGTGTTCTTCGGGTGGCCGTTGACGTACTTGAAGGCGTAGCGGCTGGCGTCCGAGATTGGCATCAGCTCGATCACGCCGTCCGCTGAATGGTTGGCCACCCGGGCGCATTTTTCGAAGGCATGCCAGCGTAGGTAGTCCTGGCGGATGTAGTCGGCCATTTCCAGCAGGCAGGTGGGCAGGCCTTTGCGGTTGACCAGGCGGGCCAGGTCTTGCACATCGATATAGCGGGTCATGAGGGGTCTCCCTGCGGCGACGCTTCCAGAGTGGGCTCTGGTTTCATTGTGCGGCGGAAGGGGAGGTAAAGCTGGCTGTAATGGGCTGTGGCAGCAGCGGCTTTGGCTGATTACGCTGCGCTGGCAGCCGAATCGGCTGTGGCTGCCTGTACCGGCCCTATCGCCGGCAAGCCGGCTCCCACAGGGATATCACCGGCCTTGAGAGCGCGCTGTAGGAGATAGCCCAGCCCTTTGGGCCGCGCTGTCGCACAGATAACTGAATTCGCAAGCGATCCTCGTACCCTGTGGGAGCGGCTTTAGCCGCGAAGAATCCAACGCGGTGCATGGCACCGGCTGCGCCGGTGTTCGCGGCTAAAGCCGCTCCCACAGGTCCCTGCTAATTCAATGACTTATGTGCAGTTCTATGAGAGCTGGCTTGCCGGCGATGAGGCCAGTGCAGGCCAAGGCAATCATCGCTCACGCAGCCGCTTGTACAGCGTGGTGCGGCTGATCCCGAGCCCGCGCGCCACCGCCGAGAGGTTGCCGTTGGCTTGCTCCACCAGCGTGTGCAGGTCCGCCTCTTCGGTCGCGACCGGCAAAGGCACCTGCGCCTCGGCGAGAAAACCCGCAGGCAGGTGTTCCAGGCCGACAGGCCCATTGCCCGCCAAGGCCAGCGCCACCTGCAGCACACTCACCAGTTCACGCATGTTCCCCGGCCAGGGGTGCCGATCGAGCAGCTCGATAACAGCCGCAGGCAGCCGAACTGGTTGCCCGGGGTCGCGGTAGCGCGCATGCACTTGCTCGATCAGCTGCCGGCGGTCACTGCGCTCGCGCAGCGGCGGCAACACCACTGCCAGCCCGGCGATGCGGTAAAACAGGTCCTGGCGAAAACGCCCGGCGCGCACTTCTTCGGTCAAGTCGCGGTTGCTTGCCGACACCACGCGGATATCCACCGCCACCGGTTCGCCGCTGCCCAATGGCTGGATACTGCGCGTCTGCAGCACGCGCAACAGGCGGGCCTGGGTGGGTAACGGCATGTCGCCGATTTCGTCGAGGAACAGGATGCCGTGGTGGGCCTTGCGGATCAGCCCCGGGTTGCCCTTCTGGTGGGCACCGGTGAACGCGCCCTTGTCGTAGCCAAACAGCTCCGACTCCACCAGCTCGGCCGGGATCGCCGCGCAGTTGACGGCGATCAGCGGCTGGCTGGCGCGGCTGCTGGCCCGGTGCAGGGTCTCGACGAATACCTCCTTGCCTACGCCGGTTTCACCCTGCACCAGTACCGGAATGTCCTTTTCCAGCAGCAGGCCGGCCTGCGCCAAGGCCTTCTCCAGGCGTGGCTCGGCGCTGCTGGCGGCGGGGCGGCCGGGGGCTTCGCGCGGCAGCTGCCACTGGCAATGAAAGCGGTTGCGCCCGATGGCTTGCAGGGCGAAGGGCTGTTGCTGGGGATGGCCGAGCAGCTGTTGCAGAGGCAACTGGAACAGTTGCGCGATGTTCTGCTGCAGCGGGTTGCCCCCAAGCAGGGTGTCGGCCCGGTGATTGGCGGCCAGAACCCGCCCGTGCTCATCGAACACCAGCAGACCGGCCCAGGGGCTGTCGAGGTTGTCGGAGGCGCTGTTGAAGATCAGTTGCGCGTGCTGGCCGGCATGCTCGGCGAGGATCAGGCGGTTCTCCAGGCTCTGGCCCATCATGCGTACCAGGCCCAGGGTCTGGCTGGCGGGCAGGTAGCCGTCGCTGGCCACATCGAGCACCCCGACCAGCTGCCGCTCGGCATCGAACAACGGCGCGGCGGCGCTGGACATATAGCGGTTCTGGCGCAGGAAGTGCTCGTCCTGACCCACATGGATCGCCTCGGCGCAGACCAGCGCGGTGCCCAGCGCATTGGTACCGACACCGCGCTCGTGCCAGTGGGCGCCGGCGCTGAAGCCGTGCTGCTGGCGCGGCTCGATGAAACGCCGCGAGCCCCAGCTGTCGAGCAGGCAGCCGCTGGCATCGGCCAGCATCACCAGGTAGCTGGCATTGCCCAGCAGGTGCGCATATTGCGGCAGCACCGCTTCGCGGGTCAGGCGTAGCAGGGCCTGGCGCTGCTCCAGCAGGGCGTTCAGCTCGGCGCGGGTCAGGCAGTCGAAGTCCGGGGCGTGCTGGGGTTGCAGGCCGTGGTCGCGGCAGCGGGCCCAGGAGGCCTGGATCAGTTGGGCATGGGGCGAAGCGGATGCGGCCATGGGCCTGTCCTGTGTGATTGTTGTCATGGGGCCGACCGCTGTTCAGTGTCGTGCACGGTTGTTCAATGTCAAACCGGCAAGTGTTCAGTTGTTCAGTGCTTGTGTTCACTTGTGAACCTGCGATTGGCCGGTGTTGCCAGCAAGGCCCCGGGCCAGACGGTCGCGGCGCAACTGGCACGAAACTGGCTGTGCCCGGCAGACAAAAACCACAAGAAGGCCACGCCATGTCCCTGGTGCTGGAACAGGTCAGCCGCAGCGTCGACAACCAGGCCTGGATCGTCGATGCCTCACTGCGTTTCGAACCCGGCTCGTTCAACGTGCTGCTGGGTCGCACCCTGGCCGGCAAGACCAGCCTGATGCGCCTGATGGCCGGGCTCGACCGCCCGGACCGGGGGCGGGTGCTGATGGATGGCCAGGATGTGACGGGCATGCCGGTGCGCCAGCGCAATGTGTCGATGGTGTATCAGCAGTTCATCAATTACCCGACTCTCAGCGTGTACGAGAATATTGCGTCACCGCTGCGCCAGGCACGCATGGCCGAGCCGCAGATTCGCCGGCGGGTTCAGGAAACTGCCGAAATGCTGCGTATCGAACACTACCTGCAGCGCCTGCCGCTGGAGCTGTCCGGTGGCCAGCAGCAACGCACGGCGATGGCCCGGGCGCTGGTCAAGGATGCCTCGCTGATCCTGTTCGACGAGCCTCTGGTCAACCTCGACTACAAGCTGCGCGAGGGCCTGCGCCAGGAGCTGCGCGAGCTGTTCGCGGCGCGCCACTGCATTGCCGTGTATGCCACCACCGAGCCCAACGAGGCGCTGGCTCTGGGCGGCACCACCACCCTCGTGCATGAGGGCCGTATCGTCCAGAGCGGGCCTACTGCCGAGGTCTACCAGCGCCCATGCAGCGTGCTGGCTGCCGAGCTGTTTTCCGAGCCACCGATCAACCTGGTGCCTGGTCGTATCAGCGGCAATGACGTGAGCCTGGCTCAGGCCGTGCACTTTGCCCGCAATGCCGACTTGCAGCCGCTTGCCGAGGGTGACTACCGCTTTGGCGTGCGGCCCAGCCACATCAGCCTGGTGCCGGCCCACGACGACGACCTGGAGCTGGCGGTGCTGGTGGAACTGGCCGAGATCAGTGGTTCAGAGACCTTCCTGCATGTGCGCAACGAACACTGGCGCATGATCCTGCACCTGCCAGGGGTGCACGAATACCAGGTGGACACGCCGATCCGCGTGTTCATCCCCACCCACAAGCTGTTCGTGTTCGACAGTGCCGGGGCGCTGGTGCAGGCCCCGGGGCTGCGCCAGGCAAGGAGAGGGTGATGGCCGAGATCCGCCTGCGCCAACTGGCGCACAGCTACAACCGCCAGCCCGCCAGCGAGGCGGACTATGCCCTGCACGCGCTGGAGCATGTGTGGGAGCAGGGCGGTGCCTACGCCTTGCTCGGGCCGTCCGGCTGCGGCAAGTCGACCTTGCTCAACATCATCTCCGGGCTGCTGACACCATCCCACGGCGAGGTGCTGTTCGACGGCAAACCGGTCAACCAGTTGTCACCGCAGGCCCGCAACATCGCCCAGGTGTTCCAGTTTCCGGTGGTGTACGACACCATGACGGTGTTCGACAACCTGGCCTTTCCCTTGCGCAACCAGGGGCTGGACGAAGCCCGGGTGCAGGCCCGGGTGGAGGAGATTGCCGAGGTACTCGACCTGTCGGCCGTGCTGCGCAAGAAGGCACGCAACCTCAGTGCCGACGAAAAGCAGAAGGTCTCCATGGGCCGTGGCCTGGTGCGCGATGACGTCTCGGCGATCCTCTTCGACGAGCCGCTGACGGTGATCGACCCGCACCTGAAGTGGAAGCTGCGGCGCAAGCTCAAGCAGATCCACGAGCAGTTCAACATCACCATGATCTACGTCACCCACGACCAATTGGAGGCCTCGACGTTCGCCGACAAGATTGCGGTGATGCACGGCGGGCGCATCGTCCAGTTCGGCACCCCGCGCGAACTGTTCGAGCGACCGCGGCATACCTTCGTCGGTTACTTCATCGGCAGCCCGGGGATGAACCTGATCGAGGTACGCGCCGAAGCGGACGGGGTGGCGTTCGGCGATATTCACCTGGTGCTGCCTGGGCAACTGCGGGAGCACCTGCGAGAGCGCCTGGCGGCCACAGGCGGTGGACGCCTGCAGGTAGGCATCCGCCCGGAATTCGTGCAGCTGTGGGACAGCCCGTTCGATGACGCTTACCCGGCCCGGGTGCTGGACGTCGAGGACCTGGGCACCTACCGCATCGTCACCCTCGAACTGGGCGGTGTCGCACTCAAGGCACGCCTGGGCGAGGACCGCCCGCTGCCGGTGGCCCAGGCCTGGGTCAGCCTGCCGGCGCAGTGGCTGATGCTGTACCTGGACGATGAGCTGCTGGAGGCCGGGCCATGAACAAGGTGCCGAACAACAAGGCCTGGTGGCTGGTGCTGCCGGTGTTCCTGCTGGTGGCATTCAGTGCGGTGGTGCCGATGATGACGGTGGTCAACTACTCGGTGCAGGATATCTTCGACCAGACCAACCGCTACTTCGTCGGCGCCGACTGGTACCGCCAGGTGCTGCGCGACCCGGCACTGCACGATGCGCTGCTGCGCCAGTTCATCTATTCCGCCTGCGTGCTGCTGATCGAGATCCCGCTGGGCATCGCCATTGCCCTGACCATGCCGACCAAGGGGCGCATGGCCTCGGTTTGCCTGATCGTCATGGCCATCCCGCTGCTGATCCCGTGGAACGTGGTCGGCACCATCTGGCAGATTTTCGGCCGGGCCGACATCGGCCTGCTCGGCGCCACCCTGGCCAGGCTCGGGGTCAGCTACAACTACGCCGGCGACCCGTTCGACGCTTGGCTGACCGTGCTGGTGATGGACGTGTGGCACTGGACATCGCTGGTGGCGTTGCTCTGTTATTCGGGGCTGCGCGCCATCCCCGACGTGTACTACCAGGCTGCGCGCATCGACCGCGCCTCGGGCTGGGCGGTGTTCCGTCATATCCAGTTGCCCAAGCTGAAGAACGTGCTGCTGATCGCGGTGATGCTGCGCTTCATGGACAGCTTCATGATCTACACCGAGCCCTTCGTGCTGACCGGTGGCGGGCCCGGCAACGCCACCACCTTCCTCAGCCAGACCCTCACGCGCATGGCTGTGGGGCAGTTCGACCTGGGCCCGGCGGCGGCATTCTCGCTGGTGTACTTCCTGATCATCCTGCTGGTTTCGTGGCTGTTCTACACAGCCATGACCCATGCCGACAAGGACTAGGCCATGAGCACGCGCAAATCGCTGGCCCTGCTGCTGTACTTCTTCTTCCTGCTGGTGCCGATCTACTGGCTGCTGAACATGTCGTTCAAGAGCAACACCGAGATCCTCGGTGGCCTGACCCTGTGGCCGCAGGCGTTCACCCTCGACAACTACCGGGTGATCTTCACCGATGCCAGCTGGTACAGCGGCTACATCAATTCGCTGTACTACGTGTGCCTGAACACGCTGATTTCGCTGCTGGTGGCGCTGCCAGCGGCATATGCCTTCTCGCGTTACCGCTTCCTCGGTGACCGGCACCTGTTCTTCTGGTTGCTGACCAACCGCATGGCGCCACCGGCGGTGTTCCTGCTGCCGTTCTTCCAGCTGTATTCGTCGATCGGCCTGTTCGACACCCATATCGCCGTAGCCCTGGCGCACTGCCTGTTCAACGTGCCGCTGGCGGTGTGGATCCTCGAGGGGTTCATGTCTGGTGTGCCGAAGGAAATCGACGAAACGGCCTACATCGACGGCTACAGCTTTCCGCGCTTCTTCGTGAAGATCTTCGTCCCGCTGATTGGCTCCGGCATCGGCGTGACGGCGTTTTTCTGCTTCATGTTCTCCTGGGTCGAGCTGCTGCTGGCGCGCACCCTGACCTCGGTGAACGCCAAGCCGATCGCCGCGGTGATGACCCGTACCGTGTCGGCCTCGGGCATCGATTGGGGAGTACTGGCGGCGGCAGGGGTACTGACCATCCTGCCGGGCATGCTGGTGATCTGGTTCGTGCGCAACCATGTGGCCAAGGGCTTCGCCCTCGGCCGGGTGTGAGGAGGGCAAGGCATGGAGTGGATGGCCTGGACCTTGCCGACGGCGCTGTTCTTCGCCGCCATTGGTGTGCTGCTGCTGGGCATGACCCTGCTCGAACTGCGCCGCCCCTGCGTGGAGCGACGCGGTTTCCTGCCGCTGGTCACCAGCCGTGGCGACCGCTTGTTCATCGGCCTGCTGGCCAGCGCCTACCTGCATTTGCTGGTGGTTGGCGTCAGCGAGTGGCCATTGTGGGTGGCCTCGCTGCTGTCGCTGGCGTGGCTGGTGGTGGTGCTGCGCTGGGGCTGAGCGAGCGGCCCTGTGGGATAACTGAAACGGGAGATCACAATGTTCGACAACAAGTACAACAGGCGACATTTGACCCTGGCCGCGTTGCTGGTACTGGCCAGTGCGCAGGGCACGGCCTGGGCCGACCAGTACGAGGACGCGGCAAAGAAGTGGCTCGGCAGTGAGTTCAAGCCTTCGACCCTCACCCCTGAGCAGCAGCTGGCCGAGTTGAAGTGGTTCATCAAGGCTGCCGAGCCGTTCCGTGGCATGAAGATCAACGTGGTGTCGGAAACCATCACCACCCATGAATACGAGTCCAAGGTGCTGGCCAAGGCCTTCAGCGAGATCACCGGTATCCAGCTGACCCACGACCTGCTGCAGGAAGGCGACGTGGTGGAAAAGCTGCAGACACAGATGCAGTCGGACAAGAACATCTACGACGGCTGGGTCAACGACTCCGACCTGATCGGCACGCACTTTCGCTACGGCAAGGTGGAATCGATCACCGACCTGATGGCCAACGAAGGCAAGGCCTACACCTCGCCGACCCTGGACCTGAAGGACTTCATCGGCATTTCCTTCACCACCGCGCCGGACGGCAAGGTTTACCAGTTGCCCGACCAGCAGTTCGCCAACCTGTACTGGTTCCGCGCCGACTGGTTCGAGCGGCCTGAACTGAAGGCCAGGTTCAAGGAGAAGTACGGCTACGAGCTGGGTGTGCCGGTGAACTGGTCAGCCTACGAGGACATCGCCAAGTTCTTTACCGAAGACGTCAAGGAAATCGACGGCAAACGCGTCTATGGCCACATGGATTACGGCAAGAAAGACCCGTCGCTGGGCTGGCGCTTCACCGATGCCTGGTTCTCCATGGCCGGTGGCGGCGACAAAGGTTTGCCCAATGGCTTGCCTGTGGACGAATGGGGCATTCGCGTGGAGGATTGTCACCCGGTGGGCTCCAGCGTGACCCGTGGCGGCGACACCAACGGCCCGGCTGCCGTGTATGCCACGCAGAAGTACGTGGACTGGATGCGAGCCTATGCGCCCAAGGAAGCCCAGGGCATGACCTTCTCCGAAGCCGGCCCGGTGCCGGCCCAGGGCAACATCGCCCAGCAGATCTTCTGGTACACCGCGTTTACCGCCGACATGACCAAGCCGGGTTTGCCAGTGGTCAATGCCGATGGCACGCCGAAGTGGCGCATGGCGCCTTCGCCGAAGGGGCCGTACTGGGAGGAGGGGATGAAGTTGGGCTACCAGGACACCGGTTCGTGGACCTTCTTCAAGTCTACCCCCGAGAAGCAACGCCTGGCTGCCTGGCTGTACGCCCAGTTCGTCACCTCCAAGACCGTGTCGCTGAAAAAGACCATCGTCGGCCTCACGCCAATTCGTGAGTCGGACATCAACTCCCAGGCCATGACCGAGCTGGCGCCCAAGCTGGGCGGGCTGGTGGAGTTCTATCGCAGCCCGGCGCGGGTACAGTGGACGCCAACCGGTACCAACGTGCCGGACTACCCGCGGTTGGCGCAGTTGTGGTGGAGCCACATCGCCGAAGTGGCCAGCGGCGAGAAGACACCGCAGGAAGCCCTGGACGGCCTGGCCCGCGACCAGGACCGGATGATGGAACGCTTGCAGCGCTCCAACGCCCAGGCGACCTGTGCACCGAAGCTGAACCCGGAGAAGGATGCCCAGTACTGGTTCGACCAGCCCGGTGCGCCGAAGCCGAAACTGGCCAACGAAAAGCCCAAGGGCGAGACGGTCAGCTACAGCGAGCTGCTGAAGTCGTGGGAAGCGGCCAGGAAGTGATCGGCTGAGACCTTCGCCGGCTTCTTCGCGGGTAAACCCGCTCCCACAGAGAGATCGCCATCTTCTGGGGCGGCGCGCATCCTGTGGGAGCGGGTTCACCCGCGAAGAGGCCGGCAAAGCCAATAAATAAATCACAGGCAAAAAAACGGCACCTGCCAGAGGTGCCGTTTTCATGTCACGCGGTATTACTTGTGCAGCTCTTCCGCCGCATACAGCGTGTTTTCCAGCAGGCACGCCCGGGTCATCGGCCCGACGCCGCCCGGCACCGGCGTGATCCAGCCTGCACGCGGCAGGGCAGTCTCGTAGACCACGTCGCCGACAAGCTTGCCGTCTTCCTGGCGGTTGATGCCCACGTCAATGACGATGGCACCTTCCTTGATCCACTCACCCTTGACCAGGCCTGGCTTGCCTGCGGCCACTACCACCAGGTCGGCGCGGCCGACATGGCCGGCGAGGTCCTTGGTGAAGCGGTGGCAGACGGTCACGGTGCAGCCGGCCAGCAGCAGCTCCATGGCCATCGGGCGGCCAACGATGTTGGAGGCGCCGACGATGACCGCGTTCATGCCGTACAGGTCCTGGCCTGTGCTTTCCAGCAGGGTCATGATGCCCTTCGGCGTGCACGGGCGCAGCAGCGGGATACGCTGGGCCAGGCGGCCGATGTTGTATGGGTGGAAGCCGTCCACGTCCTTGTCCGGGCGGATGCGCTCGAGCAGCAGCGAGGCGTCCAGGTGCGCCGGCAGCGGCAGTTGCAGCAGGATACCGTCGACGGCCGGATCGTCATTGAGGCGGTCGATCAGCTCGGTCAGGGCCTGCTGCGTGGTTTCGCTGGGCAGGTCGAACGCCTGCGAAATGAAGCCGACCTCTTCGCAGTCCTTGCGCTTGTGCGAGACATAGACTTGGGAGGCGGGGTCGGTGCCGACCAGGATCACCGCCAGGCCCGGCGTACGCAGGCCTTGCTGGCGACGCTCCACGACACGTTGAGCGATCTGCTGGCGCAGGCTGGCGGCGATCGCCTTGCCATCGATTAGGTGTGCAGTCATAGACGCGTGATTAACCATCGAGAAGGAAACAATTAAAGAGGGCGTATTCTCGCACGACACGGGCCAAGGGCAAAGGCGGGTGGTCGGGCAAATCCCCTAAGCCCTTAAATAATTTAAATTTTTTTGAGAAAGGTGTTGACGACTTTCAGGCTCGCCTATAAGATTCGCCGCACTTGTCGGGCACAGCCTAGCACTGGTTGGCTAAGTCGGGCAGAATGAGTGGTTTAACAGTTACCTGTTAAGGTCTCGTTCGGTTAGGCTTCAAGCTTAAGCGCCCGTAGCTCAGCTGGATAGAGCATCCGCCTTCTAAGCGGATGGTCGCAGGTTCGAGTCCTGCCGGGTGCGCCATTAGGCAGCTTTGGCAAGCAGGTAGTTGTAATGCAATATGGTGGGCGTAGCTCAGTTGGTAGAGCGCTGGATTGTGATTCCAGTTGTCGTGGGTTCGATTCCCATCGTCCACCCCATATTCTTCAAAGGCGCCTCGATAGCATCTGGCGCCTTTGTTTTAAGCGTTACGCGGACGTGGTGAAATTGGTAGACACACTGGATTTAGGTTCCAGCGGCGCAAGCTGTAAGAGTTCGAGTCTCTTCGTCCGCACCATGCTTCTGTAAAAGCTGTATCGCAAGACCGCAATATGGTGGGCGTAGCTCAGTTGGTAGAGCGCTGGATTGTGATTCCAGTTGTCGTGGGTTCGATTCCCATCGTCCACCCCATATTTTGAAAGGCGCCTTGGTCGTGAGATCGGGCGCCTTTTTGTTTTGGGCTTGTGTGGCTGCGGTGTGCATGTCTTGGGTGTTCTGGCGCCTGTGGGATCGAGCGCCGCCCGCGCGGCGCTTCGCGGGGCAAGCCCGCTCCCACATTTGTTGCAACGTGCCGAACTTGTCAGGCCATGGTTGTCAGCCTTGGTGGGATGGCTGTATTTCTGGGTTGGCGCTGCTGCCGCCTCACTGGTCTCAAGCCTTGCACCAAGACTGGCAACGCCTCTCCCACAGGCATGGCCACGTTGCAACAAATGTGGGAGCGGGCTTGTCCCGCGAAGCGCCGCGCGGGCGGCGCTCGACCTCACAGGCGCAGAAAGTGTCAAGGCGAATACCCGCGAAGCGCCGCGCGGGCGGCGCTCGATCTCCAAGGCGCCACAAGGCCCACGCCAGGAACTTAGCGTCCGCGACGCAATTCCCCCTTGCAATCCTCTGGTGGCACCCCAATAAAAGCTGTTAGATTTCAGCCGGTTGAAACACCGGCCCAGCTGGCCGGCAGAGGAACAACCCGATGATCGCAAAAGAAGCCCGTCAGGCCCTGGCGCTACAGCGCTTTGCCGAGGCCAATCCGCAGTTGCTCGAGGAGATCCGCGACCTGGATGCGCGCGAGCAGGCCCAGCAGATCGAGTGGGCGTTCGAGGATGCGGCCGAGGAGCAGGGTATCCAGCCTTGGGAGTTGGCCCTGCAACTGATCGCCGAAACCCCCGAGCAACTGCAGGCCATGCGCCTGGAGACGCACCGCGAGGTAGCCGAGGCGCTGGGGATGGAGTGGGAGGAGTACTGCCAGTTCAACGAAATCGATCCTGACTAAAGGAAGCGAATTCGTTCGTGGCAGTTGTTTGACAAGGTATTTCGGCTGCAGGTCGCCCCGGGCGTCGTGCGGCCCCCATTGAAGCAGGCTCGGTGCTATGTCATGCGGGCCTTGAAAGTTAATCGACCGGCGTGGTTTCCCGTCGTCCCGAGTGGGGTGACTTCTGCTGCGCGACTCACTAGAATGCTTGCCCTTGATTCTGGAGTCGGGCAAACGCCGGCTAACGTCTGTGCAACGAGGAATATCCATGCAAGTTTCTGTTGAAAACACTTCCGCTCTCGAGCGCCGCATGACCATCGCCGTTCCGGCCGAGCGCGTCGAGAACGAAGTCAACAAGCGTCTGCAGCAGACTGCCAAGCGCGCCAAGGTTGCCGGCTTCCGCCCAGGCAAAGTGCCGATGAGCGTGATCCGTCAGCGTTTCGAAGCCGATGCCCGTCAAGAGGCTTTCGGTGACCTGGTCCAGGCTTCCTTCTACGAAGCCATCGTCGAGCAGAAGCTGAACCCGGCTGGCGCCCCTGCGGTAGAGCCGAAGTCCTTCGAAAAGGGCAAGGACCTGGAATTCGTCGCCATCTTCGAAGTGTTCCCGGAGTTCACCGTTGGCGGCCTCGAGTCGATCAGCGTCGAGCGCCTGAGCGCCGAAGTGGCTGACGCCGACCTGGACAACATGCTGGAAGTGCTGCGCAAGCAGAACACCCGCTTCGAGGCCGTCGAGCGCGCCGCGCAGAACGACGACCAGGTCAACATCGACTTCGTCGGCAAGGTCGACGGTGAAGTGTTCGCCGGTGGTTCGGCCAAGGGCACTCAGCTGGTGCTGGGCTCCGGCCGCATGATCCCAGGCTTCGAAGACGGCCTGGTTGGCGCCAAGGCTGGTGAAGAGCGCGTTGTCAACGTGACCTTCCCTGAGGACTACCAGAACCTGGACCTGGCTGGCAAAGCCGCCGAGTTCACCATCACCGTCAACAGCGTTGCCGCCCCTGTGCTGCCAGAGCTGAACGAAGAATTCTTCGCCCAGTTCGGCATCAAGGAAACCACTCTGGAAGGCTTCCGCACCGAAGTTCGCAAGAACATGGAGCGTGAACTGCGCCAGGCCATCAAGGCCAAGGTGAAGAACCAGGTAATGGATGGTCTGCTGGCAGCCAACCCGATCGAAGTGCCGAAAGCCCTGCTGGAAAACGAAGTCAACCGTCTGCGCGTGCAGGCTGTTCAGCAGTTCGGTGGCAACATCAAGCCAGAGCAACTGCCAGCCGAGCTGTTCGAAGAGCAAGCCAAGCGCCGTGTGGTCCTGGGCCTGATCGTGGCCGAAGTGGTCAAACAGTTCGAACTGAAGCCGGACGAAGGCAAGGTTCGCGAAATGATCGAAGAAATGGCTTCGGCTTACCAGGAGCCTGAGCAGGTCATCGCCTGGTACTACAAGAACGACCAGCAACTGAACGAAGTCCGTTCGGTTGTGCTGGAAGAACAAGTTGTAGATACTGTTCTGCAGAAAGCGACTGTGACCGACAAGTCGGTCTCGTACGAAGATGCCGTTAAACCAGCACAGGCTCCAGCCGCCGCTGAGTAACGGGCTTCTCTCGTAGGAAACCCCCACAAGCCAGCCTTCGAGCTGGCTTGTGCGTATTCAAGCCATGACTATTTGGGAGTGAGCGCAGGACATGTCCCGCAATTCTTATATTCAGCAGAGCTCTGACATCCAGGCCGCAGGCGGCCTGGTCCCGATGGTTATCGAGCAGTCCGCCCGTGGCGAACGCGCTTACGACATCTACTCGCGCCTGTTGAAGGAGCGTGTGATCTTCCTGGTTGGCCCGGTAGAGGACTACATGGCCAACCTCGTCGTCGCGCAACTGCTGTTCCTTGAAGCGGAAAACCCGGACAAGGATATCCATCTGTACATCAACTCGCCGGGCGGTTCCGTCACCGCCGGCATGTCGATCTACGACACCATGCAGTTCATCAAGCCGGACGTCTCGACCATCTGCATCGGCCAGGCCTGCAGCATGGGCGCCTTCCTGCTGGCTGCAGGTGCCAAGGGCAAGCGTCACTGCCTGCCGAACTCGCGCGTGATGATCCACCAGCCGCTGGGCGGTTTCCAGGGTCAGGCCACCGATATCGAGATCCACGCCCAGGAAATCCTCAATATCAAGGCCCGCCTGAACGAGCTGCTGGCTTACCACACCGGCCAGGATCTCGAGACCATCAAGCGCGACACCGAACGTGACAACTTCATGAGCGCCTCGCGCGCGGCCGAGTACGGCCTGATCGACTCGGTCTACGACAAGCGGCAACTGGCCTCCTGAACCGGGGTGCCAGAGCAGGTGGGCGCGGAAAGCGCCTACCTGCGGACTTGAAAAAGCCCGCAATTGCCTTCATCTTGTGTTGCAAGCCTACCGGATTGGATCGATCGAATGACTGACACCCGTAACGGCGAGGACAGCGGCAAATTGCTTTATTGCTCCTTCTGCGGCAAAAGCCAGCACGAAGTGCGCAAACTGATTGCCGGGCCCTCGGTATTTATCTGCGACGAGTGCGTCGACCTGTGCAACGACATCATCCGTGAGGAGGTGCAGGAAGCCCAGGCCGAGAGCAGCGCGCACAAATTGCCTTCGCCGAAAGAAATCAGCGGTATCCTGGACCAGTACGTCATTGGCCAGGAACGCGCGAAGAAGGTGCTTGCCGTAGCGGTGTACAACCACTACAAGCGCCTGAACCAGCGTGACAAGAAGGGTGATGAAGTCGAACTCGGCAAGAGCAACATCCTGCTCATCGGGCCGACCGGCTCGGGCAAGACCCTGCTCGCCGAAACCCTTGCACGCCTGTTGAACGTACCGTTCACCATTGCTGACGCCACCACCCTGACCGAAGCCGGTTACGTGGGTGAGGACGTCGAGAACATCATCCAGAAGCTGTTGCAGAAGTGCGACTACGATGTGGAAAAGGCCCAGATGGGCATCGTCTACATCGACGAGATCGACAAGATCTCGCGCAAGTCGGACAACCCGTCCATCACCCGTGACGTCTCGGGCGAGGGCGTGCAGCAGGCTCTGCTGAAGCTGATCGAAGGCACCGTGGCTTCGGTTCCGCCGCAGGGCGGCCGCAAGCACCCGCAACAGGAATTCCTGCAGGTCGATACCCGCAACATCCTGTTCATCTGCGGTGGCGCCTTCTCGGGCCTGGAAAAGGTCATCCAGAACCGCTCCACCAAGGGTGGCATCGGTTTTGGCGCCGAAGTACGCAGCAAGGAAGAGGGCAAGAAGGTTGGCGAGTCCCTGCGTGAGGTCGAGCCGGACGATCTGGTCAAGTTTGGCCTGATCCCGGAATTCGTCGGTCGCCTGCCGGTACTGGCAACTCTCGACGAGCTGGACGAGGCTGCGCTGATGCAGATCCTCACCGAGCCGAAGAACGCCCTGACCAAGCAGTATGCCAAGCTGTTCGAGATGGAAAGCGTCGACCTCGAGTTCCGCAGCGATGCGCTCAAGGCCGTGGCACGCAAAGCCCTGGAGCGCAAGACCGGCGCCCGTGGCCTGCGTTCGATCCTCGAGGGCGTGCTGCTCGACACCATGTACGAGATTCCTTCGAAGAAGGATGTCAGCAAGGTGGTGATCGACGAGAGCGTCATCGATGGCACCTCGCAGCCGCTGATGATCTACGAGAACAGCGAGCCGCAAGCCAAGGCCGCGCCGGACGCCTGATCCAGGCAATGGCCGGTTGACGGTTGCAAGCAAGAAGGGGCCTACGGGCCCCTTTCTGCTTTTCCTGCGCTAGCGCTTGTAATTTCCCAAGCGTGCCCCCACATTAGGTCCAAGCATCATTTCCACCGGTTTCCGGCCATAAGGCCGCTGTAGAGGCGAAATCATGAAGACCACCCTCGACTTGCCTCTTTTGCCATTGCGCGATGTCGTTGTTTACCCGCACATGGTCATCCCGCTGTTCGTGGGGCGCGAAAAGTCCATCGAAGCCCTCGAGGCGGCGATGACGGGCGAAAAGCAGATTCTCCTGCTGGCCCAGAAAAACCCGGCCGACGATGACCCGGGCGAAGACGCCCTGTACCGCGTCGGTACCGTTGCCACCGTATTGCAATTGCTGAAACTGCCCGATGGTACCGTCAAGGTGCTGGTCGAGGGCGAGCAGCGCGGCGCCGTGGAGCGTTTCAGCGAAGTGGAAGGGCACATCCGTGCCGAAGTTTCGCTGATCGATGAAGTCGACGCCGCCGAGCGCGAGTCGGAAGTGTTCGTGCGCACGCTGCTGTCGCAGTTCGAGCAGTACGTGCAGCTGGGCAAGAAAGTCCCTGCCGAAGTGCTGTCGTCGCTGAACAGCATCGAAGAGCCGGGGCGCCTGGTCGACACCATGGCCGCGCACATGGCGCTGAAAATCGAGCAGAAGCAGGAAATCCTCGAAATCGTCGACCTGCCGACCCGTGTCGAGCACGTATTGGCGCTGCTGGATGCCGAAATCGACCTGCTGCAGGTCGAAAAGCGTATCCGCGGTCGGGTCAAGAAGCAGATGGAGCGCAGTCAGCGCGAGTACTACCTGAATGAGCAGATGAAGGCCATTCAGAAAGAACTCGGTGACGGCGACGAAGGCCACAACGAAGTCGAAGAGCTGAAAAAGCGCATCGAAGCTGCTGGCTTGCCCAAGGACGCACTGGCCAAGGCCCAGGCCGAGCTGAACAAGCTCAAGCAGATGTCGCCGATGTCGGCCGAGGCCACTGTGGTGCGCTCCTACCTTGACTGGCTGGTGCAGGTGCCGTGGAAGGCCCAGAGCAAGGTGCGCCTGGACCTGGCCAAGGCCGAGGAAATCCTCGATGCCGACCACTATGGCCTGGAAGAGGTCAAGGAACGCATCCTCGAATACCTTGCCGTGCAAAAGCGCGTCAAGAAGATCCGCGGCCCGGTACTGTGCCTGGTCGGCCCGCCTGGCGTCGGCAAGACCTCGCTGGCCGAGTCGATCGCCGCTGCCACCAACCGCAAGTTCGTGCGCATGGCCCTGGGTGGTGTGCGTGACGAGGCCGAGATCCGTGGCCACCGCCGTACCTACATCGGTTCCATGCCTGGCCGCCTGATCCAGAAGATGACCAAGGTAGGGGTGCGCAACCCGCTGTTCCTGCTGGACGAAATCGACAAGATGGGCAGCGACATGCGTGGCGACCCGGCCTCGGCACTGCTCGAAGTGCTCGACCCGGAGCAGAACCACAACTTCAACGACCACTACCTGGAGGTCGACTACGACCTCTCGGACGTGATGTTCCTGTGCACCTCGAACTCGATGAACATCCCGCCGGCATTGCTCGACCGGATGGAAGTCATCCGCCTGCCGGGTTACACCGAAGACGAGAAGATCAACATCGCCGTCAAGTACCTGGTGCCCAAGCAGGTCAAGGCCAACGGCCTGAAGAAGGAAGAGCTGGAGGTCGACGTTTCGGCGATCCGCGACATCATCCGCTACTACACCCGCGAAGCCGGTGTGCGTGGCCTGGAGCGGCAAATTGCCAAGGTCTGCCGCAAGGTGGTCAAGGAACATACCGGGCAGAAGCAGGTCAAGGTCAAGGTGGCCAGCGAGCAGCTGGAACACCTGCTGGGCGTGCGCAAGTTCCGCTACGGCCTGGCCGAGCAGCAGGACCAGATCGGCCAGGTTACCGGCCTGGCCTGGACCCAGGTGGGCGGCGAACTGCTGACCATCGAAGCCGTGGTCATCCCCGGCAAGGGCCAGCTGATCAAGACCGGTTCGCTGGGCGACGTCATGGTCGAGTCGATCACCGCCGCGCAGACCGTGGTGCGCAGCCGTGCCCGCAGCCTGGGTATCGCCGCCGACTTCCACGAGAAGCATGACGTGCATATCCACATGCCTGAAGGCGCCACGCCGAAGGACGGCCCAAGTGCCGGTATCGGCATGTGCACCGCGCTGGTGTCGGCGCTGACGCAGATTCCGGTACGTGCCGACGTGGCCATGACCGGCGAAATCACCCTGCGTGGCCAGGTGCTGGCCATTGGCGGGTTGAAGGAAAAACTGCTGGCGGCACACCGTGGCGGGATCAAGACGGTGATCATTCCCGAGGAGAATGTTCGCGATCTGAAGGAGATTCCGGAAAATATCAAACAGGATCTGCAGATCAAACCGGTCAAATGGATTGACGAAGTCCTGCAAATTGCGCTGCAATACGCCCCGGAGCCCTTGCCAGATGTGGCTCCGGAGATTGTCGCGAAAGATGAAAAGCGCGACGGCGATGCTAAGGAAAGAATCAGCACGCACTAGTAGTTTTTTGCTGGGGGGCTTTCCTTGACAGTTTTTTCGGGGCCTTGCTATAAAGCGGCACGCTATTGTCATCAGGCCACCCAGCGCACGTTTCATAAGCTTTTCATTACATACTTAGAAACAAACTCAATAGAGAATAAGGGGACTTAGAGTGAACAAGTCGGAACTGATTGACGCTATCGCCGCATCTGCTGACATCCCGAAAGCTGTAGCCGGCCGTGCGCTGGACGCAGTCATCGAATCCGTCACCGGCGCCCTGAAGCAAGGTGACGATGTGGTACTGGTTGGCTTCGGTACCTTCTCGGTCAAGGAGCGCGCAGAGCGCACCGGCCGCAACCCGCAAACCGGCAAGGCGATCAAGATCGAAGCCGCCAAGGTTCCAGGTTTCAAGGCCGGCAAAGGCCTGAAAGACGCCGTCAACTAAGTCGTCTTTCAGCCGGACCCGGCCCTGGCCAGGTCCGAGTACGGTGACGGCGGGGCGCAAACGTTCCCGCCTGACACGTTTGCTAAGCAAAGGCGCATCCTCGGATGCGCCTTTCTTTTATCAGGTTTCTACCCACGCTCCGCGGTTGTCGACGCAGTGGTACAGCCGTTTCTGGGGGACGCATGCTGCAAAATATCAGGGACAATTCACAAGGTTGGATTGCCAAGACCATCATCGGCCTTATCGTCGTGTTGATGGCGTTGACCGGCTTCGAAGCCATTTTCCAGGCCGCCACCCATAGCCAGGACGCCGCCAAGGTGAACGGCCAGACCATCAGCCAGAACGAGCTGAGCCAGGCGGCCGACATGCAGCGCCGTCAGCTGATGCAACAGTTGGGCAAGGATTTCGACCCGGCGCTGCTGGATGACAAATTGCTGCGCGAAGAGGCACTGAAGGGCCTGATCAGCCGCAAGCTGCTGCTGCAGGGTGCCGAAGATGCCAAGTTCGCCTTCTCCGAGGCCGCGCTGGATCAGGTGATCCTGCAGACGCCGGAGTTCCAGGTGGACGGCAAGTTCAGTGCGGACCGTTTCGACCAGGTCATTCGCCAGATGGGCTATGGCCGCATGCAGTTCCGCGACATGCTCGCCGAAGAAATGCTCATCGGCCAGCTGCGCACCGGCCTGGCCGGCAGCAGCTTCGTCACCGACCAGCAGGTCGATGCCTTTGCTCGCCTCGAGAAGCAGACCCGCGACTTCGCTTCACTGACCTTCAAGGCCGACCCGGCCGCGGTCAAGGTCAGCGATGAAGAGGTCAAGGCGCATTACGACAAGCACGCCAAGGAGTTCATGTCGCCAGACCAGGTAGTGATCGACTACATCGAACTGAAGAAGGCGGCGTTCTTCGATCAGGTCAAGGTAACCGACGAAGAGCTCAAGGCCCAGTACGAGAAGGAAATCGCCAACCTCGCCGAGCAGCGCCATGCCGCGCACATTCTCATCGAGGTAAACGACAAGGTCACCGACGCCCTGGCCAAGGCCCGCGCCGAAGAGATCGAACAGCGTCTGGCCAAGGGTGAAGACTTTGCCGCGCTGGCCAAGGAGTTCTCCCAGGACCCGGGTTCGGCCAATAGCGGCGGTGACCTTGGCTTCGCTGGCCCAGGCGTTTACGACCCGGCGTTCGAGGATGCGCTGTACAAGTTGCAGGATGGCCAGGTCTCGGCGCCAGTGCGCACCGAGTTCGGCTACCACCTGATCAAGCTGCTGGGCGTGCAGGCGCCGGAAGTGCCGAGCTTCGCCAGCCTGAAGGACAAGCTGACCCGTGACTTGAAGATCCCGCTGGTCGAGCAGCGTTACGTAGATGCCAGCAAGCAGCTGCAGGATGCCGCCTACGAGGCTTCCGACCTGGCCCAGCCGGCCCAGGACCTGAACCTGAAGGTGCAAACCTCCGCAGCCTTCGGCCGCGAGGGTGGTGAAGGCATCACTGCCAACCGTTCGGTTGTGCAGGCCGCATTCTCCGAAGAAGTGCTGGAGGAGGGTGCCAACAGCACCGCCATCGAGCTCGACCCGGAAACCACCGTGGTGCTGCGCGTCAAGGAGCACCGCAAGCCTGAGCAGCTGCCGCTGGAAGCCGTGGCCAGGAACATCAGCGAGCACCTGGCCAAGGAAAAGGCGACAGCCGAGCTCAAGGCCAAGGCGGACAAGCTGATTGCCGGCCTGCGTGACGGTTCCATCGCAGCGGGCAGTGTGCACGAAGGGCAGGGCTGGAAGGCCTATGAAGCAGTTACCCGCGGCGAGGACGGTATCGACCCGGCCGAGCTGCAGGCGCTGTTCCGCCTGGGCAAGCCGCAAGCCAAGGACAAGCCGGTTTATGGCAGCGTCGTGCTGCGTGACGGTAGCCTGGTGGTACTGCAGCTCAAAGGTGTCAACGAAGGCGCTGCTGCCACCGACGAAGAGAAGCAGCAAATTCGCCGCTACCTCGCGTCGCGTGCTGGCCAGCAGGACTTCGCGGCGTACCGCAAGCAGCTGGAAGCCAAGGCGGACATCACCCGTTACTAAGGTGATGGAAGCATGAACGAACAGGCCGCCCAGTGCGGCCTGTTTCGTTTCTGTTGTCTGTGCCGGCCTCTTCCGGGTAAACCCGCTCCCACAGGTTCAACACAGGTTTCATGTACTGTGGTGAACCTGTGGGAGCGGGTTTACCCGCGAAGAGGCCAGCACAAGCAGCACAAGGCCTAGCGCTTCACCCCTTCATAGCTATCCAGCGTATCCCGCGCAATCTCCCGCCCCAGGGCAATCAGCTCCGGCGCCTTGTAGAACTCGAAAAACCGGCACACCCGTTTGGGCACGTTGATCAGCACATCCGGTGGATAGCCGGCAATCTTGTATTGCGCCAACGAGGTCTGCATGACCTCGAAGCTCTGGTTGATCAGGTCCAGCAGTGAAGCGGGCCCCACGTTGTCGATGATGAACGAGCCGGTCGCCGACTTCGGCGCGCCCTCGCGCTCCGGCGCCGCCGCCGGTTGCTGGCCCTCCGGGTCGGCGGCATCGGCCAGCCACGGGCTCGGCGGCGCCAGCCCTTCTGCGACGATTTCCTGCTCGATGCGGATCAGCTCCTCCGCCGGCTTGCGCCGGAACGGCAAGCGCGAGCCCAGCGAGCTGAGCAGTGCATCGAAACGCATCTTGAACGCCGCCGGGCGCTCGATCACCGGTAACTGGTACTGCTTCTGGTTGGTGGCGTTGAGATTGACCGCGATGATCAGGTCGCAGTGGCTGGACACCACCGGCACGATCGGTAGCGGGTTGAGGATGCCGCCGTCGACCAGCATGCGGTTGCCTTGCATCACCGGGGTGAACAGGCTCGGGATGGCTGCCGAGGCACGCATGGCCTGGTGCAGGCAGCCCTCCTGGAACCAGATCTCCTGTTGGTTGGTGAGGTCGGCTGCAACCGCTGTGTAGGGGATGCGCAATTGCTCGATGTTGATCTCGCCGACGATCTTGCGGATTTGCCCGAACACCTTGTCGCCGCGAATTGCGCCGAGACGAAAACTGACATCGACCAGGCGCAACACATCCAGGTAGTCGAGGCTCTCGATCCAGTTGCGGTACTCTTCCAGCTTGCCGGCGGCATAGATGCCGCCGATCACCGCGCCCATGGAGCAGCCGGCGATGCAGGCAATGTCGTAGCCGCGGCGCTCGATCTCCTCGATCACTCCGATGTGTGCATACCCCCGGGCTCCACCCGATCCCAGTACCAGTGCCACGCGTTTGCTCATGAACATTCCCCGGCCAGTGCAACCATGGTCCTACAATGCACCCATCGCCACCTGTGCTTCAATGTGCATCGCGCTGAGCTACTGTAATAAAACTGGCTGGGCCAAGCCGGCTGGGCAGGGCACTTTTCAGCTGCCAGGGCGTCGAACAGCCAATGTTTTTTTCCATTGAGGTATTACTAATGAAAGCCTGGATCTGCCTTCCACTGATTGCCTTGGCCCTCGCTGGCTGCGCGGGCAAGACGGCCTACCGCGAGAGTTGCGCGACCCAACTGGATGCCGCCTGGAAGGAGCTGGACCTGGCCAAGGCCGAAGGCTTTGCCGGTGCCGTGAGCTACTCCAAGGCCTTGTCGCTGCTGACCGGGGCCAAGACCCAGCAGCAGTTCGAAGGTTATGAAAGTTGTACCAGAAAAGCCGAAAAGGCCCGTTTCTACATTCGTGAGTCTCGCGCCGGGCGCTGACCAAGGAGCGTCTTTCAATGTCTGCCATGCTCGATCATGTGGTTGCCCAGATAGTGGCCTTGCACGTGCGCCTGCTGGCCTGTCGCGAGCGCCTGGCTGCCGATACGGACAGCGAGGCCTTGCATGACCTGCGCACCACCCTGCGGCGCCTGCGCAGCCTGCTGCGGCCACTGCGTGGGTTACCGGGGGTGGAGCAGCTGGAGGACGCCGCCAGGTCGTTGGGTACCCTCACCACGCCGTTACGTGACCGTGAGGTGCTGGCGGCCGAACTGATCGGGCGTGGTTTTGCCGAGGCCGGGCAGCGGCGTCTGGAAGGGCGTGACAGGACCTTCGCCAGTGTTGCCGCCAGCCCGCAGCTGACCCGGGTGCTGGCGATTGTCGACGCGTTTCCGCTGTTCCTGCGGGCAGCCGGCCGCGAAGGGCTGGTCAAGGGGCTGGAAAAGCGTATCGACAAACGCCTGGTCAAACAGTGGCGCAAGTTGCACAAAGCACTGCAGGACCCGGCCCACGACCGCCACCGCCTGCGTTTGTTGATCAAGCGAGCGCGTTATGGCGATGAGGCTTATCCGCAGCTCGACCATGCGGGCAAACAGTTGCGGCGCTTGTTGAAGCAGGCTCAGGGCGACCTGGGTGACTGGCATGATCGCCTGCAATGGCTGCTGCAGGCTCGCGACCATGCCGACCTGGCACCATGCAAGGCCGCCTGGGAGCAGGAATTGCACGAGGCCGAGCGCCATTCGGATGTAACGCTGGATGCACTGCAGCAGGCGTTGGCGCGGCGAAAGCCCGAAAAATGACCGATATGCGGGCTGATCGGCAAGGGTTTGCTGGCTAGGATGGGCAGACCTTTTTCGCTGCAGGCAGGAGCCGGCCAATGAATTTCAACCAACTGCTCGACGCCGTGCGGGCCAACCCCGATGCTGTGAGCATCCCGCCAAGCTGGGCCCAGGGGCGCGCTGCCTTTGGCGGGCTGATGGCGGCCATGGTTTATGAAGCCATGCGCCAGAAAATCTCCGATGGCCGCCCCGTGCGTTCATTGGCCATCAGCTTTGTGGCGCCGGCCGCGGCGGATGTGCCAATCCGCTTCGACGTTGAGGTGCTGCGTGAAGGCAAGGCTGTCAGCACCTTGCTGGGCCGTGCCGTTCAGGGCGGCCAGGTGGTGACCCTGGTGCAGGGCAATTTCGGTGCAGGGCGGCCGTCGGTGGTCGATGTGCCGGCGTTGCCGGCGGCGGAAATGAAAGCGCTCGAAGACGCCGCTCCCGAGCTACCCCATATCAAAGGCGTTACCCCGGAGTTCATGCAGCATGTCGCCTTGCGCTGGGCGGTGGGCGGGTTGCCGTTCAGTGGCAATCAGTCGCGCCAGATGGGCGGTTGGGTACGTTTGCGCGGAGTGGCAGCAGAGCCGGTCAACGAGGCGCACCTGCTGGCGTTGGTCGATGCCTGGCCACCGAGCCTGATGCCGTTTCTCAAGCAGCCTGCTGCCGGCAGCACCTTGACCTGGACCATCGAATTCATGCAACCCACGGCGCAGCTGTCGACCCTGGACTGGTGCCGTTATTGTGTGGAAACCGAACATGCGCGGGATGGTTACGGGCATGCCGCCGCCGCGTTGAGGACGGCCCAGGGCGAATTGCTGGCCTTGAGCCGGCAGACGGTTACCGTGTTTGCCTGACCGAGCCCGGGAGCGCGTTGCGCTCCTATCGCGACACAAGGCCGCTCCCACAGGATCGCGTGAATCTCAGGAGATGCGCGATCATGTGGGAGCGGCCTTGCGTCGCGATTGGGCTGCAGAGCAGCCCCAATAGCATCAATGCCGATGCTTGTGTCGTTCCCGCCAGGCCTTCCACCAGGCCCCGCTCAGCAAGAAGCGCGGAAAGGTGATGAATTGCTCGGTCAGCAGGCGTTGCACAGCATCCTTGCGGTTGGCGAAGGGCTCGGGTTGCTCTGCTTCCAGGCGATGGCCCTGGCGCTGCAGGCCCAGGCCAGCGATCAAGGCAATGATGCCAACGGCAATCTGGCCCAGATCCAGGCCGAACAGCCCGGACAGAATCAGCAACGCGCCAAGGATGAACAACGGCACGGCGATCAGGTGCAGCACCAGGTTGGCCGGGTGGCGGTGGTTGTGGTGGTAGCCGCGCCATTGCCAGGCGGGCAGGTTGGGCAGGCGTTTGCTCATGGGCATTTCCTCTCGGTCATGCCCAAAGCTTAGTGCGCCCCCCAGGCGGGAGCCAATCGAGGCTGGCTATGGTGACTATAGCTTGAGCTGGCCAATGGCCTTGTTCAGTTCACCGGCCAGGGTTGCCAGTTCGCTGCTGGTGGTCGCGGAGCCCACGGTCTGTTGCACGGTCTGTTCGGTGACATCGCGAATGCTCACCACGGCGCGATTCATTTCCTCGGCCACCTGGCTTTGCTGCTCGGCAGCCACGGCAATCTGGGTATTGCTTTCGCGCATCTGTGCCACGGCACCCGTGATCTCGGCCAGTGCTTCGCCGGCTTCCTGGGCCTGCCTGACGCAGTCGTCGGCCTTGTACGAGCTTTCCTGCATGAACTCCACTGCATCGCGGGTGCCCGACTGCAGGGCCGAGACCATGGTGGTGATCTCGTCGGTGGAGGTTTGCACACGCTTGGCCAGGTTGCGCACTTCATCGGCCACCACGGCAAAGCCGCGGCCCAGGTCGCCGGCGCGCGCTGCTTCGATGGCGGCATTGAGGGCCAGCAGGTTGGTCTGCTCGGCGATGCTGTGGATCACACTGACCACGCCATTGATCTTCTGGCTGTCTTCGGCCAGTTGGCGAATCATCTCGGCAGTTTGCTGCACGCCGCTGGACAATCCGGAAATCGAGTCCTGCACTCGGCTGACCACCTCCTGGCCGCTACCGGCCAAGGTGTCGGCTGTTTGTGACAGATCACGGGTGGCGCCAGCATGCTGGGCGATGTGGTGCACCGTAGCCGACATTTCGTTGATGGCGGTAGCGGCCTGGTCGGTCTCGCTCTGCTGGCCGAGCATGCCGTGGCGCACATCGCTCATGCTCGCGGCCAGGCGAGCGGCGCCGGAGTCCAGTTGCGCAGCGGTGTGGGCGACGGTACTGACCACGCGGTGGTAGGTCGCCTGCATGGCATTGAAGGCCCCGGCCATCTGGCCGACCTCGTCGCCACAGGCCAGCGGCACTCGGGCCGAAAGGTCGCCGGTTTTTTCCACGTGCAGCATCACGTCCTTGAGGGTGTTGAGCTGGCTGAGCAGAAAGCGGATCAGCAGCTGCGAGGCGCCGAGCATGGCCAGCATCAGGATCAGTACACATACCGCGTAGTTGCTGAAGCGGTCGAAGAACACCTGGCGCAGGCTTGGCGACTGGGCCAGCACGGCCATTTGCTGATCGCCGTTGCGCAGTACCTGCGCGCCCTGTAGCGGGTTGTCGCCCAAGAGCCGGGCGGCGGGCAGCTCGACCCAGCCTTGGGCATCGCGCAGGGCTTCGAGGGGTTCGCCCGCGAAGGTGGGCGTTTGCCCGGCGGTCCAGCTGATGACGTTGGCCGGGCGGGGCAGCGGCTGGCCGGCCGGCCATGCAGCCAGCAGTTGTGCCTGTGCAGCTGCCTGGGCCTGCGCGGCCTCGGCGCGTGCGCGCTGCTCCAGGTGTACGGCATAGAGCACCAGCAGCAAGGTCGTGACAAAGGCCACCGCGTTGACGGCCCAGAACTTGTACTTCAGGGAAACATTGCTAAGCCAGGCACCCATGGGCAGGTCTTCTCTGAGTTGAGCGGAAACAATATTGGCAAGGTGCCATCATTGTGCCTGCGCAAGCCATGGCCTTTCTTGATATGTATCAAGAAAATTCCTGCGCCTGTAATAGGTTTTCTTGGGACAACTAATTTGTACTGCCTGTACAGGCCTCATCGCCGGCAAGCCAGCTCCCACAGGTACTGCACATGGCTTGAAGTCGATGCGATCGATGTGGGAGCTGGCTTGCCGGCGATAGTGCCCCTACAGGTTCAGGGGAGTTGGAAAAACGCCCGCGCCGTCGCTGTGGTATGCGCCGCCGTATGCTCGGCCGATTCACCCCGGTGCAAGGCCACTTCGCGCAACACCTCCGGCAGGAACGCCGGTTCGTTGCGCCCGTTCTTAGGCTTGGGCCGCAGGCTGCGCGGCAGCAGGTAAGGCGCATCGCTCTCCAGCATCAGCCGCCCCTCGGCAATGTTGCCCACCAGCGGGTGCAGGTGGGTGCCACGGCGTTCGTCGCAGATCCAGCCGGTAATACCGATGTGCAAGTCCATGTCCAGGTAGGCGAACAGCGCATCGCGTTCGCCGGTGAAGCAGTGCACTACTGCTCCGGTCAGGTGGTCGCGGTAATCCTTGAGGATCGCCAGCAGGCGTTCGCTGGCGTCGCGTTCGTGCAGGAACACCGGCAGGCGCAGCTCGGCAGCCAGCGCCAGCTGTGCCTCCAGGGCTTTTTCCTGGAGTGGGCGAGGGGAGAAGTCGCGGTTGAAATCCAGGCCGCATTCACCCACGGCGCGTACCCGTGGGTCACTCAACAGCTGGCGCAACTGGCACTCGCTGCCGGCATCCCAGGCCTTGGCATCGTGAGGGTGCACGCCTGCCGTGGCGAACAGGTGCGCGCCGCTGGCATCCAGTTGCTGGCAAAGCTCCAGCGCCTGTTCGCTGACCGCCAGGCTGGTGCCCGTGAGCACCATCTGCATGACCCCGGCTTCGAGGGCGCGCTCGACGATTGCCGCCTGCTGGTCGTGGAAACTGCTGTTGGTCAGGTTGACGCCGATATCGATCAGTTGCATGGTGCTACCTCGTGCCGCGGGGCGGCCAGCATAGCAAAAACCGTGTTTTTCTGAAAAAACCAAGAACTTCATGCTGTTGCCATGGTCTTTTGCCGTCATTTCTCTCCTGGCGATGCAACCCCATGGATGCCGCCCACCGACCACGGACACGTTTCGCATGCAGCGATGCTGGCTCATTTTCCTGCTGACGTTTGGGCTGACCTTGACCGGGCCTGTCCATGCACGCGCGCCGGGCCCGCAGCAGAACATTGCGCCGGCCAAGGTCCGTGACCTGCAACAGATTCGCACCAGCCAGGTGTTGCGGGTGCTGGTCAACCAGAGCCGCAACAGCTCCGGTGAGGTCAAGGGTGAGCCGGTCGGCATCGAATACTATCGCCTGCGTGCCCTGGAACATTATCTCAATGCCCGCGCCGCCGACGGCCAGGAGATTCAGCTCAAGCTGATCCCCCGGGCCAAGGAGCAGCTGCTGGGCGCCTTGGCCCGTGGCGAGGGTGACCTGGCCGCGCCGGGCGAGCTGCTCGACCCCGCTGTAGTGCGCGGGGTCAGCAGCAGCGCACCGGTGCTCGACCGGGTGCAGTTGCTGCTGGTGGGGCGCAAGGGCGAGCGCAGCTTCAGCCATGTCGAGCAGCTGTCCGGGCGTACCGTGGCCCTGACCAGCGCCAGTGCCGCCGGCCCGTTGATCCAGCAGGTCAACCAACAGCTGGCGCTGCGCAAGCGCGCGCCGATCAAGGTTGAGTGGGTCGACTCGACCCTGGCGGTGGAGGACGTGCTGGAAATGGTCCAGGCCGGCATCTATCACCTGACCATGGTCGAGCAGCCGATCGCCCGGCGCTGGGCCCGGGTGATGCCGCGCCTGCGCCTGGACAGCCGCGTGCAGCTGGGGGCGCCGCAAGCCATGCGTTGGTATGTTGGGCACGATGCGCCGCAGTTGCTGGCCACGGTCGATCGCTTTCTGCAGGGCTACCGCGCGCCGGACAACCAGGACGCCGCGTTCGAGCGCATCTACCGCCGCCAGTACCGGGTGCACGACCCGCTGGTCAGCAAGAATCGCCAGCGCCTGACCGCGCTGCGTGCCGTGCTGCAGAAGCACGGCGAGGCGCAGCAGATCGACTGGCTCAACCTGGCCGCGCTGGCCTTCAAGGAATCGACGCTCAACCCGGCAGCGCGCGGCACCGGCGGGGCCCATGGCCTGATGCAGATCACCCCATCGGCGGCGCAGCGCGTGGGGGTGAGCAACACCGCCACGGTGGACGGCAATGTCCAGGCCAGTGCCCGCTACCTGGCACTGATCCGGCGCAAATTCTTTGCCAGCGCCAAAATCAACGAACGCGAGCGCATGGCTTTCGTGCTGGCGGCCTACAACCTGGGCCCCGAACGGGTCCAGGCCATGCGTGCCGAAGCGCGGCGGCGCGGGTTGAATGGCGACCAGTGGTTCTTCCAGACCGAACGCATCGCCATGGAGCAGGTGGGCATGGGGCCCGTCAACTTCGTCAATAGCGTCAACAAGTACTTTGTAGCGTTCAATCGGGAGCGTGCTGCGCTGGAGCGTGTGGCGAAGCGCTGATAAATCGATTTTGTCGATTGTTATGTTGGGTTTTTTGCGATTTTCATATCTATTGAATCGATTATGATGACGCCCATCCCAACACAACTTTCCCGCTTCAAGGAGTCTTCGACATGAACAACGCTACCCTCAACGCTCTGTTCTCTACCCGCGCCGGTGCTGGCCTGAGCGTCATCCGTATCTTGGTCGGCATCATCTTCATCGCGCACGGTGCGCAAAAACTGTTCGGCATGTTCGGTGGCTATGGCCTGGAAGGCACCGGCCAGTGGATGGAGAGCATCGGCCTGGCCCCGGGTTACCTGATGGCGCTGCTGTCCGGTAGTGCCGAGTTCTTCGGTGGCCTGGCCCTGGTGATCGGCCTGCTGGCCCGTCCCGCAGCCCTGGTGCTGGCAGTGACCCTGGTGGTGGCCATCTTCTCGGTGCACATCGGCAATGGCCTGTTCATGTCCAACAACGGTTACGAGTTCGGCCTGGCCCTGCTGGCCGGTACCGTCGCGGTGCTGATTGAAGGCGCTGGCCGCTTCTCGCTGGACCGCCTGATCGCTCGCTGATACACCACGAACGCCAAGATACAAGCCTCAGGCCGATCACTTTCGGCTTGAGGCTTGTATCTTGGCGCTTGTAGCTCTAGCATACCGCCTGCGCCGATTTAAACAGCTACTTGCGGGGCGCAGGAAGCCCCCCCCGGGTCATCCGAAATACCGCTAAAGCGCTGGTTCGGTGACGCCTCCCACCGCTGCCCAGCGGGTTTCGCGAGGCGGAGAGAAGCTCCATGAGTTGCCCACGTACCAGTGTCTGTTTGAGCCCCTTGCCTGCCAGCCAGGCGTCCCGCACACCGCGCATCCTGCTCGGCGGCCAGCATCAACCCACGCTTTTACGTCACCTCGAAGGCCTGTCCCGGCGCAAGGGCCAGGCGCGTGCATTTCTGATCCAGTTCGCCGATACCGGCTGCCACCTCGCGCAGTATGGCAATGACCGTTTCGACCTGGCCGTGATCCAGGCTCCGGCACCGGACGAGGCCGCCGAAATCATCGGCCACCTCACCCGTATCGCGCGTCAGGGCCTGATTACCCGCCGCTGAGGAGCGCGCTGTTGAGTACCAACATCATCACCACGGAAGGCCATGAGGCGCTGAAGAAAGAGCTGGACCACCTGTGGCGAGTGTACCGCCCGGAAATTACCCAGAAGGTTACCTGGGCGGCATCGCTGGGCGACCGCAGCGAGAACGCCGACTACCAGTACAACAAGAAGCTGCTGCGCGAGATCGACCGTCGGGTGCGTTACCTGCGCAAGCGCCTTGAGGATGTAAAGGTAGTGGCCTACTCGCCGCAGCAGGAAGGCAAGGTGTTTTTCGGGGCCTGGGTGGAGATCGAGAACGATGAGGGCGAGACGATGAAGTTTCGCATTGTCGGTTATGACGAGATCTATGGGCGCAATGACTACATCTCGATCGACTCGCCCATGGCTCGTGCCCTGCTGAAGAAGGAGGAGGGTGACGAGGTGGTGGTGCACACGCCTACCGGTGAAGCGACCTGGTATGTGAACAGCATCACATACGGCCAGTGAGTTGATGTTGCCTGTGCTGGCCTCTTCGCGGGTAAACCCGCTCCCACAGGTCCAACACAGGTTTCAAGTACTGTGGCGAACCTGTGGGAGCGGGTTTACCCGCGAAGAGGCCGGCACAGGCTGTCATCAACTCTCGCGTAAAACCGCCAACGGGCTGGCATTCAACGCCCGCCGCGTTCCCAGCACCCCCGCACCACCCACCAACAGCGCCCCTGCCAGCGGCAACACCAGCAACCACACATGCGGGCTCCATTGCAGGTCGAAGGCATAGCGGTACAGCACCAAGGTAATCAGCTCGCACCCGACCGCCGCCAGCAAGCCGCTGGCCGCCCCCAGCAAGCCGAACTCGATCCGCCGTGCCTTGACCAGCAATGGCCGCGCCGCGCCCAACGCACGTAGCAAGGCACCCTGGCGAATGCGCTCGTCCAGCGTCGCCTGCAAACCAGCGAACAACACCGCCAGCCCGGCTGCCAGCACGAACAGCAACACATACTCCACTGCCAGGGTGACCTGGGCGAGGATGCTGCGCAGCTGATCGAGCAAGGCGTCCACCTGCAGGATGGTCACCGCCGGGAATGCGCGTGACAGCGCCACCACATCCAGGTCATGGCCCGGTGCCAGATAGAAGCTGGTCAGGTAGGTGGTCGGCAACCCCTGCAGCGTGCCGGGTTGGAATATCATGTAGAAGTTCGGCTGGAAGCTGTCCCAGTGCACGCTGCGCAGGCTGCTGACCCGGGCCTGGCGCTGCTGGCCGCCGATATCGAAGGTCAGCAGGTCGCCCAGTTGCAGCTTCAGGCTGCTGGCCAGTTCCGCCTCTACCGACACACCGGGGGTTTCATCTTCGGCGGGCAATGCCTGCCACCAGTTGCCGCTCGCCAGGGCGTTGCCTTCGGGCAGTTCGGCCGCCCAGGTCAGGCTGAGGTCGCGCTGCACGGCGCGTTCGCCTGCCGAGTCCTTGCTGACCACCTGCTGCACCGGTTGCTCGTTGATACGCACCAGGCGGCCAGGTGTTACCGGGTAAAGCGGCGCCGAGGTGGCGTTGACCTGCTGCAGGTGTCGGGCGAAGGGCTCACGGTCATCCGGCAGGATGTTCAGGGCGAAATGGTTGGGTGCATCCTTGGGCAACTGCGCTTGCCAGGTGTCGAGCAGTTCCGCGCGCAGCAGCGCGACGAGGGCCATGGCCAGCAGGATCAGGCCAAAGGCCAGAGCCTGGCCGGCAGCGGCCATGGGGTGGCGCAGCAGTTGGCCCAGCCCCAGGCGCCAGGTCAGAGGGGCCCCGGCCAGCAATTGGCGCAGGCTGCGCAAACCGAGCAGCAGCAGGCCACCGAGCAGCAGCGCGGCGACCAGGCCACCACCGAGCAGGGCGAAGGTGAGCAGCAGGTCGAGGCTAAGGCGCCACATGATCAAGCCCAGGGCGAACAGGGCCGCGCCGTACACCAGCCAGCTGCTGGGCGGTATCGGCAGCAGGTCGCGGCGTAGCACGCGCAGCGGTGGCACCTGGCCCAGCGCCGCGATTGGCGGCAGGGCGAAACCAGCCAGGGCCACCAGCCCGGTAGCGATACCGGCCATTGCCGGGACGATGCCGCCTGCAGGTACTACGCTTGGCAGCAGGCCATGCAGCAGGCGGAACAGGCCCAGTTGGGCCAGCCAGCCGAGCAGGGCGCCGGCCAGCGCGGCGACCAGGCCAAGCATGGCCAATTGCAGGCAGTACAAGCCCAGTGCCTGGCGGCGCGAAAGGCCGAGGCAGCGCAGCAGGGCGCTGGCGTCCAGGCGGCGTGCGGCATAGCGGCTGGCCGACAGGGCCACGGCGACGCCTGCCAGCAGCACTGCTACCAGGCTGGCCATGTTCAGGTAGCGCTCGGCCTTGCCCAGTGCGCCGCCGACCTGCTGGTTGCCATCGCGGGTGTCGCGCAGGCGCTGGTTGGCGGCCAGGTCCTTTTTCAGTGCCTCGCGGTACCGGGCCAACGTTTCGGCATCGCCGCGCCACAGGTCGCGGTAGGTGACCCGGCTGCCCGGCTGGATCACGCCGGTGGCATGCAGGTCGGCCAGGTTCATCATTACCCGTGGGGTAAGGCTGTAGAAATTGTTGGCGCGGTCCGGTTCGTAGGTCAGCACGCGGCTCATTCGCAGCGTCTTCATGCCCACATCGATGCTGTCGCCAACCTTCAGCCCCAGCGCCGCCAGCAGGCGTGGTTCAACCCATGCTTCCCCAGGTGCCGGGCCGCCTCCCGGGGTTTCTGCGCCATACGGCGCCGCGGCGCTACGCACTTGCCCGCGCAGCGGGTAGGCACCATCGGTAGCCTTGACGCTGGACAGCTGGATGCCGTTGTCGCCGCCGACCACGCTGGTGAACTCGACCACCTGGGCGTGGCGCAGGCCGAGCGCCTTGCCAGCCTCGATCTGCTGGTCGCGGGCCGGGGCGCTGCCCTGCAGCACCAGGTCGGCACCGAGGAACTCGCTGGCGCGCAGTTGCATGGCGCCGTTGAGGCGGGCACCGAAATAACCGATGGCAGTACTCGCCGCCACTGCCACCAGCAGGGCGAAGAACAGCACGCGCACTTCGCTGGCGCGAATGTCGCGCAGCAGCTGGCGCAGGGCCAGGCCGCACAGGCGGGACAGCGGCATGTGGGTCATCAGGCCTCCACCGGGGCCACCAGGCGGCCCGCATCCAGGCGGATCTGGCGACGGCAGCGCCGGGCCAGGCGTTCGTCATGGGTAACCAGCACCAGGGTGGTGCCGCGCTCCTTGTTCAGTTCGAACAGCAGGTCGCTGATGCGCTCGCCGGTGTGGCTGTCGAGATTGCCGGTGGGTTCGTCGGCGAACAGCACTGCCGGTTGCGCGGCGAAGGCGCGGGCGATGGCTACCCGTTGCTGTTCGCCGCCCGAAAGCTGGCGCGGGGTGTGGCTCAGGCGCTTGCCCAGACCGACCCGTTCGAGCAGGGTGCGCGCGTGTTCGCGGGCATCGCGGCGGCCGTCCAGCTCCAGCGGCAGCATGACGTTTTCCAGGGCGTTGAGGCTGTCGAGCAGCTGGAACGACTGGAACACGAAGCCCACATGCTCGGCGCGCACCCGCGCGCGTTGGTCTTCATCCAGCGGCCCCAGGTCGTGGCCAGCGAGGATGACCTTGCCGGCACTGGGCTGGTCGAGGCCGGCAAGCAGGCCGAGCAGGGTCGACTTGCCCGAGCCCGAGGCGCCGACGATGGCCAGGCTGTCGCCCTGGGCCAAGTCGAGGGACAGTGCGTGCAGGATGGTCAGGTCACCTTCCGCGCTGGGGACCACTTTGCTAAGGTTCTGCGCAACGAGAATGCTGGGGCCCATGGAGAATCCGATGCGAGTGTGGTGGTTGAGTGCCGGTCTGGCCCTGTATTGCCTGGCCCAGAGCGCGGCGGCGGGAACATTGCTGGTTGTCGGCGATAGTATCAGCGCCGGTTTTGGCCTGGATACCCGCCAGGGCTGGGTTTCCCTGTTGCAGACCCGCCTGAAGGATGAAGGTTTCGACGACAAAGTGGTCAATGCATCGATCAGTGGCGATACCAGTGCAGGTGGCCAGGCGCGGCTGCCGGCGCTGCTTGCAGCGCACAAGCCGAGCCTGGTGGTGCTGGAGCTGGGCGGCAATGATGGCCTGCGCGGGCAGCCGCCTGCGCAATTGCAACAAAATCTTGCCTCGATGATCGAGAGTTCGCGCAAGGCCGGTGCCAAGGTCGTGCTGCTGGGCATGCGTCTGCCACCCAATTATGGCGTGCGCTACACCACCGCCTTCGCCCAGGTGTATGAACAGCTGGCGAGAGAAAAACAGGTTCCGCTGGTGCCGTTCTTTCTCGAAGGGGTAGGGGGCGTGCCTGAGTTGATGCAGGCGGATGGCATTCACCCGGCTCAGGCCGCCCAGCAGCGCCTGCTGGAAAATGCCTGGCCAGCGATAAAACCCTTGCTGTGACGCTTTAAACGGCGCCGGCTTTCGGCTAATGTTGCGCCCCCCGTTTCGAGTGCCACCGATGCCGCGCCCTGCCTGGTCCCTGTATGCCTACCAACTGATCGAGCCTGATGAGCAGCTCGACCTGTTTGCCTGCCAGGAAATCCGCGTTCACCTCGTGGCCCGTCAGCTCGAGCTGGGCGTACCGGCCGACCGCACGCTGTGCGGTGGTCTGCTGCCGGCGCAACCACGCTGGTCGGGGGTGCCGCGCTCGATCTACCGTGACGGCCGCCTGTGCGACCTGTGCCGCGCCATCCTCGATGCCCAGCGGCGCGGCATGCGCCCGGTGTGGCCGGAGCTGCAGGGCGGCTGAACACCGCGCCTTTCATCATCTGAAACGCTTGCATGGCGCCAATGCCTCCCGCTTGCATCGGCGCGGGTGTACAATCGATTCTCTTGACCCACCTTTCGAAGGATTTACCGGATGTTGCCGCGCTTTCCTGCCGTCACCCGTAGCCTGTCCCTGGCCGCCCTGCTGGTAGCAGGCCCCGCTGTTGCGCTGGAGCTGCCACTGCCACCACCCGGTGAAGACATCATCGGCCAGGTGCAGGTTATCAAGGCAAAGTACGAGGACACGTTCGCCGATATCGGCACTGCCAACGACCTCGGCTACCTGGAAATGATCGCCGCCAACCCTGGGGTGGACCCGTGGCTGCCAGGTGCCGGCACCGAGATCATCCTGCCGACCCGCTACATCCTGCCGCCTGGCCCGCGTGAGGGCATCGTCATCAACCTGGCCGAGTACCGCCTGTACTACTTCCCGAAAGGGCAAAACGTGGTGCATACCTTCCCGCTGGGGATCGGCCGTGAGGGCTGGGGATCGCCGATCGCCAATACCAAGATCACCGCCAAGACGCCGAACCCGACCTGGACCCCGCCGGCGTCGATCCGTGCCGAGCACGCGGCTGACGGCGACATCCTGCCGAGCGTGGTGCCGGCCGGCCCGGACAACCCGCTGGGGCCGTTCAAGTTCACCCTCGGCGTGCCGGGCTACCTGATCCATGGTTCGAACAAGAAGTTCGGCATTGGCATGCGTACCAGCCACGGTTGCTTCCGCATGCTCAACAACAACGTGCTGGAGTTGTCGAAGATGGTCCCGGTGGGTACGCCGGTGCGCATCATCAACGAGCCCTACAAGTTCGGTATCAGTGGCGGCAAGGTCTATCTGGAGGCGCACACGCCGCTGGACGACCAGGGTAATCCGTCGGTGGTCGATAAACACACTGCTGTTATCAACGCCTTGCTCAAGCGTGAGGATCTGGCCAATAACCTACGCATGAACTGGGACATGGTGCGTGATGTGGTGGCCGCTGAAGATGGCATGCCGGTGGAAATTGCCGTGCCGACTGAAAGCCAGGGTGGCGCACCGATGGTTTCGAGCATTCCGCCCGAACTGCAGTAAGGTAATTGCGACACACCCGGGCCTGCCTTAGTGCAGGCCTTTTCGTTTCTGCCTGGCGCGTTTGCCTTGTGCGCAGGCAATAAAAAAGCCGACCCACAAGTGGGTCGGCTCCATAACAATCCGTGAGGATTATTACTTGCGGCTGGCTTTGTCCAGCATACGCAGAGCGCGCTCGTTGGCTTCGTCAGCGGTCTGCTGAGCCTTCTGAGCGGCTGCCAGTGCGTCGTCAGCCTTACGGTAGGCTTCGTCTGCACGAGCTTGAGCGCGAGCTGCTGCGTCTTCAGTCGCAGTCAGACGAGCTTCGGTTTCTTTGGATACGCTGCTGCAACCGGTAGCCAGAACTGCGGCCAGAGCCAGAGCAGAGAATTTCAGAACGTTGTTCATCGTGTTCCCCTTCAAGGACTTTCTATTAAATAGCCATCTCTCGGAAAAGAGAAACTGGCCGGCGTACATAGTACCCATTACTTGTAGTAAGTAAACTGACTAAGCGCAAGAACTGCAAAAAAAATGTTGCTTGACGCCTTTCCGACAAGATTTGCGACACGCTTGTGAAAAAAACGTACAGGGTTCGCAAGCGACTGTAGTACAGGAACTTTTTTGTTGAACTAAGGGTGACTTTAACTGTCCTTCAGCGTCTTAAGCCCTAGTACATCCGGTGGCTGCCGGGCCGGCAGGCAAGAATGGCACTTGGCTGCATTTTCGCCATTTTTAACCGCCACCACCTTGAGCAATCCCGCCTGCGGCGCCTACTATCTTGTGAGTGCCAGGGGATCCGAACGATTGCAATCGTCCAGTGGTCGAAGGGGCAACAGGTGGCGTAGAGGATTCTGTGCCGGATAAACCACCATCGGTTAAGGTATGGGTCTGCCGAGAAGACCTGCGAGGAGTAGTGATGAGCGAAGCGCTGACCATCCACCATGACCAGGCCGGTCATCAGTTCGAGACCAATGTGGACGGTCATCGTGCCTATCTGACGTACATGGACCTGGGCAAGCAGACGCTGGACATCTATCGCACCTTCGTACCCAACGCCCTGCGCGGCCGCGGGATTGCTGCTGCCCTGACCGAACGGGCCCTGGAGTATGCTGAACAGATGGGCTACACGGTGATTCCGTCCTGCTCGTACGTGGAGCGCTACATGGAGCGCCAGCAGCGGCATTCGAGCAAGGTCTGATTCTGAAAAAAAGCGGGGCCGCTTCGCGCCCCATCGCGACACAAGGCCGCTCCTGCAGGGTTATGCGATTTCCTGTAGGAGCGGCCTTGTGTCGCGATGGGGCGCGAAGCGGCCCCGCTTTCTTTTATCAGCCGCGCTTACGCTGCGGCAGCACATCCTTCAGCTTGGCCCGCATGCTGCGCAGGGTCTTCTCGGTAGCCGACCAGTCGATGCAGGCATCGGTGATCGAAACGCCGTACTGCAGCTCGTCCAGGTTCTTCGGAATCGATTGGCAGCCCCAGTTCAGGTGGCTCTCCACCATCAGGCCGATGATCGACTGGTTGCCTTCGAGGATCTGGTTGGCGACGTTCTCCATCACCAGCGGTTGCAGGGCCGGGTCCTTGTTGGAGTTGGCGTGGCTGCAGTCGACCATGATGTTGGCCTTGATCTTGGCCTTGGCCAGGTCCTGCTCGCAGAGGGCGACGCTGACCGAGTCGTAGTTCGGCTTACCGTTGCCACCGCGCAGCACCACGTGGCCGTACGGGTTGCCCTTGGTGGTGACGATCGAGACACCGCCTTCCTGGTTGATGCCGAGGAAGCGGTGCGGCTTGGAAACCGACTGCAGGGCGTTGATGGCGACGGTCAGGCCGCCGTCGGTGCCGTTCTTGAAGCCGACCGCCGAGGACAGGCCAGAGGCCATTTCGCGGTGGGTCTGCGATTCGGTGGTGCGGGCGCCGATGGCCGACCAGCTGATCAGGTCCTGCAGGTACTGCGGGGAAATCGGGTCGAGCGCTTCGGTGGCGGTTGGCAGGCCCATTTCGGCCAGGTCCAGCAGCAGCTTGCGGCCGATGTGCAGGCCATCCTGGATCTTGAACGAGTCATCCAGGTACGGGTCGTTGATCAGGCCTTTCCAGCCGACGGTGGTGCGCGGCTTTTCGAAATACACGCGCATGACCAGGTACAGCGTGTCGGACACTTCCTCGGCCAGCACCTTCAGGCGCTCGGCGTACTCGTGGGCGGCCTTGATGTCGTGGATCGAGCAAGGGCCGACCACGACGAACAGGCGATGGTCCTTGCCGTCGAGAATATTGCGCACCACTTCACGGCCGGCAGTCACGGTCTGCAGGGCCTTGGCGCTGAGGGGGATTTCCTTCTTGAGCTGATCGGGGGTGATCAGGGTCTCGTTGGAGGCAACGTTCAAGTCATCGATCGGTAAATCAGCCATCGTGTTACTCGTCAGGTCACGGTGCCGGCCGCCAACTATCCCCGTGCGGCCCAGCAGCAAGAATAATCGCAGCGGGGAGCCGAACCTTAGCGCGTTACAGGTGGCGCGACAATGGGCTGGGCCCAGTCCGTGTGGGGTTTTTCCGAGATGGCAGGTGTTTGCCATGCATGGGCTGCCCAGCGCTGCGCAACCTGTGTAAAAAGAGGGCTGACTTTATACCTGGAGATCGGCATGCATCCGCACACACCACGTATCGGCATCATCGGCAGTGGCGCCATCGGCGGCTTCTATGGGTTGATGCTGGCCCGAGCCGGCTTCGATGTGCATTTTCTGTTGCGCAGCGAGTACGAGGTTGTCCGCGAGCAGGGGTTGACCCTGGACAGTGCCGTGCATGGCAACTTGCAGATAAAGGTGCAGGCCTATGCCAGTGCCGCCGACATGCCGCCCTGCGACTGGCTGCTGGTGGGGGCCAAGGCCACCAGCAATGACCAGTTGGCACCACTGATCGTGCAGGCGGCCGCACCGGGTGCCAAGGTGGTGCTGCTGCAGAACGGCCTGGGCGTGGAGGAGCAGTTGCGCCCGGCCTTGCGTAGCGACATGCACCTGCTCGGCGGCCTGTGTTTCATCTGCGTCAACCGCCAGGCGCCCGGCGTGATCCGCCACCAGGCCCTGGGCGCGGTCAACCTCGGCTACCACAGCGGGCCGGCCAACGATGGTGGTGTCGAGCTGGTCAATGAGGGCGCGGAGCTGTTCCGGGCTGCGGGCATCGACTCGCAGGCCATGCCCGACCTGGCCCAGGCACGCTGGCAGAAGCTGGTGTGGAACGTGCCCTACAACGGCCTGTCGGTGTTGCTCGGTGCCAGCACCACGCCGCTGATGGCCGACAGCCATGCTCGCGCCCTGATCCAGGCCTTGATGGCCGAGGTGGTGCAGGGTGCGGCGGCGTGTGGCCATGTGTTGCCCGAGGGCTATGCCGAGCACCTGTTCCAGGTGACCGAGCGCATGCCCGACTACTGGCCCAGCATGTACCACGACCATGTCCACAAACGCCCGCTGGAACTGCAGGCCATCTATGCCGAGCCGTTGGCACAGGCGCGCGCGGCAGGCTGCCGCTTGCCGCGCATGGAGATGCTGTACCAGGCGCTGGCTTTCATCGACCGAGGTGCACAGCCTCGCTGAGCGTGGCTTTGGTCCTGCCACGGCTCTCCAGCCCGCGTCGGCAGCGCGCCGGACGGCAAAGCGTGCGTCCGGCGCGCTGCTAAGCTGAAGCTTGCCCTGCCGCAGCGGCAGTCGAGGAGGTCGAATGATCCACTCCATGCTGTACGCCACCGACCTCGGTGTCTACGCCCCTTTTGTCATGCAACACGCGCTGGCGCTGGCGCGCACGTTCGGCGCCGAGTTGTATGTGATCCACGCGGTAGAGCCCATGGGCCAGTTCGCTGAATCTCTGCTGCAAAGCTACCTCGATGAACAGACGCTCGACCAGTTGCACAGTCAGGGGGTGAACACGGTGATGGCCAATATCGAGCAGCGTGTACTGGAAAACTTTCGCGACGAACTGGGCGAGGAGGCCGACCTGGCGGTGATCAAGGCGGTGCGGGTACGCCAGGGCGACCCGGCGCAGGTGATCCTCGACCAGGCGCAGCGGCTGAGCGTCGACCTGCTGATTTTCGGCAGCCACAGTGCTGGCGCCGGCGTGGATGTGCCATTGGGGCGCACGGCGGTAAGGCTGCTGCAGCTGTCGCCGGTACCGGTGTACATGGTGCCGCTGGCACAGCATTTGGGGCGTAGGAAAGCATGAAGATGGCCGTAGGCCATTTCGGGGTGGCATGTAACAAAATAGTTCTAGATTTATTTCCAGAACCACTAATATAGTTATATATCGTCGCTGCCTGCTGCCGCGGACTCATCGCTGAACCGAGGGGAACCTATGAAGCTTCAACAACTGCGCTACATCTGGGAAGTGGCGCACCATGACCTCAACGTCTCCGCGACGGCGCAGAGCCTGTATACCTCCCAGCCAGGTATCAGCAAGCAGATCCGCCTGCTCGAGGATGAGCTGGGTGTTGAAGTCTTTGCCCGCAGCGGCAAGCACCTGACCCGCGTTACCCCGGCCGGTGAGCGCATCATCAATACCGCCGGTGAAATCCTGCGCAAGGTCGAAAGCATCAAGCAGATTGCCCAGGAGTTCTCCAACGAGAAGAAGGGCACGCTGTCCATCGCCACCACCCACACCCAGGCGCGTTACGCCTTGCCGCCGGTGATCAGCAACTTCATCAAGCAGTACCCTGAAGTGTCCTTGCACATGCACCAGGGTTCGCCCATGCAGATTGCCGAAATGGCCGCGGACGGTACCGTCGACTTTGCCATCGCCACCGAGGCGCTGGAGCTGTTCGGCGACCTGATCATGATGCCGTGCTACAAGTGGAACCGTTGCGTGGTGGTGCCGCAAGGTCACCCACTGGCCAAGCTGCCGAAGCTGACCCTGGAAGCAGTCGCTGAATACCCGATCGTCACCTATGTGTTCGGGTTCACCGGGCGCTCGAAGCTGGACGAGGCGTTCAACCACCGTGGCCTCACGCCAAAAGTGGTGTTCACTGCGGCAGACGCCGACGTCATCAAGACTTATGTACGCCTGGGGTTGGGCGTGGGTATCGTCGCCGGCATGGCCGTGGACGCCAAGCTCGACAGCGACCTGGTAGCACTGGATGCCAGCGAGCTGTTCGAAGCCAGCGTCACCAAGATCGGCTTCCGCCGTGGCACCTTCCTGCGCGGCTTCATGTGCGACTTCATCGAGAGGTTCGCCCCGCACCTGACCCGTGAAGTGATGGCCAAGGCCATTCAATGCCATAACAAGCAAGAGCTGGAAGAGCTGTTCGAAGGTGTCGAACTGCCGGTGCACTGATCCAGAAATATAGGGGGCCTCACGGCCCCTGTGGGAGCGGGTTTACCCGCGAAGAAGGCGACGCGGTGTATGGCACCGGCTTCGCCGGTGTTCGCGGGTGAACCCGCTCCCACAACGGCCCCAGTCGTTTATGCCTTGCTGATCAGGTTGCCAGCGTGCAACCCGCATTCCTTCTGCGTCGACTCTTCCCACCACCAACGCCCTTCACGCTCATGCTGGTTAGGCAACACCGGCCGGGTGCAGGGCTCGCAGCCAATGCTGATGAAGCCGCGCTCGTGCAGGCTGTTGTACGGCAGTTCCAGCATGCGGATATAACCCCACACTTCTTCGCTGCTCATCTGCGCCAACGGGTTGAACTTGTACAGGGTGCGCTCGGGGGTAGAGAAGGCGCTGTCGATTTCCACTGCCGCCACCTGGCTGCGAGTGCCCGGGCTCTGGTCGCGGCGCTGACCGGTGGCCCAGGCGCTGACGGTGGCAAGCTTGCGACGCAGCGGCTCGATCTTGCGGATGCCGCAGCACTCGCCATGGCCGTCCTTGTAGAAACTGAACAGGCCCTTTTCCTTGACGAACGGGTCGAGCTTGGCACGGTCGGGGCTGAGGATTTCGATCGGCAGGTTGTACTGCTCGCGCACCTGGTCGATGAACCGGTAGGTCTCCGGGTGCAGGCGGCCGGTGTCGAGACTGAACACCTTGACCTGCTTGTTCAGCTTCCAGGCCATGTCCACCAGCACCACATCCTCGGCGCCGCTGAAGGAGATCCACAGGTCATCACCGAAGTGCTCGAAGGCAAGCTTGAGGATGTCTTGCGGGGACTTGTTGGCATAGGTCGCGGCCAGGGCGGCGACGTCGAAGGGTTGGCTCATCAGGCGGTTTCCATCTTGGCTGTGGCGCTGTGCGCTCGTAGTGAGGTGATGGTAACAAAAAATGGCGGGGTAGACGGGCCGATATCGGTGGCGCCTGCTTCGCGGGTAAACCCGCTCCCACAGGTATGATGCAGCCCTTCGGATATGCACAGAACCTGTGGGAGCGGGTTTACCCGCGAAGCAGGCGCCACCGATCACAAGCCTTGCAGGGTCTCCATCAACACCCGCACCTTGGCAATCGACTCTTCATATTCGGCCTGCCACTCGGAGTCGGCCACCACCGCGCCGCCGCCCCAGCAGCTGACCTGTCCGCCCTTGACCAGCAGGCTGCGAATGGCAATCGAGCTGTCCATCTCGCCGCGCACATCCACGTAGAGCAGTGAGCCGCAGTACAGCGCCCGGCGCGCCGGCTCCAGTTCGTCGATGATCTGCATGGCGCGGATCTTCGGCGCGCCGGTGATCGAACCGCCGGGGAAGCTGTCGCCGATCAGGTCAAGGGCGTCCTTGTCGCTGGCCAGCTGGCCGGTGATGCTGCTGACCAGGTGGTGCACATTGGGGTAGCTCTCCAGGCTGAACAGCTCCGGCACCTTCACCGAGCCAATCTCGCAGGTACGCCCCAGGTCGTTGCGCAGCAGGTCGACGATCATCAGGTTTTCCGAGCGATCCTTGGGGCTATGCAGCAGCTCCTCGGCATTGCGCATGTCTTCGGCCGGGTTGCTGGCGCGCGGGCGGGTGCCCTTGATCGGCCGGGTTTCCACCTGGCGCTGGCTGACGCGGATGAAGCGCTCGGGCGAAAAGCTCAGCAGGGCGCTGCCGTCGGCCAGTTGCTGGTAGCCGGAGAAGGGCGTGGGGCAGGCTTTGCGCAGGGCCTGGTAAGCGTGCCACGGGTCGCCCTGGCAGGGCGCGCGGAAGCGCTGGGTAAGGTTGATCTGGTAGCAGTCGCCCGCCTGAATGTAGCGCTGCACCCGGTCAAAGGCGGCCTTGTACTGTTCGGGCTGAAGGTCGCCGGCCATCGGCGCGAGTAGTTGGAAGCTGCCACGTTCCGCGTTGTCGACACCTTCGAACAGGGCGATCAGGCGTTCCCGTTCGCTGCCCGGCAGGCTCGGGTGGAACACCAGTTGGCTGGTCGCGCACTGGTGGTCGGTAACCAGTGCCCAGGCGTACAGGCCCAGTTGCGCATCTGGCAGGCCAAGGTCGTCCACAGCCTGGCTGGGCAGGTGTTCAAGCCGGCGGCCGAAGTCATAGCTCAGATAGCCGATCAGGCCACCAGCAAACGGCAGCTCGCTGCCTGCGGGCAACTGGGCATGGCCTAGTTGGGCCAGGCCGGCGCGCAGGCGCTGGAGGAAGGTGCGGCCATCTTCGTCGGGCTGTGCCTGCAGGTGTTGCAGCGGCCAGGCGCTGAGCAGGTCGAAGCGCCCGCGCTCGGCGCCGGGGCGGGCGCTGTCCAGCAGGATCGCGCCGGGGGCCTGGCGCAGGCGAGCGAAATAGGCGGCAGGGTCGGGCTGGTAGGGCAGGGGGTGGAGCGTACAGGTCGGCATCAGTGTGGACGGCGATGTAAAAGCGAGGAGGGCGATTGTAGACCTGTGCAGGAAATGCGCCTAGCACTGGGCGCGACATTCAACATTGTGTTTGGCATCTGGGGCTGCTCTGCAGCCCAATCGCGACACAAGGCCGCTCCCACAGGATTGCGCGATCTCCTGTCGGAGCGGCCTTGTGTCGCGAATGGGCCGCAAAGCGGCCCCCGGGTTGCTAGCGCGGATGCACGTGCCCGAACAAACCTTGCGATACACGCACGCGCTGTTCGGCATCTTCGCTGATGCCATCCTTGGCCAGCGCTTCCAGGTGCGCCTCGATGGCGTGGGTACGCTGGGTCAGGCCGCAGTCGTTGGCGATCTGGATGTTCAGGCCAGGGCGGGCATTGAGTTCGAGAATCAGCGGCCCCTTGTCCTGATCCAGCACCATGTCGACACCGATGTAACCCAGGCCACACAGCTCGTAGCAACCGGCGGCCAGCTTCATGAAGCCGTCCCAGTTCGGCAGTTGCACGCCATCCACCGCGTTGGTGGTGTCCGGGTGCTTGCTGATGATGTTATTCAGCCAGGTGCCGCGCAGGGTCACGCCGGTGGCCAGGTCGACACCCACGCCGATGGCGCCCTGGTGCAGGTTGGCCTTGCCGCCGGACTGGCGGGTCGGCAGGCGCAGCATGGCCATTACCGGGTAGCCCATCAGCACGATGATGCGGATGTCCGGCACGCCTTCGTAGCTGATGCTCTTGAAGATCTGGTCGGGGGTGACCCGGTACTCGATCAGCGCACGGTCGCGATGGCCGCCCAGCGAGTACAGGCCGGTGAGGATGCTCGAGATCTGGTGCTCGATTTCCTCGTGGCTGATGATCTTGCCCGACACCGTGCGGTAGCGGTCCTCGAAGCGGTCGGCGATCACCAGGATGCCGTCACCGCCGGCGCCTTGCGCCGGCTTGATGACGAAATCGCTGCGCCCGCCGATGATCTGGTCGAGCTTGTCGATCTCTTTCTCGGTCTCGATGATGCCGTACATTTCCGGCACATGGATACCGGCCGCCAGGGCGCGCTCCTTGGTGATGATCTTGTCGTCGACGATCGGGTACAGGTGGCGCTTGTTGTACTTCAACACGTAGTCCGCGTTGCGCCGGTTGATACCCATGATGCCCCGGGCCTCCAGGGCTTTCCACGTCTTGATCAGGCCAAACATCAGGCGTCAGCCTTCTTCAGGAATGCCTTGAAGCGCACGAGCTCGGTCAGGCGGTAGCCGCGGTAGCGACCCATCGCCAGCATGAAGCCCACCAGGATCAGCAGCACGGCCGGGAAGGTGAACACGAAGTACACCAGCTCCGGCACCATCATCAACAGGTGCGCCAGGGAAGCGGCGAACAGGGTGCCGATGGCCACTTTCATGGCATGGCCGCCGCCACGCTCTTCCCAGGTAATGGACAGGCGCTCGATGGTCATGGTCAGGATCACCATCGGGAACAGCGCTACCGACAGCCCGCGCTCCAGGCCCAGCTTGTGGCTGAACAGGCTGATGGCGGCAATCAGTACCACGACGAAGGTCAGTACCACCGACAGGCGTGGCAGCATCTGCAGTTTCAGGTGTTCCAGGTACGAGCGCAGCGACAGGCCCAGGGCGGTGATGACCGTGAACAGCACGATGCCGAAGCCCAGCTGGGTCTCGCGGAAGGCCAGGGCGATCAGTACCGGGGTGAAGGTACCCAGGGTCTGCAGGCCGATCAGGTTGCGCAGCACCAGGATCACCAGCACGCCGATCGGGATCATCACCATGATCATGAAGGTTTGCTGGGTCTGCAGCGGCAGGCCGTACAGCGAATATTCGAGGAAGTCGGCGTCGGTATTCTCGTCGGTCAGCTTGGCCAGGCGGATGGCGTTCATCTCGCTGTTGTTCATGCTGAAGGTAACGTTGGCCTTCTTGCCGCCATCGACGGTGATCAGGTTGTCGTCACCGGTCCACCACAGCAAGCGATCGCTGGGCAGGCCCTGCTCGCCAGTGTCCGGGTTGAAGTACAGCCAGTCGTTGCCGTTGAAGCTGCGCAGCCACAGTTCCGGGGTTTGCGGGGTGTCGGCGACCAGGCGGATGGTGTGCACCTTTTCCATCGGTACGTGGGCGATCGACAGCAGCAGGTCGATGACCTGGGCTTTCTTCATGGCCGTGGTGTCGCCGGCCAGCAGCAGCTTGACGTTGTCGTCGTTGAGGTTGTTGACCCGCTTGATGGTCTCGCTGACGAAGGTCTCGACGTCGGCCGAATGCTGGCGGATCGGCGCCATCAGGGCCTCGGCGGCGATCTTCTCGGGGCCTTCCACTGCCAGGCTGTCACGGAAGGTCGGGCCTTTGACCGTGGTCTTCTCGTTGCTGTAGCGCTTGGTCAGTACCAGGCGGTAGTAGAGGGTCTGGTTGCCGCTGGCGCGGCGGGCCGACCAGGTGACCTTGCGGTTGCCGTCGGCACGGTTGACGCTCACCCCGTAGTTGTTGGAGATGAAGCTCTCGTTGAGGCTGACGTAGTCGCGGTTCAGCGGTGGCACGAACATCTGCACCTTGACCGGGTCCTTGGTGCTGGCCACGAACTCGACCTTGGCGTCGATGTTCCACAGGTCGTCGGTTTCATCCTCGGTTACCGGGATGCCGAGTACGAAGATCTGATAAGCCGTGACCGCCACGCCCAACAGCACCAGCACGGTGATCAGGACTTTCAGATGGAGGGTAAGAGAGCGCATCGGGATTACTCTGCTTTGGGAGCGTCGGTGGCACAGGCAGGTTTGCCGGCCGCGTATTTAAGGCTTGGGTCGACCAGCGCGTCGAAGTGCTTGAGCGCCTCGGAGCCGATCAGCAGCGGGAACTGGAAGGCGCTGCGGTCGGTGAGGTTGACTTCGATGGTGCGCACGGCCTGGCCCATGCAGATTTCAAGTTCGATGACCGGGCGTGCGGTGTAGGCCTTGCCCGATTCAGCATCATAGTCGCCGGCCCGGCGCTTGATCTTGCTTACGCGTGCCAGCGGGCGTTCGATAGGGTGCGAATGGGCGGCGTCGATGGCCAGGTAGAAGCGCACCCAGCTTTCACCGTTGCGCTTGAAACGCTTGATGTCGCGGGCGCTGAGCGAGGCGGTCTTGGCGCCGGTGTCGAGCTTGGCGGCCACTTCAAGATCCAGGTCGCCCAGGCGTGCATATTCGTTGAGACCGTACACGGTCTTGCCTGCGGCCTGGCCAAGGGCCGGCAGCAGTGTGAGGCAGAGCAGCAATAATGCGGGTGTAAGTCTCATATTCCTGGCGCGGTGCAGTGCAAGGTTCGGGGCTGTTTTCAAAGCCATGTTCAGGGCCGTGTTCAGGGCAAGGCGACTGGCAGCGACTGCGCAAGCTTCCTCGTTCATCTGTCAACAGCATGAATGGATGACAGACAGGCTATCCATACTCCAACGGAGGCGCGGCATTCTATCACGCCGGCGCCTTGACGCCAGCGGTGCGCGTTCAGACAGCATCGGGCAGGCGTTAGTTCGTTCTTAGACGATTGTCGACAATATTCATTTTGTCTTTGACTGCAACGGTCGAATTAGCTAATTTCTGGCAAAGAGATTTGCAAGGTGTCGACAATATGCAAGACCTATCCACCCCCAGCCCGGGGCTGGCAGACGAAACGGAAACCTTGTCCGAAAACGTCTTCCGGCGCATCCAGGCGGCCATCGTCAAGGGCGATATCGCCCCCGGCAGCAAGATTTCCGAGCCGGAGCTGGCGCGCACCTACGGCATCAGCCGCGGGCCGCTGCGCGAGGCCATCCACCGCCTCGAAGGCCAGCGTCTGCTGGTGCGCGTGCCGCATGTGGGGGCGCGGGTGGTTTCGCTCAATCACGCCGAACTGATCGAGCTGTACGAAATTCGCGAATCGCTGGAAGGCATGGCCTGCCGCCTGGCCGCCGAACGCATGAGCCAGGCCGACATCGACGAACTGCGCCGGGTGCTCGACACCCACGAGCGCGATGCCGCTTTCCAGGCCGGCCTGGGCTATTACCAGCAGGAAGGCGACTACGACTTCCATTACCGGATCATTCAGGGCAGCGGTAACCAGACCTTGGTCAAGATGCTGTGTGGCGAGCTGTACCAGCTGGTGCGCATGTACCGCATCCAGTTCTCGGCCACGCCCAACCGGCCGCGTCAGGCCTTTGCCGAACACCACCGCATTCTAGATGCCATCGCCGACCGAGACGGCGAGCTGGCCGAACTCCTGATGCGCCGCCACATCGGCGCGTCCAAGCGCAATATCGAGCGTCACTATCTGGACGCCTACAACAATAGCCCACGAGGTGAGAAATGACTGTGAAGAGCACCCCCGGTCAGCGTTTCCGCGACGCCGTTGCCGCTGAACATCCGCTGCAGGTGGTTGGCGCCATCAACGCCAACCATGCCCTGCTGGCCAAGCGCGCCGGCTTCAAGGCCATCTACCTGTCCGGTGGCGGCGTCGCCGCTGGTTCGCTGGGCCTGCCGGACCTGGGCATCAGCGGCCTGGACGATGTACTCACCGATGTGCGTCGCATCACCGATGTGTGCGACTTGCCGCTGCTGGTGGATGTCGACACCGGTTTCGGTGCTTCTGCCTTCAACGTCGCCCGTACCGTGCGCTCGATGAGCAAGTTCGGCGCTGCCGCCATCCATATCGAGGACCAGGTTGGCGCCAAGCGCTGCGGCCACCGCCCGAACAAGGAAATCGTCAGCCAGCAGGAAATGATCGACCGCATCAAGGCCGCAGTCGACGCCCGTACCGATGACAGCTTCGTGATCATGGCACGTACCGACGCCCTGGCCGTCGAGGGCCTGAACGCCGCCCTGGACCGCGCCGCCGCCTGCGTCGAGGCCGGTGCCGACATGATCTTCCCGGAAGCCATCACCGAACTGCAGATGTACAAGACCTTCGCCGACCGGGTGAAGGCACCGATCCTGGCCAACATCACCGAGTTCGGCGCCACGCCGCTGTACACCACCGAGGAGCTGGCCTCGGTCGATGTGTCGCTGGTGCTGTACCCGCTGTCGGCGTTCCGCGCCATGAACAAGGCGGCCGAGAACGTGTACACCGCGCTGCGCCGTGACGGTACGCAGAAGAACGTGATCGACACCATGCAGACCCGCATGGAGCTCTACGATGCCATTGGTTACCACGCCTTCGAGCAGAGCCTCGATGCGCTGTTTGCCCAGAAGAAAGGCTGAAGATTAAAGGCGTTCGTTGGCGCTGCCGGCCTCTTCGCGGGTAAACCCGCTCCCACAGGGATCCCACATACCTGTGGGAGCGGGTTTACCCGCGAAGAGGCCGGCACAGGAAAACCCGATTAGCCAGCAAGATTTCCATAACAAGTTCAAGAAAGGAGAAACACCATGGCCGAAGCAAAAGTACTCAGTGGCGCAGGCCTGCGCGGCCAGGTGGCCGGCCAGACCGCGTTGTCGACCGTGGGCCAGGCCGGTGCCGGGCTGACCTACCGGGGTTACGATGTGCGTGACCTGGCCGCCGGTGCCGAGTTTGAAGAAGTCGCCTACCTGCTGCTGTACGGCGAGCTGCCGAGCAAAGCCGATCTGGCCGACTACAAGCGCAAGCTCAAGGGCCTGCGTGACCTGCCGCAAGCCCTGAAGGAAGTGCTCGAGCGCATCCCGCGTGACGCCCACCCGATGGACGTGATGCGCACGGGTTGCTCGGTGCTTGGTACCCTCGAACCCGAACTGACCTTCGATGAGCAGCGCGACAAGACCGACCGCCTGCTGGCGCTGTTCCCGGCGGTGATGTGCTACTGGTACCGCTTCACCCACGACGGCGTGCGTATCGACTGTACCAGCGACGAAGACACCCTCGGTGGCCACTTCCTGCACCTGCTGCACGGCAAGAAGCCGAGCGAGCTGCATGTCAAGGTCATGAACGTGTCGCTGATCCTCTACGCCGAGCACGAATTCAACGCCTCGACCTTCACCGCGCGTGTCTGTGCCTCGACCCTGTCCGACCTGTATTCCTGCGTTACCGCTGCCATCGGTTCGCTGCGCGGCCCGCTGCACGGCGGTGCCAACGAAGCGGCGATGGAACTGATCGAGCGCTTCCAGAGCCCGCAGGAAGCCACTGCCGAGCTGCTGTGCATGCTCGAACGCAAGGACAAGATCATGGGCTTTGGCCATGCCATCTACAAAGAGTCCGACCCGCGCAACGAGGTGATCAAGGGCTGGTCGAAACAGCTCGCCGACGAAGTGGGTGACAAGGTGCTGTACCCGGTTTCCGAAGCCATCGACAAGACCATGTGGGAGCAGAAACGCCTGTTCCCCAACGCCGACTTCTACCATGCCTCGGCGTACCACTTCATGGGCATCCCGACCAAGCTGTTCACCCCGATCTTCGTCTGCTCGCGTCTGACCGGCTGGGCGGCGCACGTCTTCGAACAGCGCGCCAACAACCGCATCATCCGCCCGAGCGCCGAGTACGTCGGCGTCGAGCAGCGCCAGTTCGTGCCGATCGAACAGCGCTGAATAGATATAGAGAGGCAACCCGTTTCCCCTGTGGGAGTGGGCGTGCCCGCGAATGCGCCCGTAGGGGCAACCGCTTTGCACCTGCTGACGCATTCGCGGGCACGCCCGCTCCCACAGGGGGCGGTGAAACCTTCCGAATCCTGTGACCGAGCCTGATTCCATGATGAACACTGCATTCCGCAAGCACCTGCCTGGCACCGACCTGGACTACTTCGATGCCCGCGCGGCGGTCGAGGCCATCAAGCCCGGCGCCTACGATGGCCTGCCTTACACCTCTCGGGTACTCGCCGAAAACCTGGTGCGCCGCTGCGATCCGGCTACCCTCGACGCGTCGCTGGGCCAGCTGATCGAGCGCAAGCGCGACCTCGACTTCCCGTGGTTCCCGGCCCGCGTGGTGTGCCACGACATTCTCGGCCAGACCGCGCTGGTCGACCTTGCCGGCCTGCGTGACGCCATCGCCGACAAGGGCGGCGACCCGGCCCAGGTCAACCCTGTGGTGCCGGTGCAGCTGATCGTCGACCACTCGCTGGCCGTCGAGTGCGGTGGCTTCGACCCGCAGGCCTTCGAAAAGAACCGCGCCATCGAAGACCGCCGCAACGAAGACCGCTTCCACTTCATCAACTGGACCAAGAAGGCGTTCAAGAACGTCGACGTGATCCAGCCGGGCAACGGCATCATGCACCAGATCAACCTGGAGAAGATGTCGCCGGTGATTCACAACGATCGTGGCGTGGCCTACCCGGACACCTGCGTCGGCACCGACAGCCACACCCCGCATGTCGACGCCCTGGGCGTGATTGCCATTGGCGTGGGTGGCCTGGAAGCCGAGAACGTGATGCTTGGCCGTGCATCGTGGATGCGCCTGCCGGAAATCGTCGGTGTCGAGCTGACCGGCAAGCTGGCACCGAACATCACTGCCACTGACCTGGTGCTGGCCCTGACCGAGTTCCTGCGCAAGCAGAAAGTCGTCGGCGCCTACCTGGAGTTCCACGGCGAAGGTGCCCGTGCCCTGACCCTGGGCGACCGCGCCACTATCTCCAACATGGCCCCGGAATATGGCGCCACTGCGGCGATGTTCGCCATCGACCAGCAGACCATCGACTACCTGCGCCTGACCGGCCGCGAAGAGCAGCAGGTCAAGCTGGTGGAGACCTATGCCAAAGCCACCGGCCTGTGGGCCGACAGCCTGGGCGGCGCGGTCTACGAGCGCACCCTGAGCTTCGATCTGTCGAGCGTGGTGCGCAACATGGCCGGCCCGTCCAACCCGCATGCCCGCGTCGCCACCAGCGACCTGGCGGCCAAAGGCATCGCCGGCAACTGGGAAGAAGTGCCGGGGCAGATGCCCGATGGTGCGGTGATCATTGCCGCCATCACCAGCTGCACCAACACCAGCAACCCGCGCAACGTGATTGCCGCGGGCCTGCTGGCGCGCAATGCCAACAAACTGGGCCTGGCCCGCAAGCCGTGGGTCAAGTCGTCGCTGGCGCCTGGCTCCAAGGCCGTGCAGCTGTACCTGGAAGAGGCGGGGCTGGAGAAGGAACTGGAGCAGCTCGGCTTCGGCATCGTCGCCTTTGCCTGCACCACCTGCAACGGTATGTCCGGCGCCCTGGACCCGGTGATCCAGCAGGAGATCATCGACCGTGACCTGTACGCCACTGCCGTGCTGTCGGGCAACCGCAACTTCGACGGGCGTATCCACCCGTATGCCAAGCAGGCCTTCCTCGCTTCGCCGCCACTGGTGGTGGCCTACGCCATCGCCGGTACCATCCGCTTCGATATCGAGAAGGATGTGCTGGGCGTGGTCGATGGCAAGGAAATCCGCCTCAAGGACATCTGGCCCAGCGACGAAGAGATCGACGCCGTGGTGCGCGCCGCGGTCAAGCCGGAGCAGTTCCGCAAGGTGTACATCCCGATGTTCGCCATCGAGGAAGACCGTGGGCCGAAGGTGGCGCCGTTGTACGACTGGCGCCCGATGAGCACCTACATCCGCCGCCCGCCGTACTGGGAGGGCGCCTTGGCCGGTGAACGTACCCTGCGCGGCATGCGCCCGCTGGCAGTGCTGCCGGACAACATCACCACCGACCACCTGTCACCGTCCAACGCCATCATGCTGGACAGTGCTGCCGGCGAATACCTGGCCAAGATGGGCCTGCCGGAGGAGGACTTCAACTCCTACGCTACCCACCGTGGCGACCACCTGACGGCCCAGCGCGCCACCTTCGCCAACCCCAAGCTGTTCAACGAAATGGTGCGCAAGGAAGACGGCAGCGTGAAGCAGGGCTCGCTGGCGCGTATCGAGCCGGAAGGCAAGGTCACCCGCATGTGGGAGGCGATCGAGACCTACATGGAGCGCAAGCAGCCGCTGATCATCGTCGCCGGCGCCGACTACGGCCAGGGCTCGTCCCGCGACTGGGCGGCCAAGGGGGTGCGCCTGGCCGGTGTCGAGGCGATCGTCGCTGAAGGCTTCGAGCGCATTCACCGCACCAACCTGGTGGGCATGGGTGTGCTGCCGCTGGAGTTCAAGCCGGGCACCGACCGCAAGACCCTCGGCCTGGATGGCAGCGAGACCTATGACGTACTGGGCGCGCGTACGCCACGGGCGACGCTGACCCTGGTGGTGACCCGCGCCAACGGCGAGCGCCTGGAGGTACCGGTGACCTGCCGCCTGGACACCGCCGAGGAAGTGTCCATCTACGAGGCTGGTGGGGTGCTGCAGCGCTTTGCCCAGGACTTCCTCGAAGCGAGCGCCTAATCAAGAGCAGCGCGCTCCCACAGGGGCTGTGCAAGACAGGAATTGAACATGGCACATGTACCGCAAATAAAAATCCCCGCCACCTACATCCGTGGCGGTACCAGCAAAGGCGTGTTCTTCCGCCTGCAAGACCTGCCCGAGCGGGCGCAAGTCCCTGGCCCGGCCCGTGACGCACTGCTGCTGCGGGTGATCGGCAGCCCCGACCCGTATGGCAAGCAGATCGACGGCATGGGCGGCGCCACTTCGAGCACTAGCAAGACCGTGATCCTGTCGCAAAGCATCAAGCCCGATCACGATGTCGACTACCTGTTCGGCCAGGTCAGCATCGACAAGGCCTTCGTCGACTGGAGCGGTAATTGCGGCAACCTCTCCGCCGCGGTCGGTTCGTTCGCCATCAGCAGCGGCCTGGTCGACCCCGCGCGCATTCCGCGCAACGGCATCGCCACCGTGCGCATCTGGCAGGCCAATATCGGCAAGACCATCATTGCCCATGTGCCGATCACTGAAGGTGAAGTGCAGGAAACCGGCGACTTCGAGCTGGACGGGGTGACCTTCCCGGCCGCGGAGGTGCAGTTGGAGTTTCTCGACCCGGCGGCCGACGAAGATGGCGACGGCGGGGCGATGTTCCCCACCGGTAACCTGGTCGATAACCTCGAGGTGCCGGGTGTCGGTACGTTCAAGGCGACCCTGATCAATGCCGGTATTCCGACCATCTTCGTCAATGCGGCGGATATCGGCTACACCGGCACCGAACTGCAGGATGCCATCAACGGCGACCCGCAGGCGCTGCTGCGCTTCGAGACGATTCGCGCTTATGGCGCCGTGCGCATGGGCCTGATCGACAACGTCGACCAGGCTGCCGGGCGTCAGCACACGCCGAAAGTGGCTTTCGTCGCGCCGCCGAGCACCTACACTGCGTCCAGTGGCAAAGTGGTGCAGGCAGGTGATATCGACCTGCTGGTACGGGCCTTGTCGATGGGCAAGCTGCACCATGCAATGATGGGTACGGCCGCGGTGGCCATCGGTACCGCGGCGGCCATTCCGGGCACGCTGGTCAACCTCGCCGCAGGCGGGGGCGAGCGCAGCGCCGTGCGTTTCGGCCACCCCTCGGGCACCCTGCGGGTTGGGGCCGAGGCGCGTCAGGTGAATGGTGAATGGACAGTGACCAAGGCAATCATGAGCCGCAGTGCTCGCGTGCTGATGGAGGGCTGGGTTCGCGTGCCTGGCGATAGCTTCTAACGCACCACTGGCGCTCGGCTTTAGTTCGTTGGGGCCGCTTTGCGCCCCTTCGCTGGCTTGCCCGCTCCCACAGGTAATCACAGATTCCGAAGGCTGTGGTGTACTTGTGGGAGCGGGCGAGCCCGCGAAGGGCTGCACAGCAGCCCCGGCAATTCTGAAGGGAGCTGGATATGAGCGCCAACGTAGACCTCAATGCCCGCCCGGACTACGACCGGGTGCTGCAAACCCTCGCCGAATACGCCCTCACGTACCGGGTCGACTCCGCCGAAGCCCTGGATACCGCGCGCAACTGCCTGATGGACACTCTTGGCTGTGGCCTGCTGGCCCTGCGCTTCCCCGAATGCACCAAACTCCTCGGCCCCCAGGTAGAAGGCACCGTCGTGCCCAATGGCGCCCGCGTGCCCGGCACCGCCTACCGCCTCGACCCGGTCAAGGCCGCCTGGGACATCGGCTGCACGGTGCGTTGGCTGGACTACAACGATACCTGGCTGGCCGCCGAATGGGCCCACCCCTCGGACAACCTCGGCGGCATCCTGGCCGTTGCCGATCACCTGTCGCAGAAGCGCGTGGCCGCAGGTGAAGCACCACTGCTGATGCGCGATGTGCTCGAAGCCATGGTCATGGCTCATGAGATCCAGGGCGTGCTGGCGCTGGAAAACGCCTTCAACCGCGTTGGCCTCGACCACGTGATACTGGTCAAGGTGGCCTCCACTGCAGTGTGCGCCAGGCTGATGGGGGCCAACCGTGAGCAGATGCTGAGCGCCTTGTCCCACGCCTTCGTCGATGGCCAGGCGCTGCGTACCTACCGCCATGCGCCCAACGCCGGTTCGCGCAAATCGTGGGCCGCCGGTGATGCCTCCAGCCGTGGCGTGCGCCTGGCGGATATTGCCTTGCGTGGCGAGATGGGCGTGCCGGGCGTGCTTACTGCGCCGCAGTGGGGCTTCTACGATGTGCTGTTCAGCCACACCAACAAGGACCTTGCGCTCAAGCCATCCGAGCAGCAAGAGCTGCGCCTGCCGCAAGCCCTGGGTAGCTACGTGATGGAAAACGTGCTGTTCAAGGTCAGTTTCCCTGCCGAGTTCCACGCCCAGACCGCCTGCGAGGCCGCGATAACCTTGCATCCACTGGTGCGTAACCGCCTGCATGAGGTTGACCGTATCGTCATCACCACCCAGGAATCGGCGATCCGTATCATTTCCAAAAGCGGCGCGCTGGCCAACGCCGCCGACCGCGATCATTGTCTGCAATACATGGTGGCGGTACCGCTGATTTTCGGTCATCTGGTGGCCGAGCATTACGAAGACGCCTTCCATGCCAACCACCCAAGCATCGACCGTCTGCGCGAGAAGATGGAGGTGGTGGAAGACCCGCGCTTCAGCCGTGAGTACCTGGAGCCGGACAAGCGGTCAATCGCCAACGCATTGCAGGTGTTTTTCAAGGATGGCAGCAGTACCGAGCAGGTGGTGGTGGAATACCCGATCGGGCATCGCCGGCGGCGAGGGGAGGGCATACCGTTGCTGGAGGCGAAGTTCAGGGACAACCTGGCGACGCGCTTTGCGCGGCAGCGGTGCAGGGAGATAGTGGATGTGTGCAAGGACCAGCAGAGGCTTGAGGGGATGGCGGTGCACAGGTTCGTCGACCTGTTCGTGATCTGAGATTGCCAGTGCTGGCTTCTTCGCGGCTAAAGCCGCTCCCACAAGGTCTTGCGCAGCCCTTGAAAACTGTGGGGTCCCTGTGGGAGCGGCTTTAGCCGCGAAGAGGCCGGTACAGGTTCAAACAAGAAAGCCCCGGCATCTCTGCCGGGGCTTCCTGTTACATCCTACAACTCAGCTTACGCCTGAACCACCGGGATCTTGGCGTTGGCTGCCGCTTCGCGGAACTCGGCGATCTGGTCGAAGCTCAGGTAGCGGTAAACGTCGGCAGCCATGCTGTCGATGTCCTTCGCGTACTGCATGTACTCTTCGACGGTCGGCAGCTTGCCGATGATCGAAGCGACAGCAGCCAGTTCGGCCGATGCCAGGTACACGTTGGTGGCGTCGCCCAGACGGTTCGGGAAGTTACGGGTCGAGGTGGAGACCACGGTCGAACCGGTCTGCACACGTGCCTGGTTACCCATGCACAGCGAGCAGCCTGGCATTTCCATGCGCGCGCCGGCCTTGCCGTAGATGCCGTAGTAGCCTTCTTCGGTCAGCTGGTGAGCGTCCATCTTGGTTGGCGGAGCCAGCCACAGACGGGTCGGGATACCGCCCTTGACCTTGTCCAGCAGCTTGCCGGCGGCGCGGAAGTGGCCGATGTTGGTCATGCACGAACCGATGAACACTTCGTCGATCTTCTCGCCCTGTACCGAAGACAGCAGGCGGGCATCGTCCGGGTCGTTCGGCGCGCAGAGCACAGGCTCCTTGACGTCGGCCAGGTCGATCTCGATGATTTCGGCGTATTCGGCATCGGCGTCGGCCGACAGCAGCTCAGGCTTGGCCAGCCAGGCTTCCATGGCCTGGGCGCGGCGCTCCAGGGTGCGGGCATCGCCGTAGCCTTCGCCGATCATCCAGCGCAGCAGGGTGATGTTGGACTGCAGGTACTCGGCGATGGCCTTCTCTGGCAGCTTGATGGTGCAACCGGCAGCGGAACGTTCGGCCGAGGCGTCGGACAGCTCGAAGGCTTGCTCGACAGTCAGTTCGTCCAGGCCTTCGATTTCCAGGATGCGGCCGGAGAAGGCGTTTTTCTTGCCCTTCTTCTCGACGGTCAGCAGGCCTTGCTTGATGGCGTAGTAAGGGATGGCGTGGACCAGGTCACGCAGGGTGATGCCTGGTTGCAGTTTGCCCTTGAAGCGCACCAGGATCGACTCTGGCATGTCCAGCGGCATGACGCCGGTGGCAGCGGCGAACGCTACCAGGCCAGAACCGGCCGGGAACGAGATGCCGATCGGGAAGCGGGTGTGCGAGTCGCCACCGGTGCCCACGGTGTCAGGCATCAGCATGCGGTTCAGCCAGCTGTGGATGATGCCGTCGCCCGGGCGCAGCGACACGCCGCCACGGGTGCGTATGAAGTCTGGCAGGGTGTGGTGGGTGGTGACGTCGATCGGCTTCGGATACGCCGCGGTGTGGCAGAACGACTGCATTACCAGGTCAGCGGAGAAGCCCAGGCATGCCAGGTCCTTCAGCTCGTCGCGGGTCATCGGGCCAGTGGTGTCCTGGGAACCGACAGTGGTCATCTTCGGCTCGCAGTAGGCACCTGGGCGTACGCCCTGGCCTTCAGGCAGGCCGCAAGCGCGACCAACCATTTTTTGCGCCAGGGTGAAGCCCTTGCCGGTGTCGGCAGGCTGCTCTGGTTTCTTGAACAGGTCCGATGGGCCCTGGCCCAGCTCGGCGCGGGCTTTTTCGGTCAGGCCACGGCCGACGATCAGCGGGATACGGCCGCCAGCGCGGACTTCATCCAGCAGAACTTCGGTCTTCAGGGTGAAGCTGGTAACCAGTTCGTCGCTGCCGTGACGGCGTACTTCACCTTTGTATGGGTAAACGTCGATGACGTCGCCCATCGCCAGGTTGGTGCAGTCGAATTCGATCGGCAGGGCGCCGGCGTCTTCCATGGTGTTGTAGAAGATCGGGGCGATCTTGGTGCCGAAGCAGAAGCCACCGGCGCGCTTGTTCGGTACGTACGGGATGTCGTCGCCGAAGAACCACAGCACCGAGTTGGTGGCGGATTTGCGCGAGGAACCGGTACCGACCACGTCACCGACGTAGGCAACCGGGAAGCCCTTGGCCTTGACGGCTTCGATCTGGGCCAGCGGGCCGACCGAACCAGGCTGCTGCGGCTCGATGCCGTCACGGGCCATTTTCAGCATGGCCAGGGCGTGCAGCGGGATGTCAGGGCGCGACCAGGCGTCCGGGGCAGGGGACAGGTCGTCGGTGTTGGTTTCGCCAGGCACCTTGAACACGGTGAGGGTGTACTTGTCGGCGATGGCCGGACGCGAGGTGAACCACTCGCCGGCAGCCCAGGACTCCAGCACGGCCTTGGCGTGAACGTTGCCGGCCTTGGCTTTTTCGGCCACATCGTGGAAGGCATCGAACATCAGCAGGGTGTGCTTGAGCTGTTCGGCCGCGACGGCGCCCAGTTCGGCGTCATCCAGCAGCGCGACCAGCGTTTCGATGTTGTAGCCGCCCTGCATGGTGCCCAGCAGTTCGGTGGCGTGCTTGCGGTCGATCAGAGGCGACTTGGCTTCGCCCTTGGCGACGGCGGAGAGGAAAGCGGCCTTGACGTAGGCAGCTTCGTCGACCCCTGGCGGTACGCGGTTGGTGATCAGGTCTACGAGGAAGGCTTCTTCGCCGGCCGGCGGGTTTTTCAGCAGCTCGACCAGGCCTGCAGTTTGTTCGGCGTTCAGCGGCTGGGGCACGATGCCCAGGGCGGCACGCTCTTCGATGTGTTTGCGGTAGGCTTCAAGCACAGTTATTTCCCTCATCAGTGGTCCCTAAAGGGGGTCCGGGACGCTCATCCAGCATTCGATGCACCCATGCGCTGCCACGGCTTTGTGGGCCGCCCAGCCAGAGTCGCAAAGAATCCTTACAGAAGCTGCTTTCAAAGTTTTACGCCAGCAGAACGGGGAGCTGATGAGGGCTGGCACGGGCATGCGAGGGTTGCATGGCCCGGGCCAACGCCGTTCTACCGGATGAACTGTGCTCGTGACGCTTTGAAAACAGCTTCCAACGGACATTGTTGCCTTTGAAAAGGCCGGATGATTCTACGGCAAAAAAAGCCCGAAAGTAAGGCGGCGATGATGACTTTAACGAGTGACCCTGGTTAGACAAAGGGCTAACATGAGCCCGTGTTCCACCGCCAAGCTGTTGTTTTTCATGTCCAACAAGTCCATCAAGACCCCTTGCGTCGGCCTGTGCTCCACGGTTTACGGAGACACGGTGTGCCGTGGCTGCAAGCGTTTCCACCACGAAGTGATCAACTGGAACGGCTACGACGATGCGCAGAAGCGCGCGGTGTGGCTGCGCCTGGAGCAGTTGCTGGTGCAGGTGATGATGGCCAAGCTGGAAGTGTTCGACAAAGGCTTGCTGCGCCAGCAACTGGAGCAGCGCTCCATCCGCTTTGTCGAGCAGCAGTCGGAGTATTGCTGGGCGTACCAGCTGATTGCCCGCGGGGCGCGGATGATCCGCGACCTGGAGGCCTATGGCATGGTGCTGCTGCCGGAGTTTCGCGATTGGGAGCTGCCACAGCTGCGCGATGCCATCGACCGCGAGTTTTTCCTGCTGTCCGAGGCGCATTACCAGCGCTACATCGCTCCGGCGTTTCTTGGTCAGGCACTGCTGTAAGGCCTTCCTTCTGCCTTCCATCGGCTGCGATCGATAGCGTTCGGCTCACTTCCTCCATACAAGTGAGCGGTCATGAGCGACTACATTCATTATCCCGAGTTTTCCTTCCTGGCACGTTGCTGGTGGCAGTTGTCCGACCATCTGCTCAACCCGGCGCAATGGGATGATTCGCTCGACAAGCTTGCCCCTCTGTGGCTGCACACCGGCGGCGCCGCGATTCATAACGACCACTGGTACAATTACCTGCGGGCCGAGCCCGCTGGCCAGGGGCCTTTGCAACTGGGAGCCGAGGACTTTACCACCCCGGCGCACGTCTACGGCGAGCTGTTCTGGTTTGGTGCCTACGTGAAAGGTTCTGACCGGCACACTTCAACGCTCGGTTACGAAATCAGGCCGTATGACAGGGCCTGGAAGCCACTCAACCGAATCGTGCGTAGCAACCCCAGCCCGTTGTCGGGCTATGCAGGAATAAAGGATCAGGTTGAACCAGCAGCGGGCAGCGCCCGGTTGAGCTCACCGACGCATCTGTGGACGCTCGAAGGCATGAGTACCAAGGCTCTCCAGCGTGGCGCGCGTATCTGCAATGTGCTGCTGCTCGATGCTGATGGCCGGCAAGCCAGGCGCCTGGAGAACCGGGAGGCCTGGCTGATCAATACCCGGAATGGCCAGCTTGGCCTGATGGCACTGGAAATCCTCGACTTCGCGCATGAGGCCCGGGATGTAGCCTGGGGTTCGGGCTTGCGCCGAATCGCAAGCAAGTATGAATTCAAGCCCGAGTACGGCTTTATCGCACGCGCCTGGTGGCGCCCCGAGGCGTTGTCTGGCGCAGCGGACACCGCCAGCGATGAGCAGGCCGGACTGGTGGTGGCGCGATTCGATCAAGGCCACGAGTGGAACCCCAGAGCAGCGCTGGAGGTCGAGCTCGGTGATGTACTGCAGGACCATTGGCGCAGCGATGAGGCTCGCCCGGCCTGCCAGCGCTTCTGGTTTGCCGTCTATGAGGAGAATGGCGCTTACGCTTATGAAATCTGGCCACTCGATGCGCGGGGGCGACGGTTGAACTTTACCTTGAAGCACGAGCGGGGCTGGAGCCTGAGCCTCGCTCGGCGATGGGAAAAAGATCGCGCCGAGCCGGCATTCCTCTGGCGCCTGGACGGGGTAAGCCCGGCATCACTGCAACGGGGAGCTCGCATCAAAGGGGTGAAGTTGAAACATATCAGTGGCCCGGACCTGAAGATGGTCTACCCGCAGGGTCAGCGCACTCTGGACACGGTATGGCTGGGAGGGGAAGGTACTCTCGAGCTGGAAGTGCTAGAGGTGTCAGCCAGGTGCTAGCGCCTGAAAAGGGCGCTCGTGCAGCGCCCTTGGTTCGCAGTCAGTCGCCAGTGTACTCGCAGCCACTGGTGCAGGTCTCGTGGATGCGCACCTTCGACAGCTCCGGCATCAGCGGCTTGACCTGGTCCCAGATCCACTTGGCGATCACTTCGCTGGTGGGGTTTTCCAGGCCCGGGATATCGTTCAGGTAGTTGTGGTCCAGCTGCTCGTAGATTGGCTTGAAGATCGCCTTGACCTCGGCGAAATCGCGGATCCAGCCGGTATGCGGGTCGAGCGGGCCGGTCAGGTGCAAGCCGACCTTGAACGAGTGGCCGTGCAGGCGGCCGCATTTGTGCCCGGCAGGGACGTTGGGCAGGCGGTGCGCCGATTCGAATGTGAACTCTTTGAAAATTTCCACTGGTGGACCTGTATAGCTGGTGGGGTAAGGGCTTGAGCGGAAATTGGTGTTTCAATGTACTGCTCAATGTACTGATTGGTCGTCGCTGGGGTCGAAAGAGGTCATCCACTGAGTGATGTCCGACTGGCGCCAGGCAACCGAATTGGGGCCTATCTTAACCTGTTTTGGGAAGGTGCCTTCCCTGATTCTGCGATAGACGGTGTTACGGCCGATGCCGGTCACGTGCAGCACCTCGTCGAGGCGCAGGAAGCGGTCGATGTTCTCTGTGGTGCGCATGGTGTTCTCCTTTATATAGCAGGGTCAGGCCGTGAAGTGGTGCCCGACCTTCGCCGCGCGGGCGGCTTCCTCGGTGCGGAACATGCGCCTGGTCTTGCTGGTGCTGCCCAAGGCGTTGTACTCGACATCGACCCACCAGGCGCCGAACTTACGGTACGGCTCGCCGAGGATCTTCGTGACGTAGCAATCGATCAGGCTCATGGATGGTCTCCACGCCGCCGGTGGCGGCAGGTTGGTGGTCAGGTGGGAGTCTTTTCGAGCACTGCGTCAGCCACCTTGATAGCGGCTTGGGCATCGTTGACGTAGGCGGGGTCGAATCCGCCGGCGTAGTGGATGACGCGCTGGCAGGCGTCCAGCTCTTTGCGTGCCAGGCGCAGGGCATGGACAAGCTCGTCTTGCAGCGCGCCTTCGGCTCGCCCGATATCCCAGAACTCCTGGCCCCAGTGGCCAGCTGGTGGAGGATTGTTGTTCTGCTTGCCGAGAGCCATGGCGCCGATGACGGCGTCACATAGCAGGCGCTTGTATATGTTCTCGCCATCCAGACCCAGGCCACCGCGCCGACGCAGGGTGCTGACGACCTCGTCGACGTTCAGGCCGCTATCCTTGAGCACAATGTCGAGCTCTGGCTTGTTCGGGGTGTAGATGACCAGGGCGAGCTTGGCTTCGGGCCAGAGGTCGGCCGCAATGCGCTCCAGGCAGTCATTGGCGGTTTGATGAAATTGCTGAGTTGCGGACATAGGGAATCCTCGCCCGCGCATGTCGGCGGGCTTGAGTTGTAGGGGATGGGGTTAGGCGAGTTCGGCCGCGAATGCGTCGACCAGGGCCTGGCTGGTGAAGTTGATCGGCAAGGCGTCAGTGCTCTTGCCATCGCTGATCAGGACCCAGCCATTCTTGTAGAGGGTGCAGGTGTTGCGGCCAAGGCGGACGCGGGCGATCGGCAGTCCGCCGAACGGAAGCCAGCGGTTGATGCGGTAGATCAGCTTCATCGCGGCCCCCTGTAGATCAGATAGGCCATGTAGGCGAGGGCGATCATGGCGCCACCTGCTTGCGGTAGCCGGCGTCATGAAGAGCAGCGATAGCGCACTCGACATACTCGCGGGCAGTGAGGAGCTCACCTGCACTGAAGTCCAGCTGGGCATCCGCTGTCATCTGGTCGATTGCAGATTTCCGCTCCTCCGCCGCGATCTGTTCAGGCGTTCGACGAGGGCGAACACGCTTTGCCTCGTCTCGATACATGGCAATCTTCCTGCCGCACTGAACCACGCAGAAGTCCTCGCGGCCTTCCGGGTCTTCGCCTACGGCAACGCAAACCCCGTCGTGCCAGTTTTTGAAGTCTTCGCAGGCGAATGACGCTTCAACCAGGGTGCCAACAGGCGGAAGACCTTCACCATCCCAGCGCGCCGACCGCGGCGTGATGTACTGCACCTGGCCCCGGGTGAAATTGTGCCGGTGATCGCCACTGCCGCCCCCATACGGATAGGCGCGATCTTCGGCGCCGACAACGGCGTACTGGTCCATGCTGATCCACACTTCGGTGATGCCGTGGTGGGCGACTAGACCATGCCCGTCTGCCCACTCGGGCGCCTTGCTCCAATCGATCTTGCTCACAGCTGATACCTCTCATCAATCCAGCGCCCAGGCGCCAGAGCGGGTGTAGGTTCGGGTTGGGTTTCGTGCGGGGAGAGCTGGCGGTGGTGATGGGTAACGCAAGGCGTCGTCTGCTCGGCCTTGTGTTGGCTCATCCACGAGGCGCCGATCAGCGCGCCAATGGCGCCGTATGTGAGAGCCTCAATCAGCCAGCTGATCACGGCTCGATCCTCTTGAACTCGACGACCCAGACCCAAGGGTTGGCGTTCCAGGAGTCAGCCCCGTTGATGGATATCCAGAGCTCGCGCCAGGCGTCGAACGGGTCAGCCCAGTTTCCCGGCCCTGGCTCGCTCTTGAATGGGTGGTAGTAGTATTCGCCGTCGCCGTGGTGAATGCGGTGTATGCCCTCGGCGACGTAGCGGCTTTCGAAATCCGTCTCGCCCTCGCCATCTTGCAGGCGCTCAACGCGCACGGCGGTGATCTCCAGCAGGATGCGGCTGGCCCAGCGGGGCATGTGGATCGATGGGCGCCCCCGGCCCTGCGAGACCATTGAACATCCTGTCTGCCGGACGCATCCATCTGCTGGATACATGATGGGCTCACCCTGGCTCAGGTCACGCGGCGCAATCGAATCGAGTTGAGCATCTGCCAGCCACGCCTCACGCACCCACAGGCGGTCGCCTGGTTCGCCAAATGGGCAAGCACCTAGCTCACCGACCTTTTCGGCGCACTCCTGCTCGGTTCTGCCATGGACGACGAAACCATAGCGTGGGTGATGTTGGCCTACGGCAACCCAAGGCTCCGCGCTGTCTGGATACTCCAGGCGTGGGATCTGGTCGCCTTTGACTGGCCGGCGGGTGACAGTCTTCTGGCCGTTGAGGATGGCGCGGACCATCGGCACGCTGAACAGGATCGGGCGTTCCTTTGCTTGAGACATAGCTTCGCCTTTGCCGCCATATCGCGGCACTGAATAGAGGGGAGAGGGGTTACAGCTGGGTGGAGTACAGACGTGCTCTTTCGGTCATGCGGCCTTCATCAAGGCCTCGATGACTCGCTGACCGGCCAGCGGCGGTACCGCATTGCCGGCCATGTGCATGGTCAGCCGGTGATTGTCCGGCCGTAGGGTGTCAGCTGGGAACGACATCGCGGCCAGGGCCTCGCTGGCGCTGAGCATCCGCATGCGGTCACCGTCGACCAGGGCCCAGCGATCGAGGGTGGTGATGGTGCCGATCGGCCGGTTAATGTCGCGGCCGGTGGTGCCGGAGCCCTTGCCGTAGTAGGGCATGATGAAGCGCTCGCCGAAGCGCTGTCGGCCGTTGCGCACCCGGTCGAGCGTGGCCTGAGCCCGGCCTGGTTTGTCGATCTGCGACCAGCGCCCGGCGTCGAAGTCGAGGAAGCTGGCCGCTGGCACGTGTCGTTCCTGCGGCAGCTGCAGCATCAGCGGCGCCTTGCTGCGGGTCAGAACCATGAACAGGCGCACCCTGTGCTGCGGCACACCCAGGTCGGCGCAGTCCACGATGTGCGGCGCCGCCTGATACCCCAATGCCTGCACCGCTTGCAGCCAGGCCGGATAGAGCACCCAGTCGGTGAACTCTGGCACGTTCTCGATCACTGCAGCTTGCGGCCGGTGGAACTCCAGAGCTGATACCGGCGCCCAGGCCGTCGATCGCGAAGCGTCATGCTCAGGGTTGCCCGACTTCTTGCCGCGGGCCTTGGCATGGCCCTGGCAGCAGGGTGATGCGAGCAGGATGTCGTGTGCCGGTACTTGTTCCCAGCGGGCCTGGTGCAGGTCTTGGCATACATGCTGCGTCTCGGGATGGTTGGCGCTGTGCCATTCAACGGCCACCGGCCAGTGGTTAGCCGCCCAGAGAACCTGGACGCCTGCGGCGCGCGCGCCGGTGCTCCATCCGCCGAGGCCGGCGAACAGGTCGATTGCTGTGGTCATAGTGTTTATCCCGGCGCTATATTGCCGGCTTCGCTTTTATGGAGTTGGTGACATGGTTCAGGAAATGCCTATCGAGTTCTTGGACTCGACCAACCTGGAGCTCTACGATTCGATTTCAATATCGGTAATAGAAACCGGCCAGGAAATTCTGCTGTGGGAAAGAGATTCACTTCCTAAGCCGCTCGGCAATGTGGTGCAAGATGAGGATCGTCTTCAGTTCCAGGCGAAGACGGCTCTATCAAATGAGCAGGTGACGTTTATCAGTGCAAAGCTGCGAGAAAGGATCAGGTCGAAAGGATTTCATCACTCGATTACTGATCAGCTGAACCGCTGAGATCGCCCTCGCCGGGGAGGCGTTATCGTTGAATAGGGGAAGGCGCTGGCGGGCAGCTCGGTGTCAGGCCGCGCGGACCTTGAAGGTGAGCATGGCGGTCGCGTCGTCGTTGAAGCACTCGGCCAGCTCTTGATAGGCCCGGTACTTGGCCTGACTGCGAGTTGCTGCCCAAATGCGCCGCACGTAATGGCGAGCATCGCCAAGCATGTAGCGGACGTCATCCCAGTCGTACATGCCGTTGGTGAGGACTTCCCACTGCTTGAGCGGCAGCTTCTCGGCCATCTCGCCGTACTGCATTTCCCATGTGGGGTGGTAGTTGCGGATGCGCTTCTTCGGGTCTTCGTCGAGGATCACGCCGATGTAGTGGCCACGGTCGGCCATGATGACGCCTGGCTCGCCGTTGGCGATAACCCGGCGCCCGATCTCTGCTGGCACATCATAGTGGCGGCGGACGTAGTCGCAGTTGTAGTTGCTCATGGCTTTCTCCATGCATGCGCCGCCCTCCGTGCTGGTGGCGGCATGGTGGCAATTTGATGTCTGATCAGGTATTAAGTTTTGATATAGGCCAACCAAGAGGGAATGCAATGTTGACTCATATGGATATCGTCGCTGGCGCCGTCGCCACACTTCATGGCGATCAACTCAAAAATGATCCCCTGGTCTCTGGCCACAACTGGCCAACAGATGGGGTCATTGGAATGAGGCCCTTCCTGTGTATCCGCTCTGTCAATGGATGCTCTGAATGGCTTGAACTGACCAAACAATGGAGCAGGCATAGGCTGTGTATTGATAGCTGGAAGAATCCAGGTTCAGGTCAATGGAACACGCTTAAATCATACGTAAACGATGCGAGGCGTGTCATTTCGGGGCCCGACGACTCTTTCATAAGTGCTTCGCAGAAAGAAATTCCATATCTCGCACCAGGGCGGCCATCTATTTGTGCTCTAGGTGTTCGAGCCGTACTTGACAAGGTGGCTAGCTACTAGTTTTGCTGGCGCCGGCGGCAATAGATGCCCTACGGTTTGTTTCATGACATTCTCCCAGCATGCGCCGCCCTCCGTGGCCGGATGCGGCATGGTGGCAATTTGGTTTGGGTTGGGGTATTACGGGTGACCGGCACGGGGCCGGGCATGGGGAGGCCAGCGTGACTATCGACTTCAGCAAAGGGCGTTACGAAGTTTTCAAGGGGCGGGTGCCTGGGCAACTGCCGATTGGCCGAATTGACGACGATGAGTATGTCCGCTCGCCATCCAACGAGCTTTTGTATCGCGTGGACGGTGATGAGTTCTACGACATCAAGGGGAATTATCTGGGGGAGATTGTCGAATCTGGCCCAGGGCGCGCGATGGTTGTGGACAGCAACCACTACTGTCTATTCGTGATCGCACCCGAGTAGGATTTGGTCGCGACCCAAGCGAAGCGCTTGTGCAGCACTGAACTGCTGAAGCTTCCGCGCCACAACCGGTGATACCGTGATTTCGTGGCGCGGAGGTGTCAGCAGCGGCATAGCGCCACCCGGGCCAAGCCCATGCAGGTGATGAATCATCAGCGTCATCGCCTCGCCCTGTTCCTCGATCCCGGCCCACTCCATCAGCTCCAGCAGGGCCTGTTTAGTCCCTGGTCGAACCTTCAAGCGCAGGTCTTCTTCCTGCACTCTCGCGGACTTGGCGCGCCGGCGCTCGTCACGCTGCTGCTGCGTCAGGGCCATCACTGCCTCCATTGCGCACGAAGGTGGTGCCCGGCCCGATGGCGAGCAGGTCGCATACCCGGTTGATGATCTTGAGCGCTGCGTCGAACACCTTGGCGTCGTCCGGCTCACGGGCCAGGCGCTTCATGTTCGGCTGGTGCTCGAGGCAGACCTTGTCGACCAGGCGCCGGGCAAGCCTACGCAGGTGGTCGGCGCTATCATGCACGCGCAGGCTCAACGCGAAGGCCAGGGCCACATCATCAGGCCGGTACTGGCCGCCGCTGCGGGTGTTGTACAGCTTCTTGACCGGCCGATTCATCCAGGCCGGCAGGGTTACGACTCCAGAGGGTGCTTTCTGCATGTCTGTGCTCCGTGAGGCCGCTTGGCGGCAGGTGGAACTGTTCTTGCCGCCGGCGCTGGCGAACCTGATTTTTCAAACTGGACCGTCGCATCGCTTCCCCTCAACCTTCGGGTATTCGACGCCGAATAGGTGGATGACCCGGCAGAATTTTCGGTCAGAGATGCCAAGCTTGGCCTTGGCCTGGGCTCGGTTTAGGCCTGCATCACGAAGCTCGGCGATCTTGGCGGCAAGAGCTTTGTCCTCGGCGGGGTCTGCATAAGCCCTGTTCTTTTCGCCACGGAAACGGCGAGGGTCGGGCTGGAACGCAAACCCTCCGTCCTGGGCGGCGCGGTAAAGTGTGGTTTGTGCCAGACCGGTTCGCTCCATAGCTTGGGCGTAGGTCATGGTCTTGGCCATTTCCCGAAGCTCGGCCAGCTGCTTCTGCCGTTTCAGAGCCTTCTGGCTCGGCGGCTTTGGCTGGGTAGCTCGTACCTGTTCAAGGTCGCGGTGCGGGCGGTGCGGTGCGTACTGGAAGCCGTCGAGAACGATGATGCTGCCTCCAGAGGCCAAGAAGGCCGCTTGTGCGGCCTCCAGGTCTATTGATTGATTCATGCTCACCTCATGCTGCGATTCCGAGCACGCGATTCATGCGCTCGTCGAGGATTTCGTAGAAGGTCTTCACGCGCTCGGAGAGCTTGCGGATCATCGCCTCGTCCCGGTAGGCACGCTTCACGAACAGCGGCATGCCCGGCCAGTAGCAGATGAAGTCGATCCACTCGCGCTCCGATACCCACAGGCCGCCCTGGCACTGGGCTACGTGTTCTTTCGGGATCTCGCCGCCCAGGATCACATCGACCTGCAGCTTCGGCAGCTTGGTCTTGATCTCGGTCAGGCCCTTTTCGCCTACCAGGGCATCTGGCGAGTAGCCGATGCCGTGGTTGAGGATGATCCCCACCTCGGTCGTTTCGACCTCTTCGCTGTCGCGGTATAGGTTGCGAGCAACGCCTTCCAGTTCATGGCCGCGCTCGGTATGCCGATTTCCGCTGAACGGATCGGCCGCTTCGCCAGTGATGCGCTCGCCGATCAGCGTGTTCATGTAGGTGAAGGCGCCGGTACCGAATCCGGCCTCGCCATTGCCGTTCACCAGCAGGCAGTCCAGTTCGCTGCAGGTGATGATGCCCAGGCGCAGGTCGAGCCAGGCTTGGGTGCCTTGTTCGACATCTGAGATGATCTGCATGGTTTACTCCTGCGGCCGGTTGGCCGATTTGGTGAGGCGAGCGAGCACAACGTCGAACTCGGATTTGTAGACGTTGGCAGCGCAGCCGTACTTGGCGGTGAAGTTGTCGACCAGCACCTGGCTGCATTTTTTCAGCAGCTCTTCGAGTTGGGCGGCTTGGCGCGGGGTAATGACCGGCTCGTCAGGCGCCTGCGTCGGTACGGCTCCTTGGCCGTCATCGTCTTCGCCGGTGGTGGTGAAGTTCAGAAGAGCGCCTGCCGTGTAGCGCTTCCCGTAGCTGACAGAACTGGCAACGGCCTGGACGGCATTCTTGCTGCCGGTAGCATCGGCTGGCAGGAGGATTGATGTCGTTTCCCGATGACCGTCTCGATGACTAAGCACGCCCTCAACTTCGATGCCTTTGTCGGCGCGTGGAATTCGGAAGGTCAGTGCAAAGCCATGCCTCGCCAAGATGGGCTTCAACTCTTCGTTAATGTCCTCCCATAGGGCGTAGGTAGATTGGACGTTCTTGTACTTGTCCTTGATTGCGCCGCGCTCACGGATAACCGGAAGCTCTTCCTGCATGGCGGCGAGGGCGGCATCGAACGCTTGCTGAGCCTGCTGTGCTTGGTGCTGGCGGTGCATTGCCATCAATCGCTCCATCTTGTCGATGTCTGCATTGGGCGACATTGCGACTTGCTGGATGATCTGCAGGATGGTCACCGACTCGGCAGCTACAGCCGGCGGCTGGGATTGGGTTTCGACCCTGGCTACTTGGCTCATGGCTACCTCAGAAGTTGATGGTGACGTTCGGTACTTCGCGGCGGGCAATCTTGAGCACGATGGCCCTGGCCAATTCCTCGGTAATGTTCAGTGACATCAAAGCGGTTTTGGCCTCGCCCATAACCTTTGCCTTGTGGGCCTGGTCGCGCTCGCGGGCTTCTTGCTGACGCAGGATCTCGGCGGCAGCGGCATCAGCGCGGCGGCGCTCGTCCTGGCGGGCCTGCTCGGCTGCTTCCTCTTGCCGGCGGGCGGCCGCTTGACGCTCCTGCTCCATCCGCTGCTCGGCGGCAACGCGGTCGGCTTCAGCCTGGACCCGGGCACGTTCGGCTTGCTCCGCCTGCAGCTTGAGCTGGAGACGCTGGTTCTCGGCTTCGCGCTCTTGCGCAGCGGCCTGGTCAAGCAGCTCCTGCTCACGGCGGGCTGCCGCTTCGCGTTCTGCTTGCTGCTGCTGGGCCACGCGCTGGCGCTCCGCCTCGACGGCGACCTCCTGCGCTGCCCGGATGCGGTCCTGCTCAGCGCGCTCTTCTGCTTCGCGGCGCAAGCGCTCCAACTCTGCCTGCTCAGCCTCACGCTTCTGATGTTCCTCGAAAGATGCCTTGAGCTTTGCCAGTGCTGTGGTTTTTGCGCGATGCGCTTCGGCCTCGAACTCTTCGAATTTCTCGTCGACGATGATCTTCTCTTCCAGCTCGCGGAAGAGCAGGGCGAATGGTTGCGGGGTTCCACCGATCAGACCAAGACCGCAATCCTCAATGTGTCGAATCATTGAGTTGTGGCGCTCGACTCGCGCGTCCTCCTTGGCTTGCCAGTCATTCAGAGGTTGGCGAACGCGGTCGCGGAGGGCGTCCATCTCATTCACGAACTCGCGCAGTTCAGCCTCAACTACCTTTGGCATCTCCTTCAGGCGTTTCAGGTACTCGCGCCCCGGCTTTTCGACAGCCGTCTTGTGCCGGCTGACCTGGGCCGCCAGGGATGCAACACGCTCACGACCCTTGCGAGTTGTCAGGTCAGGGATTTCGCCTTCGGCGCCTGCCTTTGCGATTTCGATGAAGCGCTTTAGGCCGCCAGTCACGTAGATAGCGGGAGCATTCTCTTCGCTGATTTGGTCGATCTCGACCAGTTGAAGTTCTGCGGACATTGGTGCACCTCGCGCCAGGCCGGCGCCGTCAGTTGGAATAGGGAATCGCCAGGTCACCCAGGCACGGAGGTACGCTCCAGGCCCTGGCTGCGGTGGATGGTTGCGCGCTCTCGCCGCTTACGCTCCGGGTAGGTCCGGTTATCCCCTAAGGGCCCGCCGGGCTCGGGTGTGTGTTCAGGAAGTGATGCTGCCGGCCAGTGCGCTGGCGAGCATGAAGAAGGTGCAGGCGAAGAGCATGGAGAAGGAGCCGCGCCAGAACGCCCAGCGCCTGGCCTGCTGGCGGCTCACGTGCGAACCTCGTAGGCCAGGGTGCACATGCCGCAGAGGTAGGCCCGGCCAGACCAAGCCGCAGGGTTCTCGATGTGCGCCATGCGCGCCTGATTCATGGCGTCCTCCATGGTCAGGCCCTTGAACACCAGCAGGATTCGATCGTCTGGCACGGCCTGGGCGACCTCGGCCACCTGGTCGTCGATGATCGACGGGAAGATCGGCGTAGTCATGCAGCCTCCTTGCGCCGAACGGCAATACGCCGAATGCGCTCGCAGTAGTGTTTGAACTCGTTGGAGTCGATGGCCAGAAGAGAGAAGTAGGCGACGACCATGGATTCGGCCTTCGCATCCTCCACCGGGCCGGAGCCCGGCAGAAGCATCGTCTCGATTGCGGCCTCAATGGCGCTCACCGCCACGCTGTGAGGATTCATTCCGCGTCCTCGGACTGGGCCAGGACTGCTTCCTTGGCGAAGGGCGTAAGCAGCTGGCGGGCGATCTCTTCCAGCGCCGACTCAGGGTTGGCCACGCTCATGATCTCCTCGGCTGCCGCTGCTGCATCACTGGTGACCTTGCAACGCGCCGCCAACACCAGCCGGCCCAGCACCGAGTTGCTGATGCCGTTCAGGCCCAGCTGGCCCATCACGAATTCATCCACCGCCTGAGCGAAGCGCTCGTAGGTCACGCCGCGCTGGCGGAAGTTGCGCTGGAACACTACGTCACGGCGCGCCATCAGCTCTGCGATACCGTCGTCGATCCAGCGTGCCTCCGCCTGCTCAGCCGCGCTTTCGCTCACCGCCGGAGGCAACTGGTTGTCGTACTGCCATTGTGCTGCTCGAAGTGCGCCCATGGTCGCCTCCAGTCGGTGGGTTACTCGGTGGGTGGGGTGAGGTGTGGCTGCCAGTGGGTCACGCGATGCTCGAAGCGCGAGCCATCGCCGTAACGCCAGTCAATGCCGTTCCAGTAGAGGAAGCGGGCGCCGTTGAAGGCGCTCTGTGCTTTCCGTGCTGGCGTGTAGGCGATTACCCGAGCCTTACCGCCACCTTTGGGCAGCTCAGGCATGCGCTCAGAGCACTTGATCCAGCCTTTGCCCTGAGCCTGAATCGCGGACAGGGCGACCGCATGTCCGGCCACCGCCTTGTGCTCGGTCAGGGCGGTAACGCTCACGATCGTGAGGGAAGAACCGCCTTTGGCAGTCCATGATCCGTCAGGGTTCTGCTTCACATCGATAGGGGTGCTCATGGCTTCACCCTGGCGGCGAGCATGGCGTCGGCAGCCTGGTAGGCGCAGTCAGCCATGTAGGCGATCGCCTTGCTGTCGTTGCTGTCGATCATTGATGGGTTGGCCGCAAAACCTGCAAGCGCCTTCGCGGCGAAGTAGTCGCGCAAGCTCATGCCGTTGAAGTCGGCGTCGTGATGCAGGCCAGGTACCGGAAAGGCTGGCTCAGTGAATTCCTTGCTCATAGTTGATCCTCAGGACCGCATTGGCCAGGAGCCAGGCGCAGGGTGACCAAGCCCACCGTGAAAGGTGGCCTGGCGCCTGCCTAATGCGGTCGAAAATTGGAAGTGGTTAGAGGTGGCAAGCGAACTCGCCGTGGAGCCTTTCCCGGGCTGCAGCAACTTGCTCTGCCGCGACCTGGACGTTGTGGAAATGACCGAGGATGTGAACCACCTTGTTGCAAGTGATTGAGGCTCGCCACATGCCCTCATGCTTGTCCCAAGTGACGCCCTTGACGCCGCTGACGCTGCGGTAGGAGCGACTGGTGTTCTGACTGTTCTGCGCCGCTGTGGCTTCACGCAGGTTCGCCCAAGCGTTGTTATTCTGGTTTCGATCAATATGATCGACCTGATCAGCCGGCCACGCTCCAGTCATGTAGAACCAAGCGAGGCGATGGGCGCGATAACCCTTCTTATCGATGGTTACGTACACGCCCTTGTCCAGGCAGATGTATCCGGCAGGCTTTCCAGCTACTCGGGTTCCTTTCGATTGGAGCCAGGAGAAGACCCCACTTTCAGGGTCGTAAACCAATAGCTCGCGCAGGCGCTCATGCGTCAGCATTTGCGTCTCCTTGAGTCAGAGTGAAGGGAGGGGGATGGAGATAATGTTCGGCTTGGTGAGCCTTACGATGCATAAGGCTAACGGTGATGCGCTTTACGATGTGTCTGCATCGGGGTGTGATCTGCATGACGTTTGCCGCCCATTGCTCTCGCGCTGGAAGACGGTACTCAGATCACATCCCGATCCACCCTGCGATGGGGAGCAGGGCATCGGGCAGTTAACGTCATGCTGACGCGGCGCTGGTTGTTCAGTTGAACGGCTTGCGACAGTCAGCGCAGAACACTCGACCCGTGCCGCTGTGGCCAAGCTTCGTTTCGTGCTTGCAGCGCTGGCGCTGGGCTTGCAGTGCCAGCTCGTAGGTGAGGAACCAATCACCCTTGGTGGCGACCTGTTCAGGACTGCCAATTGCGGCTTCCACTGGCTTGTTGGCGCTGTTGAGTATCCAGGCCATTGTCTTGCCCTCCAGGGCGGTTGATTTCCCGTCTGGCCCTGTCGCCAAGGCCAGCCAGTGAAATCGTCATGCTGCGAACAGCTCTTGTTGCTCCGGTACCGGCATCAAGAAAGCCACCAGATCCTCGCTCGGCCATTCCGTGACGTCCGTCCAGTCGGGGTGGAGCACCTTGAGCTCGGTAGGGTGCAGCCACCGGCCTTTCTGCTTGTCTGGGCTGATGCAGAACTTGAAGCCCTGGTCGCGCAGGCTCATGCCGCCGCCTTGCAGTCAGCGGCTGTCATCCGCTGCCCATCTTCCATCTCGACCACGCAAACGCCGTTGGTGTAGCCGCGCTCGGCGTTGATGCGGTTCGCCTCGCGAATGCAGGCGGCCAAGTCGTTGTCGGCGAACAGCTCGCGCTCGCCGGCAAGAGTGATTCGAAGGACTTTGTTCATGCTGTGTTCCTCCAGTTGATTTCCAATGCCGGCTCAGTGAACCGGCATCAGTAAATCTTTCTGTCCCATTACCGCCGGGGTGGCGGGGCGCACTGCTTGCCGGGTCGTTCGCGCGGTTCGAGCCTTTCGCTCTCGATCAGCCGTACAGGTTGTTCCTGTCGTGGGCGGGCTATCTGACCCGTCTGATCGCCGGTCGCCGGTAGAGGCAATGCGGTCTATTCACCAGTTCCAGAGCTGGCATGGGGATCGAATTTATTGCTCGCGCTGTACCGTTGCCGGGATCGATCCGCGAGGTTCCCATCAATGTGAAAGAGCGGCGAGGCTTTAGGGCCTCGGCCTGGCGGTGTGCGCCGGCTGTGAGTTGAAATTTAAGCGCACTGAAAACATTCGTCAAGCGTGCTGAACAAATATTTTTCAGTGTGCTGAAATTTTCAGGATCGCGCAGACACAATAAAGCCCGCGCTTGGCGGGCTTTATTGGGATCAGGCGGGCTTAAAGATTTTTTGCAGCAAGCCAAATCAGGCCAGCGATACCTACCAGGAGGGTGGCAATCTCTTCTTTCCGGGCTTTTTCGCCATAAACGATTGAAGCCAGACAGGATGCCAGACAGATGAACAGGCCGACGCAGAACGCGACGCCGGCATACTTGAGATCGAACATGTACGCAGCGACATCAAGAACAATGGCAGCCAGGCCAATCATGAAAGCGTTTTCGAGTCGCTGCTTTGTGATCATCGGCGTGGAGCCCTGCGAACGGTTGACCACCAGAATACACGGCCGAGCATCGAGATCTCGCGGAATTGATCAGTAGTCATGACCTCGTCCGGATATTCCTCGGAGTTCTCGCTACGGATGCGCACCGAATTGCCCGGGAGCGAGTAGAGGTATTTGACGCGGAGCATGCCATCTTGATTGAAGGCGTAGATCTCGCCGTCAACGATGTGCGTGAAGCTGGTGTCGAAGCCGATCGCGGCGCCGTCAAGGATGAGGCGCTCCATCGACCGGCCTTTCACCCTGGCCACGGCAGCGCAATCAGGCTGCACTCCAGCAGCTCTCAGTGTGTCCTTCGAGAATCGAAGCTTGCGGTCAGCAACCTCTACTACTTCAGTCATGCCATTTCCTGCGGCGAATTCGACCTCGGCATAGTATGGCAATTCGACTTCATCATCATCCAGAGGATCGTCTGCATCCCACGCAGATACGAGTCCAATCAGTTCGCCTTGGGAGTGGAGCGGACCTGCCTCGACTGATTTCTCCGGGCCGGTTCCAAAAGTCAGCCACTCAGGGCGGAACCCCGTGGCCTTGGCGAGCGCGAACACGCTCTCGGCCTTGAGAGTTTTGCTCTCGCCACTGATCCACTGCGTGACAGCCGAAGGGGCCACACCGCAAAGGTTGGCGATCTCGCTCTTTGATTTCCCGCTGAGCGATATGGCGCGGGCAATTCGTTCATTTCTGTTCATCAGAAAATGTTAAGCCACCTTAATTTAAGCAGGTAAAAAACATCTGCTGCAATTGCGTCCGCGCTTTAAGTGTGCTGAAATCACGCTATTGCTACGCGAGGACTCGCAATGAACATGACCGACGCCATCAAGCATTTCGGCTCGAAGACCAAGCTGGCCGCGGCTCTCGGGATCAACCCCAGCGCGGTAACGCAGTGGGGAGAAACCGTGCCTGAGAGCCGGCAGTACCAGCTTCAGGTGATGACCAAGGGCAAGCTCAAGGCTTCCTCGACCAAATCCGCCGCTTAACCACCTTCAACCCAAGGAGCTTTTCCGCATGAGCGACCTGACACGACCCAGTGAGAAGAACATCAACCAGATGAAGGTCCTGTTGGACGACAAGTTCGATGGCCTTCTGGAGTACGCCGCCCAGATCCACGGCACCAAGAAAGCCGTCCTGGCGCGCGAAGTCCTGAAGTCCTGGCTGCTTGATGTTGTTGGTAATTCTATCCGCGACGACCGCGCGGCCTGAAGCGAAACCGTAGGGACCCAGTAGGGACCCGCGAAGGACCGGAGGCGATATGCCAGAAAAGCAGGGCATGGAGCTTGGCGAGTTGCTCGACCCGGAAGAGTTGAAATTGCTGGAGGCCGAGGCCGCAAGACGGGGAATGACCCCAAGCGAGCTTGCAAAGCTCGGGATTCAGCAGGAACTGACCAGGCGCACCAGGCCAAGGGCAATGACGGGAACGATTCAAGCGTTCCGCAGGCGGTAGGAAGCCCGGAGGCCGGGCACAAAAAAAGCCGACGGGCAAGGCCGGCTCTTTCAAACATCAATTTCGCGAGACCCATTATGGCAGCACTACATGCGATAAGCAAAGGTCGGTTGAGGATGCAGCTCACTGAATTGGCTGGAAGCGCTGTTGCCGTTTACCCGGCTTTCAGGCGTGTTCTGGGTCTGAGCGCTTCGGCTGCTCAGTTTCTCTCGCAGGCCGTTTACTGGACTGAACGCACCGGTGACGGCTGGTTCTACAAGACCGAAGCCGAGTGGGAGGAAGAGATCGGCCTGTCCAGCAAGGAGGTCCGGACCGCCAGAAAGAACCTGGCTGGCATGCACCTGCTGGAAGAGGTTCGCAAGGGCGTCCCGGCCAAGATGCACTTCCGTGTCGATACCGATCTTCTGCTCGAATACCTGAGCGGTGAAAAGTCAGTTCCAGTTCTGCCCAAAGAGCACAACAAGTCCTGCCCAAAAGGAACAACTGGTTCTACCCAAAAGGCACAACAAGTTATGCCCAAAGGGTCTGACAAGTGCGACCGAAACGGCACAACTATTACAGAGATTACACAAGAGACTACAGCAGAGACTACGGCATTGGTGCTCGCTCCGGCGTCGCCGAAGCGCGCCGCGAAATCGACCGATGCTGAACTGGCCCGCCAGGAAGCATGCCGATCGATCTGGTCGGCTTACTCGATGGCCTACACCAATCGCTACGGTGTTCAGCCTGTCCGCAACGCCAAGGTCAACCGTCAGGTGAACGACCTCCTGAAGCGCCTGGGAGCCGAGGCGGCCAGCGTCGCTGAGTTCTTCGTCTCGATCAACGATGGCTACCTGATCCGCTCCTGTCACGAATTCGGCTCGCTGCTGGCCAAGGCCGAGGCCTACCGCACCCAGTGGATGACTGGCCGCCAGATGAACGCCACCACAGCTCGGCAGCAAGAGCAAACCCAAGCCAACTACAGCGCCGCCGAGCGGGCCCTGGAAGCGCTTCGAGCCAAGAGGGCTGCAACCCATGCTGAGTGAAGACCAGCAAGACCAATTGCTGCTCTCCCTGTTCGCCACCGCCGAGGTGATGGGGCAGCAGCTCACCCAGGGCGCTGCGCTGCTCATGGTCGAGGATCTGCGCGAGTACAGCGAATCCGTGCTGACCAATGCCCTGCGCACCTGCCGTCGTGAAGGTGGTCGACTGACCGTGTCCGCGATCCTAAAACATGCCCAGGCCGCTGATGGACACCCAGGCAAGGACGAGGCCTGGGCCATTGCCCTATCGGCCAGCGACGAAAGCGAAACGGTGGTGATGACTGCCGAGATCCGCCAGGCCATGTCCGCGTCAAGTCCAGTGCTTGAGGCTGGCGATAAGGTCGGCGCCCGTATGGCCTTCATGAGCGCCTACGAGCGCCTCGTTCTCGCCGCGAGGGCTGAGGCAACCCCGGCCAAGTGGGAAGTCTCTCTTGGCTATGACCCGGCACGGCGCGTCACTGCTATCGAGTCTGCAGTGCGATCGAAGCTGATCAGTCAGGAAGCAGGAGCCAAGCATCTGGCTCACCTGTGTATTGCGCCTACATCCGAGGATGGACGTGCCATCGCAGGACTTATCACTGGCGAGGTGCGAGCCAAGGCCGGTCCTAAGGTACGCGAAAAGCTGGCCGAGGTGCGTTGCATCATCGAGGCTGCCAAAGCCAAGAAAGACCGCCAGCGCGCCAAAGAGGCCCAACGACGCCGCGTCGAAACCTACTTGCGCAAGCGGCAGACACGCGCCGCTGTCGCTCAGTTGAACATCAAGCGCGCCGGGCAGCCGGCCGGGGAGGGGGTGTGATGGCTACCCAAGAGCAAATCGACAAGCTGGTGAGCGCCTGCGACTCCTTCTGCCGTCTCTACGGGCGCCTCTGGGATCTCGTTGAGCCGGATGGCGCCGGCTTCCTGTCGCCAGAGTCGGTCAAGGACTACGACGCCATTCACAGCAGCATGCGCGCTGCGCTCGACGACATTCGCGGGGAGAAGCACTGATGGAGACCAACAAGATGCGCGAGCAGTTCGAGGCAGCCTATGTCGAGGAAATGGCCGCGTACTGCGGCCAGGATATCCGCCGGCGCGCCAAGGCCAATCTCGAATGGCGACAGGAGAACGGAGACTACCGTGACCCAATGGTGCGCCTGGCGTACTGGGCCTGGCAGGCCTCCCGCGAGGCCTTGGTGGTGGAGCTTCCTGCGCGCCAGGTCTACGAAAGCCATGCAGACACCAGCAGCTTCAAGGACGGATTCAATCGCTGCCACACCGAATCTCGCGACCTGATCGAGGCCCAGGGCCTGAAGGTGGCTCCATGACCAACCTGAACAGCATGTCACCTGCGGCGCGGTCCGCAGCAATGCGAGGCGGTATGGACGGCTGGGGCCAGGTCGGCGGGCAGTCAGGCCACATCCGCTACATGGAGGTCAGGAAGAAGCGCCCAGGTCGCCAGCCGAAATGCTGGTGCGGCTGCGGGACCAACAAGACCCACCGCGGCCTGGCGAATGGTGTGTGCCTGATTTCAGGCTGCGAGATGGCAATCCGTCGTTGGGTGAAGGAGGGGAACCGTGGCTGAGTTCGCCATTCGCAGCAGCCAAGACCTGAACCGCCTGTACGGCGCTCTGCACGCCATCGACCTCACCAAGCCGAAGGTGGTGGTCATCAAGGACGAGAAGCGCCCGGACGTCTGCAACCGGAAGATGTGGGCAATGCTCCGCGACGTCTCCCAGCAGGTGGAGTGGTACGGCCGCAAGCTCACCGACGAGGACTGGAAGCACATCTTCAGTGCAGCGGTGCAGAAGCAGGACGCGGTGCCCGGGATCGATGGGGGTTTCGTCGTCCTGGGCGTCTCGACCCGCAAGCAGTCGCAGAAGTGGTTCAGCGACCTGTTCGAAGTGATGCATGCCTTCGGCGCCGAGCATGGCGTGCGCTGGACTGAGCCGGATCGGTGGGGAGGGCAGTACTGATGCTGGCCAAGGAGATCAAGCCGAAGAAGTGCAAGGCGCCAGGTTGCGGAAAGCTCTTCAAACCGACCATGACCACGCAGAAGGTGTGCAGCATCGCTTGCGCCAAGGCCATGGCCAAAGACCCGAAGCTGCAGAAGATCGCGGCCAAGGCCATCACCAAGCAGGCTCGCCAGGACCTGCAGGAGCGCCGAGAGAAGCTGAAGACCCGTCGAGAGCACATGGCCGAGGCGCAGACCGCATTCAACGCCTACATCCGCGAGCGCGACGCCGGCCTTCCATGCATCAGCTGCGACTCGTTGCCGAGCGACCATGACCTCATCACCGGCAGCCGCTGGGACGCCGGCCATTACCGGTCAGTGGGCGCCTGTCCGGAGCTGCGCTTCGAGCCGCTGAACGTCCACCGCCAGTGCGTGAAATGCAACCGGAACCTGTCGGGTAACGCGGTCGAGTACCGAATCCGTCTCGTGAAGCGTATCGGCGCCGACAAGGTTGATTGGCTCGAAGGGCCTCATAGGCCCCAGCGCCTGACCATCGAAGACCTGCAGGCCATCAAGGCCCTGTACAGGCAAAAACTCAAAGACTCCCGGAGGGCAGCAGCATGAACTGGACACCAACCGACAGCGCCCAGCTGCTGATCCTGGGCATGTTCATCTTCGCCAGCTACGCCATTGTGCGCGGCATGGTCATATTGCATCGCCGGAAGAAGGAGCAGGGCCAATGAGCAAACGCGAGAGCTTGAAGAAGGCCATGAAGCCCATGGGCGATACCGAATACCTGCTCGAGCAGTGGGGCTGGTGGCGCATGAGCGGTATGGGGGTGCCACGCTACGTGTCGCCGGCATTTGCCCTGATGCGCGATAACGTCCAGCAGATCAGCAGTCGGAGCCACTGCATCACTGACGACCTTGCCGGTGTCGTTGATGGAGCCGTGGCCAGGCTGACCCGCCGCGACCAGCAGATGGGCGATTGCATCTGGCTATACTTCGGCGCCAAGTGGCCAGCCATCCGCGTCGGGCGTGAGTTCGGCATCAGCGAGGCCAAGGCTCGCGAACTGATCAAGGCCGGGGTAGCATGGGTGGATAGCTCGCTGGAGATGATGAGGGAGGCGGCATGAATCCGAGGGACGCGATTTGCAGAAGTGCGGCAGGAGCAGCCGCCAAGGCTGCTGATGATTACCTGTTGCATGAGGTCATGCAAAGGCTTGGCCGAATCATTGGATTGCCTGATCTTCGCGAACTGGTAGCGCAAGGCCGGTTAAAAATTCACCGATACGAGCAAGCTAAGTTCAACAAAGCTTATCTGGACGAATCGTTGGTTGCTGTGTGGCACGACCCCGAGATAATGGTTGACGGCCTGGAGGTTCGAGTCAGTCTGCGGTGCGGCAATCCTGAGTTTAAGGCGTTCGCCGATCAGACCGGAGAAGGTTCGCCTCTCTAGCTGCTGGCCGATTGACATCCGCGCGGATCAGTAGCACTATTCGCCTCATATTGCGGTTTTACCGCTTCCAACAAGCCCAGCCATCGCGCTGGGCTTTTTGTTACCCATCATTCAGCCCGCCACTGCGCGGGCTTTTTCATTTCTGCCCCGGAGAGGGGATATCGAGTATGTCCAACATGCCAGATAAACCAGACACCTGGGCGGTGCTGCTTGCTTGGCTGAGCTCGCATGCGCCGCTGCTGTACGCCGGCGCCCTCTCGTTCGGTATGGCCCTGCTCAGGATCATCTACGGGGGTGGAACTCGCCGCCAGGCTGTGCTGGAGGCATCGCTCTGCACGCTGCTGACTGCCGGCGCCTTCCCGCTTCTGGAGTACTTCGGCCTGCCGCAGAATCTCGCTGCTGGCCTGGGCGGCGGTATCGGCTTCATCGGCGTGAAGAAGATCGCCGACTTTGCCGATCGCTTCGCTGACTTCAAGCTGCCTACCAAAGGTACCGGGCAATGAGCACTCCGCGCGGCATACGGAACAACAACCCGGGCAACATCGATTACAGCCCGGCCAACAAGTGGAATGGTCAACTCGGGCTGGAGGAAGGTGTGGACAAGCCGCGGTTTGCCCGGTTCGACACGCCGGAGAACGGCATTCGGGCCCTGGGCAAGCTGCTGCAGACCTACCAGCGCGTCTACGGGCTGAACACCGTGGCCAAGATCATCAGCCGCTGGGCGCCGTCCAGCGAGAACGACACCGCCGCCTACGTACGGTCGGTCGAGCGCCGTACCGGTACCGCGCCAGGCGCCAAGATCCAACTGACCGATCCGGCCACGCTCAAGGGCTTCGTCGTTGCGATCATCGCCCATGAGAACGGCAGCAACCCATACAGCGATGCCGTGATCAGCGAAGGCGTGCGACGGGCGCTGTCGTGACCAAGTGCCTGCTGGCAGTCATCGCTGGGCTTTCCATCGTCACGATCCTGGCGTTTTGGCGGCTTGACCATGTCAGCACCGAGCTCGATGCCAAATCGTCGCGTATCGATGAGCTGGAAGCTTCCATCGAATCACGCAAGAACACCCAGCGCCTGCTGGCCCAGCTCGACACCCAGCACACCCAGGAGCGCGAACGTGCGAACCAGACCAATGCCAGCCTTCGTGCTGATGTCGCTACTGGCAATCGCCGGCTGTCAGTCCTCACCGCCGGCTTGCTTGCCGCAGGATCTGCCTCCGCCACCGGGCTGGGTAATGCAAAAACGCGAGCCGAGCTTGACGCAGCGGCTGCTGAACGAATTGTCGCCATCGCCAACGACGGCGACGACGCCATCCGACAACTGAATGCCCTGCAGGACTATGTCCGCACGGCCTGCCCAGGAGCAGTTCAATGAGCCAGTACGAAATCAAAGACCCCGATGGTCAGGTGCACCGCATCGAAGCCGTCACCCACGTTCTCGACTCCAACGGCCTGACTTTGTACGCGTCGGCCGGCGTCGTCGTGGCGATCTTCCCCAAGTTCTCCTGGATGCGCCAGCAACAGGCGGTGGTGAAGGAGCCCGTGAGCACAGGTGAGGCTGGAAACACCGAGCCCGAGGAACCAGCCCACGGCGCCGAAGTGGCATCCCCGGTCGCCGCCGGCGAGTAAGAAATGACTGACAAGATCGCAACTGACTGGGAGCGCATCGAGCAGCTGTACCGCGCTGGCACCCTCTCTGTGCGAGAGATCGCCTCGACCTGCAGCGTCTCCCACGTGGCCATCCATAAGCGTGCAAAGCGTGATGGGTGGGAGCGTGACCTGCAGGCGAAGATCAAGGCCAAGGCCGATTCGCTGGTTAACACCGAGCTGGTTAACACCGAAGTTAACAAAGAAGCGCTGGTAACCGAGAGGCGGATCGTCGAGGCGAATGCCCAGGTAATCGCCAGCATTCGGATTGCACACCGGACTGACATCGGTCGGTATCGCAAGCTGGCGAACACTCTGCTCGAAGAGCTTGAGGGAATTACCGAAGAGCGAGCCACCATCAAGGAGCTGATTGACCAGCTCAAAGACTCAGATGAGGCCGACGGCGCGCTTCTTGACCTGGCGAGCAAGATCGCCAGCCTGCCGAACCGCACAAAGGTCATGAAGGAGCTTGGCGAGACGTTGAAGAACCTGATCGCACTGGAGCGCCAGGCCTACAACGTCGATGCCGAGCAGCCGCAAGACGACCGCAGCAAACTGACGGAAGACGAACTTGACCGCCGTATCGCAAAGCTCTCGGGTATCGCGGGCTGAGAAGCTTGAGCTGCTCGCCCTGCTTGAAGAGAAGGCGCGGCGCAATGCTCAACGGCAGCACCTGCTTCAGTTCGAGTCGCTGTATGACTGGCAACTCAAGTACGTTCGGGCGACGGCCAGCCACCGCTCATGCATGCTCATGGCGGCCAACCGGGTCGGCAAGACGCGCACCGGGCTGACGATCGATGCCATCCACCTGCTGGGCGACTATCCGGAAGACTGGGAGGGTCACCGCTTTGGCCACGCGCCCCTGTGCTGGCTGCTGGGCTACTCGATGGAGAAGACCCGCGACCTGCTGCAGAAGCCGCTCTTTGGCACGTTGGAGCAGGGCAAGTGGACTGGCGGCCTTATCCCGGCTGACCGCATCGTTGGCCACCTGTCGGCTACCGGCACCTCCGGGGCCATGCGTGAAGTCAGGGTCAGGCACAGCAGTGGCGACATTGCCACGGTGCAGTTCTGGTCCTACAGCCAGGGCCAGCACGCGATTATGGGCGACAGCGTCGATTGGTATCACATCGACGAAGAGCCCGAAGACAAAGAGATTTACCCACAGGTCATCACGCGAACCGCTACCGGTGACCTGGGCAGGGGCGGCAGGGGCATCCTGACCTTCACCCCGGAGAACGGTCGCACCGAGCTGGTCGTCAAGTTCATGGACGACCCGGCAGACGGCCAGTACATGCAGCGCGCCACCTGGGATGACGCACCGCACCTCAACGAAGAAACCAAGCGCGAATTGCTGGCGGCATACCCGGCCTGGCAGCGCGACATGCGCACGAAAGGTGAACCATTGCTCGGTACCGGCCTGATCTTTGACTTCGGTGACGAGGCGATCAAGTGCGCGCCGTTCCCATGCCCAGATCACTTCTGGGTCATCAATGGTCTGGACTTCGGCTGGGATCACCCGCAGGCACATGTGCAGCTGTGGATCGATATGGAGGCAGACGTTATTTACGTCGCTCACGCCTGGAAGCAATCGCGGGTCACGCCGGTGACCGCCTGGGGCTCGGTCAAGTCATGGGCCCAGCATGTGCCCACTGCCTGGCCAAGCGACGGCCTGCAGTCCGAGAAGTCCTCGGGCGACGAGCAGAAGAAAGCCTACGTCGATGCGGGCTGGAACATGCTGCCGGAGCACGCCACCTGGCCAGATGGCGGCGTCGGCGTTGAGGCAGGCCTGGTCCAGATGTACGAACGCATGACCACGGGTCGCTGGAAGGTGTTCAGCCACCTCAGCGGCTTCTTCGAAGAGAAGATGAACTACCACCGGGATGAGAAGGGCCGGATCGTCAAGCTTGGCGACGACATCCTGGCTGCTGCCCGGTACGCCTACATGATGCGTCGCTTTGCCCGTCAGCGGTTCCAGTGCAAGCCGGTGACGCACGGCGTCCACCAATCTAATTACGACCCTTTCAACTGAGGACTGCACCCATGGGCGGAGCAATCAAACAGGCGGCCAACGTTGCAACGCTCGGGCTGAGCGATGCAGTGCTCGGCGACAGCTTCGACACGCCAAAGACCAACACCACCACCGCCGAAGAGGTGAAGGGTAGCGACGTGTCGACCGCTGACGCCGAGGGTAACGCCGCAGACAAGCGCCGCCGGGCTAAGGCTGCTGGTCTCACATCGACCATCTTGGGTGGGGCGAGCGCTGCAGCAGCACCGACCGCCACCAAGACCCTGTTGGGGCAATAACCATGGCTGACACTCTGCGCCAGAGGGCCGAGAAGCGCCTAGGTATGCTCAAGAATGAGCGCTCCTCCTGGGAGACGAACTGGCAAGAGCTGTCCGACTTCATCCAGCCGATGCGCTCGCGCCTGCTCTGTGATCAGCAGGTCAACAAGGGCGACCGCCGCAACAACAAGATCATCAACAACGAGGCCACTGAGGATAGTGGTGCGCTTGCCGCAGGCATGATGTCAGGCCTCACCTCTCGTTCGCGCCCTTGGTTCAACCTGGTGGTGCAGAACAAAGAGGCCATGGAGTTCGGCCCGGTCAAGAACTGGTTGTTCGAGGCATCCGAGCGCATGCGCGATGTGCTGCTGCGCTCGAACTATTACAACTGCCAGCACGTTTCCTACTTGGAAATGGGCGTATTCGGGACTGGTGCCATCTGGATTGACGCAGATCCAAAGACCGGCATCCGCTGCGAAGTGTTCACCGCCGGCGAGTATTACGTGGCCAACGGCGCCGATGGCAAGTGCAACTCGTTCTACCGCGAGTTCAAGCTTACAGCCGCGCAGATGGCCGAACGCTTCGGCAAGGAGAACCTCAGCACTCAGGCGCAGAACGCCTTGAATGAGTCTCGCCAGGACCAGTGGTTTGACTGTATCCAGATGGTTGAGCCCAATGCCGACCACGTTCCCGACTCCAAGGTAAGCCGCAAGCTGCCGTTCATTGGTCTGGTGTGGGAGAAAGCTGCGCCATCCGACAAGGTGCTGGAGCAGAAAGGGTTCCACGAATTCCCGGTGGCCGTGATGCGCTGGGATGCTCTGCCGGGCGACTGCTACGGTACCGGGCCAGGCCGCCGCTGTCTTGGTGATATCAAGGCCCTGCAGCTGTACGAGCGCAACTCGGCACGGTTGGTTGAGACTGGCGCCAACCCAGCTATCCAGGCGCCGTCCAGCCTGCGCGGACAGCCGAGCTCCACCACCCCTGGATCGATCACCTACGTTGACCAGGTTGGCGGCCAGAACCAGATGGCGCCAATCTACACCCCGGATGCGAAATGGCTTCAGTTCATCGAGGCCAAGATCTCCAAGCACGAGGCGCGCATCCGTCGCTCGTTCTACACCGACCTGTTCCTGATGATCAGCCAGATGGATGACGTCAGGACGGCGACCGAGATCAACGCCCGTCGCGAAGAGAAGATGTCGATGCTCGGGCCAGTGGTTGAGCGCGTCGACTACGAAGGCCTGGACCCGATCATTGAGCGCGTGTTCGGCATCATGCTGCGTCAGTCGATGCCTATCTGGGCTGGATTGATCGACGGCGAGCCGCTGCTCCCTGAGCCGCCAGAAGAGCTGGGAAGCACCGTGGTCGAGGCTGATTACATCTCGATCCTGGCCCAGGCGCAGAAAGCCTCGGCAGTCACCGGCCTGGAGCGCATCGCGTCGACCATCGGCAATCTGTCGGCCGCCTTCCCAGAGGTACGCGACAAGTTCGACGCCGACCAGTGGGTGGACGAGTACGGAGAATCCATTGGCGTCGTGCCAACTGTCATCCGTGGCGATGAAGAGGTTGCGGCGATCCGCGAGCAGCGCGCCCAGCAACAGCAGGCGGCCGAAGCCCAGCAGGCCATGGCCAGTGGCGTCCAGGCCGCGAAACTCCTATCCGAAACTCAGATCACGGGCGACAACGCGCTCGGCCAGATCCTCGGAGCGTAAATGTTCGACGACGAAGACATCTCGCAGCAGCGGGAGGACGCCGCGCGCCTGGCGCAAAAGCGCCGTAACGCCGACGTACGAGCCCAGATGGCCACGCAGACCGGCCGCCGCTTTGTTTGGCAGCTGCTGACCGCGACCCGCTTCGAGGGTCGCACAACCCTTTTCGATACCCATGGCGGCCGGCAGAGCTACCTGCTTGGCGCCTACGAGGTTGGCCGATCCTTGGCCGACGAGATCCGAACCCTGATCCCTGAGCAGTACCTGCTGATGGTTCAGGAAAACACCACGGTCAGCAAAGAGGAATGACCATGAGCGACAAAGCAATTGAGCAAGCAATCCAGGCCAAGGGCCTAAACGCGCCGCGCATTCGCCCGGCAGACATCGAGGCGAACATTGGCAGCGAGCACTACTTCACCGGTTTCGACGGTGCTGCTCATACCGGCGAGCACGCCAAGTACGCTGAAGACTGGGAAGTGCCACGGACCATCCAGGCATTGAATCTGGTTACATTCTGCGTCCTGGTCTTGCGCAACGGCTTCACCGTCACCGGTGAGAGTGCCTGCGCCAGCCCGGAGAACTTCGACGCCGAGATCGGCCGCCGCATCGCCCGAGAGAACGCTGTGGCCAAGGTATGGCCGCTGATGGGTTATGAGCTGCGCAGCAAACTGGCCGCGCAGAACGCGCCGTCGCAGGACTGCCCGCATGCCGCACCTCACCGCTACTGCGCCGAGTGCGTAGAAACCCCTTGTCCTATCGGGCTTGGCAAGTGCAAAGGGGGTGAAGCATGAGCCTCTTCATCCACGGCCGTCTCGGCCACTTCCTCATGAACGAATCGAACACCGATGGTGGTCCTGCAGGTGGCGCCACCCCACCCGCAAGCGACCCGGCAGCTCCGCCGTCGCAACCGCCTGCTGCTGATCCGGCGCAGGCACCGCAGCAAGACCCAGCCGAGAAGCCAGCAGAGCCACCGGCCCCGGTAGTCCCTGAAGCCTACGCGTTCGCCAACCTGCCAGACGGCTACTCCATCAGCGAAGAGCAACTGGCCGCTTTTTCGCCAGTGCTGAAGGAGCTGGGTCTGACCCAGGAGCAGGCTGACAGGCTCGTTGCATTCGATGCCCAGCGATCCCTGGCGGCCCAAGAGGCAAGCCAGCAGCAGGCCATCGAGTTCCGCAACAAGCAGGTCGGCGAGTGGGAAGCCGCTCTGCGCAGCGATGCCGCGTTCGGGGGCGCCAACTTCGACGCCAACGTCGCGGTAGCGCAGCAGTTCTTGACCGACTTTGGATCTCCAGAGCTCTCTGCCTTCCTCGCGGAATCTGGCTTGGGGTCGCACCCCGAAGTCGTCCGCTTGTTCCACAAGGCTGGCAAGGAGCTGGGCGAAGGCAGGTTGCACCGCACCACCACCGAAGTACCTAAATCCGAAATGTCCATCGTTGACGCCTTCCGTTAAGGCAAAAGGAGTAATTCATGGCAATTCTCGCCTCCACCATGCCGACGCTGATCGACAAGTTCAGCCGGGAAGACAGCACCAAGAAGATCATGAAGATCGTCGAGCTGATGGCAAAGCAGAACGACATCCTCATGGACGCCGAGTACATGGAGTGCAACGACGGCTCCAAGCACAAGACCACCATGCGCTCGGGCATCCCTGAGCCAACCTGGCGCATGTTCAACCAGGGCGTGCAGCCAAGCAAATCGACCACCGTCCCGGTGCTGGACACCACCGGCATGATGGAGGACTACGGCCTGGTGGATAAGGGTCTGGCTGACCTTTCCGGTAACGAGGCTGCATTCCGCGCCTCTGAAAACCTGGGCAAGCTGCAAGGCTTCAACAACAAGGCCTCGCGCTACATGTTCTACGGCAACACCCAGACCGAGCCACAGGCCTTCCTGGGCCTGTCTCCGCGCTACAACTCGCTCGCTGCCGAGTCCGGGCGAAACATCGTTGACGCCGGTGGCACTGGCTCGACCAACACCTCGATCTGGTTCGTGACCTGGGGCGAACTGACCACCCACCTGCTGTACCCGAAGGGCAGCGTGGCCGGCTTCCAGCACCGCAATCTGGGTGAAGATACCGTCAAGGACGACGTAGGCGGCGAGTTCCAGGCCTATCGCGACCACTTCAAGTGGGACATCGGCATGTCGGTTCGCGACTGGCGCGCCAACGCACGCGTGGCAAACATCGATGTCACCACCCTGACCTCGGATGCGGCCTCTGGCGCGAAGCTGATCGAAAACATGATCAAGGCCTACTACCTGCTGGAAAACCCAATGCAGGGCGAAGGCAAGACCGTGATCTATTGCAACCGCACCATCCAGACATTCCTGCACCTGCAGGCGATGAACTCGAAAAACGTCAACCTCACCCTGGGCGAGTACGCCGGTCGCAAGATCCCTGAGCTTCTGGGCATCCCGATCAAGCGTTGCGACGAGCTACTCAACACCGAAGCCCGCGTTGTCTAAAGGAGAACAGATCATGCTTTTCGACAAGAAACTGCTCATGTCGAACGCCCAGGCGATCACCGCCTCGGCGGCTTCGACCGACGTAATCGACCGTGGCGACACCAAGGACGTTGGGCGCGCGGGCGACATCCCTCTGTGCGTCCAGGTAGTCGAGGCTTTCAATACCCTCACCAGCCTGACCATCGAGCTGCAGGCTGACGACAACTCGTCGTTCAGCTCGCCCCGCATCCTGTTCACCACGGTGGTCCCTCTGGCCGACCTGAAAGCCGGCTACCAGACCCCGGTAATCACCCTGCCGCAGAAGACCGAGCGCTATCTGCGCATGAACTACACCGTGACTGGTACCGCGCCAACCACTGGCAAGGTAACCGCCGGCATCGTTGCGGGGGTGCAGACCAATGCCTAGCACCTATGAAGTGCTCGAGCGCTCGTTCATCAACGGGCAGCTCTACGAGAAGGGCGCCAAGATCGTACTGGAAATCGACGGTCATGGCGGCAACCTGAAACTGGTCGATGCTGGCGATGCTGATGGCGATGAGAGGGATGCAATCATCGCCGAACTGAAGGCTTTGGGTGTCGATGTGGACAAGCGCACCGGCCTTGAAAAGCTCCGCGCCAAGCTCGCAGAAGTCAAAGGCGAGTAATCCAGCCAGCAATGCCAAGGGCCCTTCGGGGCCCTTTTTCATGGAGCCATCAACCAATGTCATCTGTGATCGACATCTGCAACATGGCGATCTTCCGCATCGGCAACGGCACCCGCATCGATGACCTGGAAGAAAACAGCCAGCCGGCCAGGATCTGCAAGCAGTTCTACGAGAGCAGCCGCGACTTTGTGCTGCGTGCCGACTGCGACTGGGGCTTCGCCACCGCTTTTGCGCAGCTCGCTGAGGTGGCCGACAACCCGAACCCCGATTTTCAGTACGCCTACGCCGTGCCGAATGACTGTATGCGCGTGCGCCGAATCGTCAACCCTGGCTGGCCGCAGGGCGCTATCCCGGTTGGCTATGAGTGCTACATGCCTGAGCTGCCGCGCATCCCGTTCCGGGTGGTAAACGGTTCGAGCCAGCGCCTGATCAGCACCAGCGTGAGCCCGGCTACCCTGGAGTACACGCTCAAGGTCACTTCGCCTGAGCTGTTCGACCCGATCTTCGTGTCGGCCCTGGCCTGGTACTTGGCCAGCGAGATCGCCGGGCCGCTGGCCAAGGACGCCGGCATTACCAGCGCCTGCTTTGGCCAGTACAAGGCCACGGTGCTGGAGGCCGCTGCTACCGCGCTTAACGAGGGCACCACCCAGTACCAGCGCGAATCGGTCTTCATCACGGGGCGCGGGGCATGACTGAAGTTATCCAACCGTCCTTCAGCGCTGGCGAAGTGTCGCCGGCCACATACGCACGGGTTGACCTGGGCCGCTATTACACCGCGCTCAAGACCTGCCGCAACTATCAGGTGCTGCCCGAGGGCGGCGCGCAAAACCGATCCGGCACGCGCTACGTCGTCGAGACCAAGAACAGTGCTGCCAAGTCGCGGCTGATTCCGTTCCAGTTCTCGACCGAACAGACCTACATCCTGGAGTTCGGCAACCTGTATATCCGCTTCATCAGCATGGGCGGGCAGGTTGTGAGCGGCGGTCTGCCCTATGAGATCGTTTCGCCGTATACCTCGGCGCAGCTGTCGGCGCTGAAGTTCACCCAATCGGCCGATGTGCTGACCATTGTTCACCCGGATCATCCGCCGCGAGAGCTTTCTCGCCTCGGCCCAACGAACTGGACCCTGACGGCAATTGTGTTCGAGCCCAGCATCGCAGCGCCGACCGGGTTGTCGGCAACTGCACGCACGGGTGGCTCGGGCGATACCACCGAGTACCAATACAAGGTGACAGCCGTCAGCAGCATTTCCGAGGGCTCGGTCGAGTCGAACGCCAGCAACACCGCCACGGTGAACAGCTTCGACAACAAGCCAGGGGCCAGCCTGAGCTGGACGGCATCGGCCGGGGCCGACCACTACAACATCTACAAGAACAAGTCTTCGGGCGTGTTCGGGTTCATCGGCCAGGCCACCGGCACGACCTTCACCGACATCAACATTACCCCCGAGACCGATGACACCGTGCCCATTGCGTATAACCCGTTCGCTGATGGAAACAACCCATCAGTGGTCGGCTACTACCAGCAGCGCATGGTGTTCGCGGCCAGCAAGGCCAACCCTCAAACCGTATGGATGTCGCGCACCGGGGACTTCCACAACTTCGGCTATTCCGACCCGAACAAGGACGACGACGGCATTGAGTTCGTCATCGCCAGCCGGCAGGTCAACCAGATCCGTCACCTGGTGTCGTTGCGCGAACTGCTGGCCATGACCTCCGGCGCCGAGATCGCCATCACCGGGTCTACCGATTCAGGGGTCACAGCTGCCAACGTCTCGGCGATCGAGCAGAGCTACTTCGGCACCAGCGACGTGCCGCCGGCGATTTACGCCAACACGGCGCTATATATCCAGGCCCGCGGTGGCAAGCTGTCGACGCTGGCTTACAACTACGTCTCGGACGGCTTCCAGCCCCAAGACGTCAGCGTGCTGTCGTCGCACCTGCTGCGCGGCTTCACCATCCAAGACATGGCCTTCACCCTGCAGCCCAACGGCATTCTGTGGATGGCTCGCAATGACGGGATGCTGCTGGGCTTCACCTTCCTGCCCGACCAGCAGGTCTACGCCTGGCACTGGCATGACACTGACGGTCAGGTTGAGTCTGTGGCTTCGGTGCCGGAGGGCGACGAAGACGCGCTGTACCTGATCGTCAAGCGCACTATCAACGGCATTACCAAGCGCTACATCGAGCGCATGGCCACCAGGCAGCTGACCAAGTTCGGCAGCGGCGATTACTGGTTCGACCGGGCCTTCTTCGTTGATTGCGGTCTGACCTACGACGGGCGCCGCACCGGAACCGCCGTACTGAGTGGTGGCACCACCTGGCAATACCCGGACCTCCTGACGTTTACCGTGTCCGTTGCCACCTTCGACGCGGGCATGGTGGGCCGTAGCGTGATCATGTATGGCGGCGGCAACGAATACGCCATTGGCGATGTGCTGACCGTGAAAATCACCGCGTTCGTCTCGGCCACGGTCGTCACCGTGGAGCCTCAAACCGTCGTACCTGGATCGCTGCGAGGTGTATCCGCCACCCGTTGGGGTATTGCAGCCACAACCGTTAGCGGGCTTGGCCACCTTGAAGGGAAGACGGTCAGCATTCTGGGTGATGGCAATGTCGTGCCCCAGCAGGTCGTCACCGGCGGCGCCATTACGCTGGACAGTCCAACCCTGATTGCCCATATCGGCCTACCTATCACCGCCGACTTCGAAACCCTGGACCTCACGCTGCAGAACAACCAGGCGTTCTTGGGCAGCAAGAAGCGCATCAACCAGGTGGTGGTGATCTGCCAGGAAAGCCGCGGCATCTTCGCCGGTCCCGATGCAGAGCACCTGGACGAGTTCAAACAGCGGGCCGACGAAGACTACGGCGAGCCGATCGAGCTGCTGACCGGCCGGGCCGAGATGGAGATCCAGTGCCAGTGGGATAACTACGGGCGCCTGTTTATCCGCCAGTCCGACCCGTTGCCGCTGACCATTCTGGGGGTCATGCCCAATGTCCAGTCCGGTGGCTGAAATGTTGCCGGTTGATGACCGGCTGATCGCAATGACGGTGGCCAATGCGCGCATGGCTGATCGGCTGGAGTTCGAAGCCATCCGAGGCCTGACCGTAGAGCAGGAGCTGCGCTATTCGGTGGAAAAGAGCGTGAGGCCCCTGGCCTACGTGGTGGATGGCCGGGTGGTCGCGATGTTCGGCGACATCAAGCTCGATGAGCAGACCGGGGTGCCATGGCTGATCAGCACCACGGAGATCGATCGGCACCACCGCTCCTTCCTGATCGAGTGCGACCGCGAGGTTGCCGCCATGCGCCAGCGTTACCAGGTGCTGATCAACTACACCGATGCCCGCTATGTGAAGGCCCTTCGCTGGCTGCGCTGGCTCGGGTTCCACATGCATGACGCCGTGCCCTACGGGGTCAACGGTGAACTGTTCCATCCAATGACATTGAGGGGGCTGTAATGGGCGCAGCAGCAGGGGCTGGCGCAGCGGCGGGCGGTGGCCTGCTCAATGCGTACTCCCAGATTCAGCAGGGGAAAGACGCGGTCAAGGCCGCCAATCGCCAGCAGCGCTACCTGAATGACCAGGCGCGCGACGTGATCAGCCAGGGCGACTTCGCTGCAGACATGTCGAACGAACAGGGCCGACAGACTGCCGCCAGCCAGCGGACAGGCTTTGCAGCCAATGGTGTGGCGGTAGGCCAGGGATCCGCCGGCCGTATCGAGCAAGGCACGCTGGACATTGCCCGCCAGGATGCTGACCAGCTTCGCCGGAACGCCTTCAACCAAGCCATGGGCCTAGTTGACCAGGGTAACGAGGGCATCAAGCAGGCCAAGGCAGAATTCCGAACTCGCCGTCTCAACGCCTTCAGCTCGCTGCTGACCGGTGGAGGGCAGGCCTACAACATGTACAGCAGGGGTTGAGCATGGCCGCACGAATTCCACAACTCCAGATGCGCCGGGTGGCTCCCGAGGTCGTCAACGCGCCTCGTGTGGCCCAGGCCTCGACTGATGCCTCGGGCTTGGCTCGGGGCCTGTCCAGCCTTGCTGGAGATCTCGCTGACGTTCATCAACGCGAGGTCCAAGACGCCAACCAGACAGCGCTGCTTAATGCCGACAACCAGCTGGGCAGCTGGCAGAACAACGCGCTGTTCAACCCGGAAACCGGGGCGTTCACGCGCAAAGGTAGTGCTGCGCTGAACATCAGCCAGACCGTCCTTGGCGACTTCGACAAGCAGCAGCAAGCCATCTACGACACTCTTGCCAACGAGCAGCAGCGCCAGATGTTCCGCCAGTCTTCGCTCCAGCGCCGAGGAAGCCTGGAGGCGAAGCTGGGCAGCTACGAGTTTGGCGAGCAGCAGCAGTACAAGGACGATGTCGACAAGTCGTCTATTCAGCTGGCCATGGACAGCGCAGCCCTGAACTACAACGATCCTGAGGCCGTGGCTCAGAACCGGGCGAAGATGGATGCGGTGCTGCAGTTGCGCGGCGCCCGTAACGGCTGGTCGCCAGAAGAAATGCAGGCTCAGCGCCAGCGGATGAACAGCAGCCTGTCTCAAACGGTGATTCAGCGGACGTTGGTTGATTCCCCGCAGAAGGCACGCGGCCTTTATGAGCAGTTCAAGGACGGCATGACCGCTGAAGACCAGATCCGTGCCACCAATGGTATCGATCAGGGCTTCCGGCGGCTTGAGGCCGAGGCCAGGCAGCGCCAGGTTGAAGCCCGTCAGCTGCAGGCCTTTGCCAGGGTAGAGCTTCAATCGCGCGTGCAGGACGCCCAAGCGGCCTACCTGCAGGGCTTCGACTTCGACAACCCGCCGTCTCGCGCGGACTTCAACGCGGCCTATGGTGAGAATGGCGGCCAAGCCTATGAATCGTTCGCCAAGGTTCAGGCCGTGGCCCCGGCGATACGCGAGTTCGCGACGGCTACACCGGAGGAACGCCGGGAGATCCTGGCCAAGTTCCAGCCGGCCCAAGGCGGTAATGCTGGCTCCGGATTTGCGGAGGATGACCAGTTGTACCGGCGCCTGGCGACTGTGGCCACTGGCTTGATGAAGCAGCAGCAGGATGACCCGGCAGCCTATGTTGCTCGCTATAGCCCATCCGTTCGCGAATCCTTTGCCGCTGCACAGCAGGCTGGCACCCAAGAGGCATACCAGGCCTACGCCGACGCGACTATTGCCGAGCAGCGCCGCTTGGGTGTGCAGTCGCCAAAACTGTTACCCGACGCGGCAGCCGATCAGATCGCAGCCGGATTCAATAGCCAGGTGGCCGGCGGCGAGAATGCCGCCACGCTGATCGAGCAGCAGCAGGCGCAGTGGGGCGCCAACTTCCCGCTCATAGCCCAGCAACTTGGCAAGAAGCTGCCGCCCGAGGCGCAAGTGATCGCTACTGGGCTACCGAAGGACGTGGCCGAGCGCATGGCATCGGTTGCCAATCTCAGCGATGCAGACCTCAAGAAGGGGCTCGAAAATGGCGTTGCCGCCAACGTCGCCACCGCAGTCCAGAGCGCAATGGGGCCTTTCGCTCAATCCCTTCAGGGCCAGGCAGGCGGAGATGAGACGTTCAACACCATGTACGACGCAGCCACCAAGACGGCGCTCTCCTACGTTCGTCAGGGCATGACCCCAGAGAAGGCTGCCCAGCGTGTAGTGAACGGCATGGTGAACGATAAGTACGACTTCTTCGACACCTACCGGGTGCCCAAGAGCCTGGATACTGCGGCAGTGAAGCGCGGTGCCGACCGGGCCCTGGCCAACATTAGTGCTGATGACCTCGCCCTGCTGCCTGGACTGCGCGGCGTGCCGGCCGACGTTAACCTGGAGCAGCTGCGCGAGGCGGTGATCGACGGCGGTCAATGGGTGCCGAACAACGACGAGAGCGGCCTGAGCCTGACCCTCAATGGGTACCGCCTGCTGGGCAAGGATGGCAAACCCATCACCCGCACCTGGGATGAACTGACAGCCGATGGCCTGAACCGCCAGGAAAGCGATGCATCGCGCATCGGACGAGTACGCGGCCTGGGGATCAATAATTGACTATCTATGCAGGCGATGCCCCGGCGCTTGACCGGCGCACATTACTGGACGTACCGGCTGATAGCAGCGACGTGTTTGGTGCAGCGTTCGACGAAGCGTTCTCGACCAACCCCAGCACATCGGCTTTCCGCCTCGAAGAGCTCAACCAGCAGAACCAGGGTCGGGCCGTTGTCATGGGGCCGGAATCCTATCTCGCTCCGAATGCTGGCCGGCTTGAGCCTGAAACCCCGCTGATCGACGCCGAGCAGGCGCGCAGCCAGGTCGCAGGCGCCGGGCTCGACATTAAGATCCCTGACCAAGGCATTCGCCAAGGGGCGCTGGAAATCCTGATGCAGCGCCACCAGGAGCAGCTGGCGCGGCAGCAGATCATGGCCAGGGCGAACGGCGGTTCATTGCCCACCAAGATCGCGGGCAGCCTGGCTGCTTCGCTGCTGGACCCGCTCAACATCGCATCTGCTTTTGTGCCGGTGGTGGGTGAGGCGCGCTACGCCCGGCTGCTGGCCGGCGCCACTACTCCGCTTGGTCGTGCTGCAGTGCGTGGTGGCGTTGGTGCGCTTGAGGGTTCCGTGGGCGCTGCGATCCTTGAGCCGCTTCCGCTGCTGGCCGCCCAGCAGGACCAGACCGAATACGGCCTTTCGGACTCGCTGGCAAACATCGCCTTGGGCGGCCTGCTGGGGGGCGGCCTGCATTCGGTGGGTGGCGCGGTCAGTGATGCGCTGCGCCGTCGCCTGGCCACAGAAGCGGCACCGGTTGAAACGTCGGTGAATGCTGGTGCAGCAGCGCGACCTGTAGATTCCGGCCGCAACATCGATCTTGGCCGGATGTTCGACGAAGACCCGGACCTTGCCCTTCGCACTGGACTTTCCAGGCAGTTGGAGGAAGATCAGGCGTCGTTATATCGATCGGCGGAGCAGCAGGCACTGGACGAGATAAGGCCATCACTGGCCGGCGAGCGCGTTGGCAACGTGGCAGACCTCAAGGCTGAGCGTGTTGGTCTAGTGGCGCAGGATATGGCGCTGGACGCGACTTACCGCGACCGCGCCAAGGTCTTCCAGGGTCAGCGTTTGAGCCGCAAGCAAGCCGAACGGGCTGCACGGGACGCCATCATTGCAGAGCGTGAGCAGATTCGTGCGCGCACCAGCGAGATCGACACCATGCTGGAGCGCAACCGGGCCGGAGAGCTGGATCGCCGTGACCTGGGATTGATCGAGCGCGGGCAGGTTCCGGAACGCCTGCAGCCGCAGATACAGGCCAGGGCCCGACAAATCATGCAGGGCTACCAGCAGCGACCGCTGGGCGCGGCCATCCGCACAGCCCGGGAGACAGCCGAGGGCGCTGATTGGACGATTCGTGACAATGCCCTTCGCACCGCCGTGGCTCAGGCCATGACGGGCCGCGATATCGATGTGGCCAAGCTGTTCGAATTGGACGAGCCGGCGAAGGCCGCCAGCGCGCTGGAGTACCTCAAGCGTCCGCAGACCAGGCGCGTCGATCAAGAGGGGCAGGCCGAAAGCCGGCGCGTGGACGGACACGGCCAGGCTGCAGACGATCTGGAGGAAGCCCGCGCCGCCTTGGCTGAGGACGAAGCCATGGCCCGCGAGATGCTCGAGCAGCTTCCCGAAGAGCAGCGCGCCCAGGTTGAGGCCCTAGGCCGTGACGAATTGGCCGCCGCCGATGCTGAAGCTGCAAAAGCCGAACAATACGCCAAGGCCTACCGGGCCGCGGCTATCTGTGAACTGGGGAGAGGTTGATGGCACTTCCATCAGGTATCAGTCCTTGCGCCGACGCAGTGCGGGCAGCCGCCGGCGACATGGAATCGAACGAGATTCAGGAGATCTTCCAGCTGCTGCGCGGGAGAACCCAGGAGATCATGGCCCGCGAAGGCGCGTTGGGCAGCGAGCAGGCCGCGTTGCGCGCTGCCGATGAGCTGGCCAAGCAGGCAGAGCACGCCGCCATCATCGAGAAGCGCAACGCGCTGATCAACGTGCGGGCCCGCGCCCGGCTTGTGGCCTTCGTCCGTGACCAGTTCGCCGACCGTCCTGACCTAGGCGTCGAGTCGTTTCTTGTGGGCACCAACCTTGCGCGCCAGGGCTCCCGGTTGTCGGTAGCTGCTGAGCAGAAAGCCTTGGGTGATGCTTATATCGGCGGAATGCTGGCCGACCTGGATCGCGCCGACCTGACCGCTGTGCTTGCCCGTGGAGATTCTGACCAAGACATCGCTGATGCACTGTGGCGTATCGGCAAGGACCAGGACACCAAAGACCTGAACCCACAGGTGGTGGAAATCGCCAAGATCATCCAGAAGTACCAGGAGGGCGCCCGAATCGACGCCAACCGCGCTGGTGCCAGTATCGGCAAGCTGCCCGGATACATCGCCCGCCAGAGCCACGACAGCGAGAAGATCGGCGCTGCCGGCTTCGATCGCTGGGCAGAAGAGATCCTGCCGCGCCTCGACACGGCAACGTTTCGCGAGGGCGGCGACCCCATGGTTTTCCTCAAGGGTGTCTATGACGGCCTGGTATCCGGTGACCACTTGAAGTCACCAAGCGGTCAGCAGCCTAACGGCTTCCGCGGGCCGTCCAACCTGGCCAAGAAGCTGAGCCAGGAGCGCGTTCTGCATTTCAAGGATGGCGTGGCATGGCATGAGTACAACCAGCTCTTTGGCACCGGGAACCTGCGAGAAGCGGTGTTGCGCGGCCTTGATCTTTCTGGGCAGAACACTGCGCTGATGCGACGCCTGGGCACCAACCCAGAGGCCAACCTGAACATGGCCATGGACGTCATCAAGGAAGATGTTCGGGCCGGTGGCGATCCGGCCGCCCTGGCCAACTTCAATACCGCCCGCCGAGGCGTGATCGACAATCGGTTCAAGGAAGTTAGCGGCCAGACCCGTATACCGGGCAATGCCACCCAGGCGCGTGTGGCGGCGAACGTCCGGGCGTGGCAGTCCCTGTCCAAGCTCGGCGGCGCGCTGCTGTCCAGCTTCACCGACCTGCCGGTTGCGGCCAGCGAGATGCGGTACCAAGGGAAGAGCTTCCTGGGCAGCCTGGCCGAGATGGGGGCGGGCCTGCTCAAAGGTCGAGGCAGCGCTGAGCAGAGGCAGATACTTTCGGCCTATGGCGTATACGCCGACTCGATGCGCGGCGAGATCATGCGCCGCTTCTCCGCCGATGACTCGGTCGGCGGCAAGATGTCCCGCGGCATGAGCCAGTTCTTCCGCCTCAACGGACTGTCCTGGTGGACAGACGCCAACAAGGCAAGCGCCGGACTGATGATGGCGCACAACTTGGCACAGAGCAAAGGCAAGGCCTGGGGCTCGCTCAACAGCGACTTCAAGCGCGCATTGGGCCTATACGACCTCGATGCCGGCAAGTGGGATTTGCTGCGCGAGATGGACATGCGCATGGCGGACGGCCGCGATTACATGACACCGGACGGCATCGCCAACATCAGCGATGAGCGTATTGGCCAGTATCTGGCAGAGCGTAACCGCCCGGTATCTGCTGGCGCGATCCGCGAAACCCGCCAGGACCTGGAGCGCAGCCTGCGCGCCTACGTCAACGACCGCGTTACCTATGCGGTTCTGGAGCCCGACGCGCGTACCCGCTCGATCATGAACCAAGGCACCCAGCCCGGCACGGTACCGGGCGATCTGCTGCGATTCGTTACGCAGTTCAAGAGCTTCCCGGCTGCGTATATGCAGAAGACCTTGGGGCGCGAGCTATACGGTCGCGGCTACACCCCGACAGCACTGGGCAATAGCTTCCGAGGTGGCCGGGATCTGGTTCAGGCCCTGCGCAATGGTAACGGCGAGCGGCTGGCGCTGGCTCAACTCATGCTCTGGACCACGGCATTCGGCTATCTGTCCATGGCATCCAAGGATGTAACCAAGGGCCGCGAGCCACGGCCGGCGGATGATCCAAAGACTTGGTTGGCGGCAATGGTGCAGGGCGGCGGGCTGGGAATCTTCGGCGACTACCTGTTCGGTGAGGCCAACCGCTTTGGCAACACCGCCCTGGAATCAGCTGCCGGTCCGGCCCTCGGCACTGTCGCCGATGCCTTAAACCTGTGGGCTCGGGCGAAGGAGGGCGACGACACCGCTGCATCCGCCCTGCGCCTCGCCCAGAACAACACCCCGTTCATGAACCTGTTCTACACCCGGATCGCGCTAGATCATCTGTTCTTGTACTCGGTACAGGAGGCCATGAACCCGGGGTCGCTGCGCAGGACTGAGGAAAGGATCAGGCAGCAGAACGGCCAGGAGTTCCTGGTTCGACCTTCGCAGATCTACCAAGACCCGCTGGGAATAGCCCGCTGACTATCCAAGCCCGCCGAAGCGGGCTTTTTCATGCCCGGCTTTAGCGCATCCGCCCAATCAAAACCCAAGAGAGCCCCGCCAAGTGCGGGGCTTTCGCATTTCTGGAGCACTGAAAATTGACCGTATCGACCACTGATAGCGTTGTTGAATACGTATCCGGCGGACCGGCGTTCCCCATTCCATATCGTTTCCTGCAGGACTCCGACATCGAGGCTGTCCTGGTCAAGCAAGATGGAACATCGGAAACCCTGACGGGGGCGCAATACACTTTGTCCGGCGCCGGCTCCCAGAATGGCGGTACGCTGACGTCGTCCTACGCCGCAGGCTTTCTCGGCGTGGCCGGGGCATCACTCACTATTTCGCGAGTCATGGACCCGGTTCAGCCAACCGACCTCCGCAACCAGGGCAAATTCCTGGCCGAGACGCATGAGACCGTCTTCGACCGTCTGACCATGCTCATTCAGCAAGGGTTCGCAGGCCTGTCGCGGGCGCTGGTTCGGCCCATCGGAAAGAATTACTACGATGCGCAAGGCCGCCAAATCAAGAACCTTGGTGATCCTACAGAGAACCAGGATGCAACCACGAAGAGCTGGGTTCAGGATCTCATCGCCTCGATCCTGGCAACCGGGCAAGGTCCAATCAACAATGCAGCGAATGTAATCTTTGCTGGTGCAAATGGGTTCATTGGAGTTGTGCAGGACCTCGCCAATAAACTTGACCCACTTAAAGGCTCAAGGATGCTGGGTCACGATGGCTGGACTGTCGGCGACCGCATCAGCAACTTGAAATTTCCCGAGCAGTTCGGCGGGAATATCCAAGCCTGGGCAGCAAGCGGCGGGTCTCTCGGAATCAACGGAGGTACATACCCAGCCACTGGAGAAGTTGCTTTCCCATTCGGGACCATGGTGCGGACCTTCGGCGACGTAGTAATTGATGCCAGCGCCGCAGTTACGGTCGGCAACTTCCCGAATGCCTGCGCCGTTCGACTGGGCGGCGGTAGCTTCTCGGCCTTGCCAGCACTCAGCATCAACTACCTGAAAGGCGCCAACCTCCTAACGTTTGCAGCTCCGCACGGCCTGAATGTTGGCGATGTGTTCGTTATCTACAACCCGACCGACTTCAGTTACTCCAGCTTCCGCAGCTACTACCGAGCCGGCGAGTACTGCCGTGTAGCTGCCGTGACTAGCCCGACGCAGGTTCGCCTGACCAAGCCTCTTTACGCCGGGTACACAGCTGCAGCGGTGAACATCTATAAGATGAACGGCGGCAAGTTCAAGCTGGAAGGATCGCTGAAGGTCATTGCTCCCGAAACCCTTCCAACAGTGATGGCTGTAAGGGCGCAGCGCCTTATCGACTTCGATATCACCGGTCTGAAGGGCTACAGCAAGCAGTCTTCGTCAGCTATCGAACTGGAAAAGTGCTTCAACGGTGAGGGCGGAGCTCTAGTGGCCGAGCAAGGTCTCATGTCCGGAACTGGCAATGACTACGGCCTGGTCTTCTCCAATTGCCAGCATATGCGTATGGAGGGCTACTTCTCGGCTTCGCGCCACGGTATTACCACTGGCGGGTATGGCGATATTGGCAGCGTTCCATGTCGCGACATTGTGTGCCGAGGAACAGCAACTACTACCTTCGAAGGATCGGCGCATGCGGTTGATACGCACGGCAACACTGAATATTTCACCTTCGAGGGAGACATCTACGGCGGCTTCGATGGCGGCGGCAACCACATCACCGTTAAGGGGCGCGTGTTCGCGGCTGACGATGGGATTTGCTTCTATCACGCTGAAATGACTGGCTACGACCGAGACTACTCGGGCGTTCGCTGCTATGCAGATACAAACCCCGCTGCCGCGTCCCGTGGGGTTGTCGACTGCGGCGGCAATAACACCTCGAGCGCGGCGGCCGACACCATCGGTGGAACATTCGATTGCTCTGGCATGGTTGTCTATGCCCCCGCTGCGATGTCCGTGTTCAAGATCATCCAACGCAACTCTCTTGCGACCGATGCCCGGGTGAAGCTCGACGGCGCCCAAGTCGCCCAAGCTGCGTCAGGGTATGAGTCCGTCCGCGTCACAAACTCAGGTGGAGCAGCATTTGCACGGACCAGCATGACCGGCTTTGAGGCTCCAGGTGAAGCCGCTCAGGTTCACACTGCTACCGAGGTCACGGGAGTATCTATCGGTGGATTCGTAGACATCCCTGTTACCACCGCGCAGGCCTCTGCGAGCGCGGTGGTAACCTTCCCATCTGGCATCTTTAAAGACCCGCCAATTGTTACTGAGAACGTCAACACTACTGCTCTCGGGGCAACCGCAGTCGTCTGCAACAGCAACACACCAACAGCATCCTCGGTGACCCTGACCGTCAAGACTGGCAGCCTTGCCAACTTTGGCGCAGCCGGTACTGTTCGAGTGTTCTGGCGCGCGTCTACGCCTCGGTAAAGAAAAAGCCCACCTCATCGGGTGGGCTTATCAGCTCAATTAACTGCTGTGCTGATCTCTGTTATTTCATGCGCTTCGCGCTTGAACTCGATCTTGGCATATTTCGCGTTGATCCTGACAGGCTCACCGGAAGAGATCGGCACACGCTTCACCACTTTCCACTTCTTCATGTCCCAGCTTTCTAGAACTGTGAACTCAGCGCCCTTCACGCCTCGCGCAGTGGCTCGAAGGTAGGGCTTTCCCTTTTCCATGGGCAGGAACACCCAGCCATCGCACCTAACTGGCATAGTCTCTGCCGGGTCGTCGCTCATCGCGCTATTGATGGTGTAGACGATATCGTTTGTTCCCGACTTTCGGCGGTAATTGCATTGGTTGGTCACCGGCGCAAGCTCGATGTCTTTGCGAATGGCCATCATCGAAGTGATGGCTGTAATCCGGTCACCCTTGGTGAAGGTGACGTCTATTTTGTCCGCCTGAACTGGCCATTTGAAAAGAACATCTGTCCAGAGTTTATCGTTCCCGACCACCTCTTTCCTGGCTACTTCCCGGCCCTTCATATAAGCAGTGACTGTGAAGTCGATAGGGCGGCGCGCGTGATCCAGGGCGTCAATAGCGACTCCCTTCACGCGGGTTGGCTTTTCAGGCGTGATCGTAAACGTTGTCGGAAATTCGTTGGTAGTCCAAGAAGCACCAAACATGATTGCCTTCGCCCGCTCTGGGCCGTTCGTCTTAGCGTTCACGGAGTAGGTGGACGAGTATTTGTCGCTGTTCATTTCATACGATTGGAAATGCGAAGCCCATTTCAGGTACTTCGGGTCTTGGAAGTATTCGTACATCCAAAGCAACTGGTCAACGTGGAGGGAGTTGTACCCACCCCGTTCAGCCATGCGGCGAGTAGGAGATGGCCAGTCGAGCGAGTAGTAAGAAATGAATCCGCCGTCGAACTGGGTCAGATCGCGAGATACAGCAGCCTCTCCCTGCTGAATGAGGTCCTTCCAGCGCTCGTCCTTGGTGATGTCGTAAATGTCGACCAGGCCAGCCAAGGCGGTAATGTGACCGTTCAGCACCTTATAGCTGCGGCCTTTAGGGTCTGGCGCTTCCTCAATCCAGGTGACGCCATTGTCTCGAGTGATGACACCGCCTTCGGTGATCTCGTGGGTGTACGATTCCATGGCCAGGTCGGCGGTCTTTTTGTACGTCTCTTTCGGGGATACCGCATTGGCGCGGTAAAGCACGCCTGCAATACGAGCCTGCCCAATTCCGGAAATCCAGCCTGGATCAAGATCAAAATATTGGTTCCGGAATGGATAGGTCCACAGGGCCATCCCGTTCTTGATCTCAGCAGTCTCCACGTACCAGTCTGCTACACGAAGGAACTTGTTTTTTAAATCCTCATCGGTGCATTTGGTTTGCAGCCAGTCGCGATATAAAGCGTATGCAAAGTTTGAATTGAAGTAGGGATTTGCCCATTTGCCCAAGTTGTTGTAGTTGGTTCCATAATCAAACAGTGCAATACCATCTTCACTCAGTGTGAATTTGCCGCTCGTTGCATAGGATAGTCCTGGGGCGTGTGGCGTGCGCTCGGCCACGCCGATAGCTGGGCAGCTGGCTGATGAAGTGGTGGCGGCGGGTTCTTCAGCCTGCACCTGGTTGATAACCATAGCCAGGCTAGCGGCAAGAATTGAGCGCTTGATATCCATGCGGTTTATTTTTCCAAGAGTTGTGCGATTGCTAGGCGCGGACCTTACACCAGTGGGCTGGCATGCTTCAACGAATAGGAAACATATTGCCATCATTTTCAGTGCGCGGAGATAGGCTTTGGTGTGGCGCTGCGCGGTTTATCTGTCAACAAATCCACATCCTATGGCTAGATCGCGGACTCATTGCCAACAGCGGACCGGTCTGTGCTGATGCTCTGTTGGCCGATCCTGATGGGCGCGCAGCCGTCCTCAGCGAGATGGCCTATGCCGGGCACCGCCGAAAGGAGGTCGACGACGGTGATCTGGCCGACATGCTTGAGCTGGCAGAGGCGACCAGGCTGTGGGCGCTCCAAGGGCACGAGTGATTAGGCTGACCATCACCCCTTTGGTGGCAGCACCATGTCGGCCCAGGCCTGCATCATGTCGCGGCGCTGCTCTATATATGTGGCGTGGTTGTACACATCACGGATGGCGCTGCTGTCGGCGTGGGCCAGCTGGCGCTCGATCCAGTCCTTGTTGTAGCCACGGCTGTTCATCTCCGTGGAAAACAGGTGCCGGAAACCGTGGGGCGATTGCCGGCCTGTATACCCGCAACGGTCCAGCAGGTTTACTGCGTAGTTGATGCCGATCGGCCGTACCGCATCGGACCGGTTGGGGAACACGTATTTCATCCCGCCGGAGATCGGCAGCATCGAGCGCAGCAGTTCGACGGCCTGGCGCGACAGCGGGACCACGTGATCGCGGCGCATCTTCATCTTGCTGGCAGGGATGGACCAGGTCGCTGTGTCGAGGTCGATTTCCGCCCACTCGGCTTTGCGCACCTCAGCCGGCCGGCAAGCAGTGAGGATCAGCAGCTTGGTGGCGCACTGCAGTTGCAGGCCTGACTGGCTTTCCTCAATCGCCTTGATGATGGTCGGCATTTCCGAGAAGTCGAGGAACGGCCGATTTTTGTGCGGGGCCATTTTCTCAGTGACAGTGTGCATTTCCGCCGTGGGGTTGTTCTCGATCATGCCGGTGGCGATCGCATACCGAAAAACCTGCCCCATCCACTGCCTGGTCTTGACGGCAGTTGTCACCGAGCCGCGGCGCTCAATGCGGCGAATCAGCGTGATCACATCGGACCGCTTGATCGAATCGATCTGGCGCAGGCCGAACGCCGGCAGTACATCCAGCTCCATCGCATTCGAGATGATCTTGACCGTCGATTCGGTCAGGCTTCCCTTCCTGAATTCCAGCCACTCGTCGTAGACGCGGCGGAATGTCCTCTCCTGGGCGCCAAGGCGCTCTGTCTTCTTCATCCTCCTTGATTCGCGTGGGTCTATTCCCTGCGCAACCTCTTCGCGCGCCTCGTCCCTTCGCGCACGCGCCTCCTTCAAACCGATCTCTGGGTAGGTCCCAAGGGAAATCCTGGCCTGCTTTCCAAGCCAGGTGAACCTGAAGTGCCAGCTCTTTACGCCGGTTTCGGCGATGTACAGCGTGAGCCCGAGCGAGTCCGCAAGGGTATAGCCCTTTTCCCGGGGCTTGGCCTGCCTGGCCGCGGTGTCCGTGAGCGCCACTAGTACATTGCCTCTCGCTGTGTGTTGGATGTACTGGATGATGTACTACGTTTTTGGGATTGGGAAGATACAGCTTGGTACGAGGTGATACGCCAATGACGCCTGTTTAAGGGCGTCATGGCCGGTTGTGGTATCTCTCGGTTTTCGGCGGGAATCCACTGTGGAATCTTTGAAAATTTCCACGCTGGCATGACTCTGTGTGAATCGATAATGCGCGCAGTCTACCAGCATGGCAGCTACAAGGCTTGCAGGCGTTCGTGCAACCGCCCGGTGGTGATCAGCTCCAGCAGCTCGTCACCCAGCCGCTGGCTCTCGGCAATGGCCTTGTACCAGTAGCGTTTACGGCTTGCTGCATCACCCATGAAGCGCTTGAAATCGTTGCGATCGGGCAGTTTGCCGTAGGGCAGGGCTGCCAGGTACTGCGGCGAAGGCGTCATCAACAGCACGTTCTGCAGGCGTGTGGCATCGCCCCTGCGCCAAGGCAGGGCCTTGTCGAACCAGCCTGGCACGACCTTGTCGGTGAAATGCGGGTACAGCACCAGGTCGTCGCCGCGGTAGGGCAGGTCGAGGTGGTAGTCGAGCAGGCCGCCGTCGCGGTAGGTACCCGTACCTGCGCCGGGGATGTCTTTCACACCTGCCATGACCATTGGGATGGAACCCGAGGCGAGCAGGGCATGGCGGAGGTTGGCCAGGTCCAGCGGCAGGCAGCGCGAGGGGAAGTCGGTCAGTGCATCGAGCGGCGGCGTGGCGCGGCCGTCGTGCAGGATGATGCGCTCGAAGTGCCGAGCCAGGCGCGAACGGCCGAGCAGGTTGCTGGCTATCACCGCGCCCAGGCCGAGGCCCAGGCGGCCGCGATGGTCGTGGGCGAGCTGGCCATGGCTCTTCACCACCAGGATGTTCAGGCGATAGTGCGGATTGGCCAACAGCTGGCCGTCGCGGCCTTGCAGCAGGTCATCGAGCATGTGCTGGCAGCTGCGGCTGATTTCGGCCGGGGTGACGCCCTTGGCGAAATCCTGCTCGGTGTACAGTTCGCCAAGGCGACGGATGCCTGTGACCGGGTCGTCGAGGCAGGCACTGGCGAAGCGCCAGGCGCCGATCGAGGCGCCAATCAACGCACGCTGGCGTGGTGCCGACGGTAGCCACTCACCGAACAGCGCCAGGTCCAGGCCCTGGATGCCCAGCGGCTTCGGCCCACCCGCCGCACCCGGCAGCACACCGACATCGGCTGCCTGCAGGCCGCGCTCGCGGACCTGCCGCAGGGCACGTTGGCCGGCCTTGAAGGTGAGGGCGGGGTATTTGATGTGAATGGCGCTCATGGCGGGACTCTTCGGCGGCAGGCGGTCATTATAAGGCTTCATGCGGATACCCTGTGGGAGCGGGTTCACCCGCGAAGCATGCAACGTGGTGTATGGCACCGGCTGGGCCGGTGTTCGCGGGCAAGCCCGCTCCCACAGGGACCGGGCAGGATTCAGCGATGGCGAGACAGCAGCCTGACCTGCGCTATCATGCCGCCAGTTGTTTTCAGGTTGAATTAAGGACCGGTGGTTAATCTTAACCCCGTAGACAACTTGCACAGTTCTCAGGAGAGAAGAACGATGAAACACATGACTGCCCTGTTCACCGTAGCCGCCGCCCTTGCCCTGGGCGCCCATTCCGCCATCGCCAAGGATGTGCAGCCCGACGAAGTGGTCAAGCTGGTCAATGCCAAGACCGTCAAGTCGCTGGACGAGCTCAAGGCCGCCGCCGTGGCCAAGCACCCGGGTGCCACCGTCACCGACTCGGAGCTTGAAGACGAGTACGGCCGTTATATCTACAAGGTCGAGCTGCGCGACATGCAGAACGTCGAATGGGACGTGGCGCTGGACGCCAAGACCGGTGAAGTGCTGAAGGACGAGCGGGACAACTGATGATCCACCTACTGCGGCCGGCGCGCTACCTCGCGCTGGCGCTGCTGGCCGTGTGTTCCCTGGCCGTTGCCCGCGACCTCGATCAGGACGAGGCCCTGGAACTACGCCAGAAGGGTGTCATCCTGCCGCTCGAGCATCTGCTGGAAACCGCCCTGGGGCGTCACCCCGGGGCGCGCTTGCTGGAGGCCGAGCTGGAAGAGGACGACAATCGCTACGAATACGAAGTCGAGTTGCTGACGGCTGAAGGCGTGGTGCGCGAGATCAAGCTCGACGCCAGCAGCGGTGCCCTGCTCAAAGACGAGGAAGACGACTGAATGCGCCTGTTGCTTGTCGAGGACAATGTACCGCTGGCCGATGAACTGACCGCCGCCCTGCAGCGCCAGGGCTACGCCGTGGACTGGCTGGCCGACGGCCGCGACGCGGTGTACCAGGGCCAGAGCGAGCCCTACGACCTGATCATCCTGGACCTTGGCCTGCCGGGCCTGCCGGGCCTGGAGGTGCTGGCCCAGTGGCGTGCCGCCGGCCTGGCCACGCCGGTGTTGATCCTTACTGCCCGTGGCTCGTGGGCCGAGCGTATCGAAGGGTTGAAGGCGGGGGCCGATGACTACCTGAGCAAACCCTTCCACCCCGAAGAACTGCAGTTGCGCATCCAGGCGTTGTTGCGCCGTGCCCGTGGCCTGGCCAACCAGCCGACGCTGGAAGCGGCCGGCCTGCACCTGGACGAAAGCCGCCAGTGCGTGAGCCGTGACGGCGTGGACATCCAGCTGACCGCCGCCGAGTTCCGCCTGCTGCGCTATTTCATGCTGCATCCGCAGCAGATCCTGTCCAAGAGCCACCTGGCCGAACACCTCTACGACGGTGAAACCGAGCGCGACTCCAACGTGCTGGAAGTGCACGTCAACCACCTGCGGCGCAAGCTGGGTCGCAGCGTCATCGAGACCCGCCGCGGGCAAGGCTACATCTATGCCGGGAGCGCTGCGTGAAGTCGATCCAGGCACGCCTGAGCCTGGGCCTGGTGGCGGTGCTGGTGGTAGTCGGCCTGGTACTGGCGCAACTGACCCTGTGGTTGTTCGAGGTCGGCCTGCAGCGCTACCTGGAGAACGGCCTGCGCAAGGAAAGCGAAAACCTGCTGGTGGCCCTGGTGCGCGGGCCCTCGGGCCTGCAACTGGATGAGCGGCGTATCTCGGCCGCCTACCAGCGGCCGTTTTCCGGCTATTACTTCCGCATCGATTTCGATAAAGGCACCTGGCGTTCCCGTTCGCTGTGGGATCTGGACATGCCCAAGCCCGCTGCGCCGGGGCTTTCCGACAGCCACGAACTCGGCCCGGAAGGCCAGCAACTGCTTGCCCTGCGTGCCGACTACCGGCGCCTGGGTCAGGATATCTCGATCAGCGTGGCGCAGGATTATTCGCCAGTGCGCGAAGGTTTCCGGCGCCTGCAGCAGATCGGCCTGGGCATGGGCCTGGTGGCGCTGATCCTGGTGCTGGTGCTGCAGCGCATCACCGTGACCCGCTCGCTGCAGCCACTGGAGCGGGCACGCCAGCAGATCGCCCAGTTGCAGCAGGGCCAGCGCTCGCAGCTGGATGCCGAAGTGCCCAGCGAACTGGCGCCGCTGGTGGGGCAGATCAACCATTTGCTGAGCCATACCGAAGACAGCCTGCGCCGCTCGCGCAATGCCTTGGGCAACCTGGGCCATGCACTGAAGACGCCGTTGGCGGTGTTGCTGAGCCTGGCCTCCAGCGAGCGCCTGAAGGACCTGCCGGATGTTCGCACGCAGATGCGCGAGCAGCTGGAGCAGATTCAGCAACGCTTGGCGCGTGAGCTGAACCGTGCGCGCCTGGCGGGGGATGCGCTGCCGGGCGCGCAGTTCGACTGCGACGTCGAACTGCCGGGGTTGCTGGGGACATTGGGCATGATTCATGGCGAGGGCCTGCTGCTGGCCAGGGATGTACCGCCCGGGCTGCTGCTGCCGTGGGACCGCGAGGACTTCCTGGAGCTGCTCGGCAACTTGCTGGACAACGCCTGCAAGTGGGCCGACAGCGAAGTGCGGCTGGGTATCGCGGCGAATGCCGAGGGCTACCAGGTGTGGGTCGATGATGATGGCCCCGGTATCCCCGAGGGCCAGCGGCAGCAAGTGCTTGAGCGTGGTTCGCGGTTGGACGAGCAGGTGTCAGGGCATGGCCTGGGGCTGGGCATCGTGCGCGATATCGTCGAGGCCTGGGGCGGGCGCCTGGCGCTGCTGGATAGCCCCCTGGGTGGCTTGCGGGTGAGCATTGACCTGCCGCGCAAGGCTCGGTAATACCGGGTCCCTGTGGGAGCGGGTTTACCCGCGAACACCGGCGAAGCCGGTGCCATGCACCGTGTCGCATTCTTCGCGGGTGAACCCGCTCCCACAAGTTGCGCGGCGCGCTTGAGGAATTTGCTGGCCATATCACCACTGCAAAAAAATTGCAGTACAGCCGCATTTTTTTGAATTGGCCCAATCTCACCCCACCCGGCAAAATTCCCCCACGAAACCCTGCGGTTTCCATCTCTCCATGGACGGAGCCCCTTGTGATATTGCACTCGCAATACGAGGCCCAGGCCACCTCGGCTGGGCTTTCTTTTTAATCAAGAAAACCAAAGATCTCGATTACTTACATGTCTGCCTCGCGTTCCGAAAGTCGTCTGCAGCGGCTGTTGCCAGCGCCTTTGAATATTCCCCCCAAAGAATGGTTGCGTGCCGGTATCGGCGCGTTGTTCGGCCTGTTCCTCGCCGGCTGGCTGACCAGCATGGCCTATGGCCCCAGTATTGCCTTGCACCTGCTCGGCCCGCTTGCGGCATCGGCCGTGCTGGTGTTCGCCGTGCACTCCGGCCCGTTGGCCCAGCCTTGGCCGGTATTGGGCAGCTATGCCCTGGCCGGTGCGGTCGGTCTGGCCATGCGCCAGGGCTTCGGCCCGGAGCTGTGGGTGGCTGCTGCCGCTCTGGGTATCTCGATCCTGGTGATGTGCCTGCTGCGCTGCCTGCACCCACCCGGTGGCGGAGTGGCAGTAAGCGCAGTACTGGCCGACCCGGGGCTGAGCGCCATGGGCGACCACCTGCTGGAGCCGGTGCTGCTCAACGCGCTGATTCTGGTAACTGTGGCGATCTTCTACAACCGCCTCACCGGCGTGCGTTACCCGAAAGGCGCGGTGCCGCGCAAGGACCTGCACCACACCCATGACCCGCTGCCCAGCGAACGGGTCGGCATTCGCGCAGAAGACCTGGACCAGGCCCTGGAGGAACTGGGCGAGTTCGTCGACGTCACCCGTGACGAACTGGAGCGCATCATCCTGGCCACCGAGCAACACGCCCTGCAGCGCAGCCTCGGCGGCATCACCGCGGCCTCGGTCATGTCCCGCGACGTGCAGTTCGCCACGCCCGACACCACCCTGGAGCAGGCCTGGAAACTGCTGGCCAGCCACCACCTGAAAACCCTGCCGGTGCTGCAGCAGGGCAAGCTGGTGGGCATCGTCAGCCTCAGCGACCTGGTCGGCCCGGCCATGCAGCGTGGTCACTTCAGTTGGCGCGGCTTGTTCGGCCGCAAGGCGGTGCGCATGGAGCAGGTGATGAGCCGCCGGGTGATCAGCGTCAGCAGCCAGCACCCGCTGGAGCGCTTGCTGCCATTGCTGTGCGAACAAGGCCTGCATTGCCTGCCAGTGCTCGATGGCGACCAGTTGGTGGGGGTGATCACCCAGACCGACCTGATCGCCGGCCTCAAGCGCCAGCTGCTCAGCAAGGCCGAGGCTTCAGATAACCGGGTCCCAGCGTTGTGACCAGTCGCTGGCGCCGGCGGCCACCAGCCGGCGCAGGATGGCAAAAGCCTGTTGCAGGGCTTCGCTGTCGCGTTTGCGCGGGTACACCAGGAAGGTCGGGTAGGTGAACTCCGGCGCCTGCGGTACCCGCTCGAACACACCGCTGTCCAGATAGGCCTGCACCACCCGCGTGCGGAAGTAGCCACTGCCGCCCTGGTCGAGTATGAACTGCAAGGCCAGCGGGCCAAGGTTGAAGCTGAGCGCCGGGCGCGCGCAGTCGGGCAGGGCAGCATCATGCTGGCGCCGGAAGGCCTCGCCCCAGTCGATGTAGATGTACGGGTCTGGCTGGTCGACCCGGCGCACACGGATCAGCTTCTCCTCCATCAACTGCTCCACCTGCAGGCCCGGGCCATAGGTAGGCTGATAGACCAGCGCGGCATCCAGCAGCCCCATCTCGACCTTGCGCAGCAGCGATTCGCCATCGCTCACCTCGCTGCGGATGGCATGGCTGGGCAGCTCGCGGTGCAGGGCGCTGACCCAGTCGAGCATCATCGGGTTGCCCAGGCTTACTTCACCACCCACGTGCAGCACCTGCTGGCAGCCTTCGGGCAGCGGCAGGTCGCGGCGCGCCGCTTCCCAGGTTTGCACCAGCTGGTTGGCATAACTGACGAACGCTTCGCCGTCGCTGGTCAGGCTGGCACCGTTGCGGCTGCGCACGAACAGTTGGCAGCCCAGTTGCTGCTCCAGGCGCTGTACCCGCGCGGTGATCGCTGTCTGTGACACGAACAGGCGTTCGGCGGCGGCGACCAGGCTGCCGCAACGCACGATTTCCAGAAAGGTACGGGCCTGATCGATGTCCATGAGCTGCTCGGTGGCGGAAGGGGTGGCCTATTCTAGAGGCTTTGCACCGTTGTGGGGCGTTTTTGCCTTGTCTGCAAATTTGCAGGTCGGTTGTGACTTTAGTCCCATGGCGGCGCGGGCGTAGCGGTCCATACTTAAGTTTCGCCCTTCAATAACAACAAGTACCGGGTTCCCTTCGATATGAGCTACCAGCACAGCTACGCCCATTCCATTTCCGACCCTGCCGCTTTCTGGGCGGAACAGGCCGCGCACCTGGCCTGGCACCGCAAGCCTGCCCTCACCCTGCAAGACAACGCCGACGGCACCCACCGCTGGTTCGCCGATGGCCGCCTGAACAGCTGCTACCTGGCCCTCGATCACCAGATCGAGCAGGGCCGTGGCGAGCAGTTGGCGCTGATCTACGATTCGCCGGTGACCGGCGTGCAGCAGGCCTACACCTACCACCAATTGCGTGACGAGGTGGCGCGCCTGGCCGGCTTGCTGCGCCAGCTGGGGGTGAACAAGGGCGATGGCGTGATCATCTACATGCCCATGGTGCCGCAGGCGGCCATGGCCATGCTGGCCTGCGCACGGATTGGCGCGGTGCACTCGGTGGTGTTTGGTGGTTTTGCCGCCAACGAGCTGGCCCTGCGCATCGACGATGCCCGGCCGACGCTGCTGCTGACGGCATCGTGCGGGCTGGAATTCGACCGGGTGATCGAATACAAGCCGCTGGTAGACCGCGCCCTGCAACTGGCCCGGCACCAGCCGCGCAACGTGCTGGTGCTGCAGCGCCAGCAGGCGCATGCCGAACTGCAGGCGGGCCGCGACCTGGACTGGCAGGCAGCATTGACCGGCGCCGAACCGGTGGCCCCGGTCGAGCTGGATGCGGGCGACCCGCTGTACATCATGTACACCTCGGGCACCACCGGCAAACCCAAGGGCATCGTGCGGGAAAACGGCGGCAACGCCGTGGCGCTGTGCTATGCCATGCGCCATATCTACGGCATGCAGGCTGGCGATGTATGGTGGGGCATTTCCGATGTGGGCTGGGTGGTTGGCCATTCACTGATCGTTTACGGGCCGTTGATGAGCGGCTGCACCACGGTGTTCTACGAAGGCAAGCCGATCCGCACCCCGGACGCCTCCGCCTACTGGCGGGTAGTGGAGCAATACAAGGTCAACGCGCTGTTCTGTGCACCCACTGCCATGCGTGCCATCCGCAAGGAAGACCCGGAGGGCGAGCTGATCCGCAAGCATGACCTGAGCTCGTTGCGCCAGTTGTTCCTGGCCGGGGAAAAACTTGATTCCAGCACCCACGAATGGCTGGAACGGGTCAGTGGCAAGCCGGTGCACGACCACTGGTGGCAGACCGAGACTGGCTGGCCAGTCACCGCGCCCTGTGTGGGGCTGGAAGGCAGCGCGGCGAAGCCGGGGTCGAGCAACCGGGCGGTGCCGGGCTATCACGTGCGCGTGCTGGATGACGAGGGCAACCTGCTGGGGCCGAACCACCAGGGCTCGATCGTCATCGCCCTGCCATTGCCGCCCGGGTGCAGCCAGACGCTGTGGGGCGACCACGAGCGTTACCTGCAGGCTTACCTGCGTACTTACCCGGGGTATTACCACACTGGCGATGGCGGCTACCTCGACGATGACGGCTTCGTCTACATCATGGGGCGCACCGATGACGTCATCAACGTGTCCGGGCACCGGCTGTCCACTGGCGAGATGGAGGACCTGGTGGCGCGCCACCCGGCAGTGGCCGAGTGCGCGGTGATTGGCGTGCATGACGAGATCAAGGGGCAGGTGCCGTTGGCCCTGGTGGTGCTCAAGGACGGCGAGGGCATTGCCGAGGCTCAGCTGCTGGTGGAGCTGGTGGGCAGCGTGCGTGAGGAAATTGGTCCGTTGGCCTGCTTCAACCGGGTGCGTCTGGTCAAGCGCTTGCCCAAGACCCGCTCGGGGAAGATTCTGCGGGCGGTGCTGCGCAAGATTGCCGATGGGCAGGACTATGTGCCGCCTTCGACCCTGGACGACCCTGCGGTGCTGGGCGAGATCGAGGCGGTGCTGGCGGATTTGCCCAGGGCGGGTTGATGTTTTGACTTTGCTGGCCTCTTCGCGGGCATGCCCGCTCCCACAGGGATGTCGCAGGACTTGAAAACTGCGCAGCATCTGTGGGAGCGGGTTTACCCGCGAAGAGGCCGGCCCAGGCAATGCAGTTCTAGGGGGCTATCTGATGCAACTGCCCCAACCGGCTACGGGTACGCATCAGGTCGGCAAGCGGCCCGCCTAGGCTTTCTTCCAGCGGCCGCTTGCCGATCACCAGTACCTGCCGGTCCTGGTCATACAGTACATCCACCAGGTTGACGAAGCGCTGCTGCGCTGCCAGCGAACACTCCGACAAGTCATCCAGCCCATCGATGATCCACTCATCGTACTGCCCGGCCAGTACCAGGTAGTCGATCACTGCCGTGGCCTTTTCACACAGGTCGTCAAAGCCCAGCACCACCCGCCGGCCATCGACGGCCAGTGCGCGCAGCGGGCGCTTGTTCACTTCCAGCATCACCGGCTGTTCATCCGGCACCTTGAGCGCCTGGCGCTGCGCCGTATTCCCCGGCCATACATAGTGGCCCCGGGTAAAGCGCTGATGCTCGCGGTTGGCCGGGAGGCTGCGGAAATCGGTGTCACCACCCACTTCGAGCACTGTCATCGAGCTGTTGATCAGGCGGATCACCGGCAGGAAGCGCTCGTGGTACAGCGGATTGGGCAGCAGCCCTTCGGGCGCATAGTTGGAGGTCACCAGCAAGAACACGCCACGGGCGAACAGAGCATTGAACAAGCGGGTGAGCAACATGGCATCACCAATGTCGTGCACATGGAACTCGTCGAAGCACAGCACCCGACAATCTCCCACAAGTTCGTCGAGGGCCGCGCCCAATGCGTCGTCCAGCGCCCGGTGGCGGTGCATGCCCTGGTGCAGGCGGGCAAAGAAGTCATGGAAGTGCAGGCGCCGCTTGGCCTGCACCGGTACGGCCTGGAAAAAGCCATCGAGCAGCCAGCTCTTGCCGCGGCCCACCGCGCCGTACAGGTACAGACTGCGCGGCTGGCCTTGTTCGAGCTGCGCCAGTTGTTCGGCCATGCAGTGGATCACCCGGCGTTGGCCGTCGCTAAGCTGGTAGCCGCGGCTGTGCGCCTTGTCCTCGAACCAGCCGAGCAGTTCACTCTGGTTGGCGGTGGCGCCGAGCAGGCGCTGACCAAGCTGGCGTAGCGGGATAGGGATCCAGGCAGGCAAAAGCAAAGCTCCTCGGGTGGCGGGGTAGCGTGACGGGGTAGCGTGCAGCTTGCCCGACAGCGGCCATTTTGACTAATACAGAAAATGTGCGGCATTGATCACCTGACGAGATAGGTTTGCCATGCAGGCGTACAGTAAAGGCTGAACCAGAGCGAGGAGGGGCGAGCATGCATGCCGACGTCGATCTGCAGCGCTTCGTCGAGGCGCAGAACCCTGTGTATGACCAGGTGATGCAGGAACTGCAGGCCGGGCGCAAGCGCAGCCACTGGATGTGGTACGTTTTCCCGCAGCTCGATGGCCTGGGCCACAGCACCATGGCCGCACGCTATGCGCTGGCCGGTATCGACGAGGCCCGTGCCTACCTGGCTCATCCGCTGCTTGGCCCGCGCCTGCAAGCCTGTGTGACTGCGCTGCTGCAGCACCGCGACAAGAGCGCCCGTGAAATGCTCGGCAGCCCCGACCACCTCAAGCTGCGCTCGTGCCTGACCCTGTTCGCCCAGGCAGCGCCCGGCAACCCGTTGTTCCAGGCGGCGCTGGTGCAGTTCTATGACGGTGAGCCAGACGCCCTGACCCTGGCCAGGTTGCCGGGTTAGCTCAGGCCTTGCGCTCCAGTTGGCGCTCGATCATGTACTTCACGGCCAGGCGGCGTTCCTTGAGGTGACGCAGGTCTTCGTCCTCGAAATTGCCAGCCGAGATCGACTCGGCAGCAAGCACCTGGTTGTCGATGTCCATGTACTCGTCGAGCAGCCGGTCCAGCGCCTTGTCCTGCTGGCGGCGTTGCTGGACGATTTCACGCGGGTAGTGCAGGTCCTGGTAAAGATCGTGCGAAACAGGCATGGGAGTCCTCCATGGTCAATGCAATTGCCTCATCTGATTGGAAGGGAGGAATGCGATTGTGTTGAAGCGAGGCGGGGGGAAAGCGACGGATGGTCGCCGCCTGAAAGGCGAAAATGACTAACTCGCTGTTTTTTGGTAATTTTTTTTCATCAGGGGGTTCACAGACCGAAAGTTTGTTGTTAAAGTGCCGCGCATTCCAAGACAACAACCCAGTTGTCACTCAGTTGGAATTGTCAGAGCAGCTAACGCTGCATCCGATACAGGGGCGTCGCCAAGCGGTAAGGCAGCAGGTTTTGATCCTGCCATGCGTTGGTTCGAATCCAGCCGCCCCTGCCATTTTCTGCTTAAAACGTATCTCGGTCCGGTGCTTGGAAAGACAAGCGCTGGGCTTTGTCGTTTCCGCACGTTTTTCCGGGGGCTCTGTCAGGTCACCTGGCAGTTCCAAGCATCTCGTTCAGCAAGCGGGCCAGTTCATCGGCTTGTACCGGCTTCTGGATCACCAGGCTGCCCGGCAACTCCAGGCCCTGCAACTCCGCATAACCGGTAAGAAGTACCACCGGCAGCTGCGGGTAGCGCTCGCGTGCCGCCAGTGCCAGTTGCGCGCCGTTGAACTCGGGCATGGCGAAATCGCTCAGTAGCAGGTCGATCTGCTCATCCAGCAAGGCCAGGGCCTGTTCGCCACTGTGCGCCTGGCGCACCTGATAGCCGTACTGGCGCAACACGTCACCGAGCATGTCGCGTACCAGATGGTCGTCATCTACCAGCAGCACGGTGCGGTTATGGCCGCTTTCGCTTGTCGAGTGGCTGAGCAGCGACGGCATCGGTTCGCTGACGGCTTCACCCTTGACTGCCGGCAGATACACGGCCACCTGCGTGCCACGCCCAGGCGTGGTGTCGATGCGCACGCCACCCCCGGACTGTTTGGCGAAGCCGAATACCTGGGCCAGGCCCAGGCCCGAGCCCTTGCCGATATCCTTGGTGGTGAAGAACGGCTCGAACACCTTGGCCAGCACCTCTTCGCTCATGCCGCAGCCGGTATCGCGGATGCTCAGCATCACATATTCGCCGGGGTCCGGGTCTTCCGGGCGCTGCGGGCGGGCGTCGATCCGGGTGTTGCGGGTAGACAGGGTCAGCTGGCCGCCGTCGGGCATGGCATCGCGGGCATTGATCGCCAGGTTGAGAATGATCATTTCGGTCTGGGTCGGGTCGGTCAGTGCCTGCCACAGGGTTGGTTCCAGGTCCAGGCGCACCGAGACGTTGCCGCCCAAGGTGCGGCGCAGCAACTCTTCCAGGCCGGCCAGGGTGCGGTTGAGGTTCAGTGCCACCGGCTCCAGGCGCTGGCGCCGGGAGAACGCCAGCAACTGCGAGGTCAGCTTGGCGCCACGCTCGCCGGCTTCGCGAATGTGCTTGAGCCGCGCACGGGCCTTGTCCAGGTCGGCTTTGGCCAGATCGCGCTCGAGGAAGCTGGCGCCGGTGAGGATGACCGTCAGCAGGTTGTTGAAATCATGAGCCACACCGGCAGTCAGCTGGCCGACCGCTTCCAGCCGCTGCATCTGCTGCAGCGCAGCCTCGATGCGTTCGCGTTCGGCGATCTGCTCGCGCAGGCGGGCGTTGGCTTCGGCCAGGCCGAGGGCGGCCTCGCGCTCGCTGGTGATGTCGCGCGCCACCACGTACAGCAGGGTGTCTTCCGGCACCACCACCCACGACAACCAGCGTTGCTGGCCACCGGCATCCAGGATGCGCCCGACAAAGCGGGCGCTGGTGCGGCCATGGGCGAGGGCGGCCAGCTCGGTGAGCAGCAGTTCCTGGTCGTGCTCGGGCAGCAGGTGCAGCAAGGACGACTGGCTCAGGCGTTCGCGGGACAAGCCCAGGCTGGCTTCCCAGGCGGGGTTCAGCGCGACTGGGGTCAGGTCCTTGTTGAGCACGGCCAGCAAGTCTTGCGACAGTTCCCAGGCGCGGTCGCGTTCGCGGGTGCGGCGTTCTACCCTTTCACCCAGCATCTCGTTGAGCTGGCGCAGTGCCTGGTTGGCCAGCCGCTGGGTGTGGATGTCCTGCAACACCCCGGAAAAGCGCACGCACTGGTCGTTGACGAACTGGCTCTGGCCGCTGCTGAGCAACCAGCGCGGTTCCAGGCCAGCGGGTTGGGCGATGCGGAATTCGACCCGGTAGTGGCCGCCACTTTCCGGGCACATGGCGTGTTCCACCGCCTCGCGCACCTGCGCCAGGTCGTCGGGGTAGATGCCGGCGTAAAATACCTCGAGGCTCATTTCGGTATCGGCGGGCAGGCCGAACAGGGTCTTGCAGCGGTCATCCCACAGCAACAGGCCTTCTTGCGGGCGCATGTTCCAGGTGCCCATGCCGGCAGCGTCGATGGCAATGCGCGCACGTGCCTCGACGTCGGCCAGGGCCTCTTCGGCGCGGCGTCGGCGCTGGCGCTCCTGCACTTCGGTCAGGGCCCGGCGTACGGCCTTGGGCAGCAGCGGCAGGTTTTTCTTCAGTACATAGTCGGTGGCGCCCAGGCGGATCATTTCCACCGCATGTTCTTCGCCGTAGATGCCAGACAGGAAGATGAACGGCGTGTCCGGTGCCAGGCGCTGGGCGATGGCAAGCACTTCAGTGCCGGACGAGCCCGGCAGCACGCAGTCGCACAGGATCAGGTCGTAGCGGGCTTCGCGCAGGGCCTGCTCTACACCGGCATGGTCGAACACCAGTTGCGCCTGCACCTGCAGCCCGCTGCGTTCCAGGCGCATCAGGGTCAGCTCGGCGTCCATCGAATTGTCTTCGACCATCAGCAGGTTCAGCGGTGTTGGCTGCATCGTCGCGGCCACCTCAGATGCCGCCACGCCGGTTCAGGCGCAGCGAGCCGGGTGGCGGTTCGTTGAGTACCGCCCAGAACACCCCCAGGTCGGAAATGGCGGCGACGAATTCCTTGAACTCCACCGGTTTGACCACGTATGCGTTCACCCCCAGCTCGTAGGCGCGCAGCAGGTCAGGCTCCTCGCGCGATGACGTCAGCATCACCGTCGGGATGCTGCGCAGCTCGGCGGTGGCGCGCACTTCCTTGAGCACCTCCAGGCCGTCGACTTTTGGCAGTTTCAGGTCCAGCAGCAACACGGCGGGGTTGCCATCGTCACGTTCGGCATAGGCATTGCGCCTTAGCAGGTAGTCAAGTGCCTCGGCGCCATCGCGCAGCACGATGACCTCGTTGGCCAACTGGCTGCGCTCCAGCGCCAGGAGCGTCAGCTCCAGGTCCCGAGGGTTGTCTTCGACCAGAAGGATGGGTTTGAGCATGATGGTAGCGGTGCCTCAGGTGGTCGCGGGGTGGCGCGGGAGGGTGAAGTGGAAGGTAGCACCCTGGTCAACCTTGCCATGGGCCCATACCCGACCGTCATGGCGTTCGATGATGCGACGCACGCTGGCCAGGCCGATCCCGGTGCCTTCGAAGTCTTCCATGCGGTGCAGGCGCTGGAACACGCCGAACAGCTTGCCGGCGTAGGCCATGTCGAAGCCCACGCCGTTGTCACGAATGCAGATCTCGGTTTCACCCGGGTGTTGCACGGCGCTGATGCCGATGCGCGCCGGGGTGCGCCCACGTGTGTACTTGATGGCGTTGGCCAGCAGGTTGTGCAAGGCCATGTTGATGAACGCCGGGTCACCGATCACCTTGGGCAATTGCGCGATGTCCCAGACAATTTCGCGGTTTTGGTAGTCGGGCGCAAGTTCGCTGCGAATGGCCTCGACCAGGGCGTTTAGGTCGACCTCGGACAGGCGCAGGGCCGAGCGGCCCATCTGCGAGAAGTTGAGCAGGTTGTCGACCAGGCTCCCGGCAAAGTGCGCGGCTTCCTCGATGTGTTGCAGAAAGCGCCTGCCGCGCTCGCCAAGGCTCTGGCCCTCGGTTTCGCTGAGCAATTCGGAGTAGCCGGCAATATGGCGCAGGGGCGCGCGCAGGTCATGGGACACGCTGTAGGAAAACGCTTCGAGCTCCTTGTTCGAGCGGCGCAGCTCGCCGGCCAGCTGCGCCAGCTCCTCGGCCTTGCGCAGGACAATGCCGAGCACTGCCGTGCGCAGTTCCTGCACGCCTTCGATGACCAGCGGGTGCCAGGGTTCGCAGTAGCCGCGCAGTTTTTCCTGCCAGCGTTCGAAACTGTGCCGTGGGTCGAGGTTGCCCTGCGGCCCTACCTGTTTGTTCGGCTGCCCGGCCCAGTTCACCGTGCGCACTTGCTCGGGGCGGAACCAGAGCAGGTAGTGCGAGTGGATCTGCGAAATGGCTACTGCCAGGACACCGCCAGCATGGGCCGCGAGCTCGGGCAGCTCGTCGATGTCGCGGCGCAGGTTGTCGCTGTGGAACACACTTTCTTCGCTACGCTGCGATAGCCAGTGCACCAGGGCGTTTACCTGAGCGGCCGGTGGGGTCTTGCCGATCAGGTCGCAACGTTCGGCGGAAATGACCGCGGCACCTTGGGCGCCGGCGAAGGCCAGCAGTACTTCGGGCAAGTCGCGCAGGCCGTCACCAACACTGTCATGGTCGGCCATGGACGAGATCATGCGCACGATGTGTTGGCGCAGCTCCAGCAACTGGCGAGTGTTGGCGTGGGACTCGCGCGACTCGATCTGCAGCGACAGCACACTGGCCAGCAGCTCGCAGGCGGTACGGGTGCGCAGGTCCACCGGGCGTGGCTGTTCGTGGTGACAGGACACCAGCCCCCAGAGTTGCCCGTCGACCACGATCGACAACGACATCGATGCCAGGGTACCCATGTTGCGCATGTACTGCAGGTGTACTGGCGACACGCTGCGCAGTGCGGCAAAGCTCAGGTCCAAGGGCTTGCCGGTGCGCGGGTTGGCAGAGGGCAGCAACGGCGAAGCCTGGTAGTTGGCGTCCTCGATCACGCGGATGCGGTTGATTCGGTACAACTCGCGCGCCTGGCGTGGTATGTCCGAAGCGGGGAAGCACAGGCCCAGGTAGCTCGGGTACCCCGGGTCGGCCACCTCGGCCAGCACCTGGCCGTTGCCTTCGGCATCGAAGCGATAGGCCTTGACCCGGCCAAAGCCGGTGATGCGCTTGAGCTGCAGCACTGCTTGCTGCAGCAGTTCCTCGAGGCTGCCGGCCTGGTGCAGGCGGCCTACGAAGCTGCGCACCAGTGGGTAGTAGTCGCCTTGCCCGGCAAGGTCCGCTGGCAGGCGAGGGGGTTCGAACTCGGCGATCAGCACCTGGTCGTGGCGATGGACCAGCAGGTGCAGGTTGCCGCGAAAAGGAGCGTCCTGGCGCAGCTGCACATCGCTGATGTGGAACGGAAAGACCTCGTCCTGCGGCAGGCGGGCCAGGTGCAGGCGCAGGTCGAAGGCACCGCTGACCAGTTCGGCAAACTCGCGACCTATCAGTTCACTGGCCGGTAAGCCCAGCCAGTGCTCGACATTTTCACTGGCCTGGAGTACCTGCATGTCGGTTTCGTCCAGCACCAGCAGGAAGCCGTGGGGCTGAATGCTGCCAGGCAGCTGGATCGGCTCCTGGGCGCAGCGCTCGAGGGCTTGGGTGAGCGTGCTGTCTGCAATCATCTATGAAAACGCTCCTGTCGTGTCCTTCCATGCATGCCGCATGAGTCTAGGCAGGATGAAAGGGGTACACCCTAACAGAATATCGACCCGGATAACGGCCTTTGGCCATTTGAGGGGAATGCTGGCAATGCGTTCTGTGGCGTGCGGTTTTTTTTTCAAGTGATAGCGCTTTTTGGCTAATACAAAAAAATGGCTGCATGCCAGTACTGTGACACCATCTCGCTGCTACGCTCAGACCAGCAGACATCGACAAGGAAAATAAGGTGACGGAGCGCTTCCTGGCCGCCCTGTTGGGCCTTATGTTGAGCAGCAGTGCCATGGCGGCGGACTTCCTGGTGGAAGTACGGGTGCTGGTGCAGCGCGGTTGCATGCTGGTCAACCAGGCCCCCGATGCCGGCGCACAGGCGCTGGGGCGCATCGATCTGGGTGCTGCTGCACGGCTGGATGGCCCTGGCGCGCCGCTGACCGGCGTGCTGCCGAGCCAGCGCCCGCCACGGCTGGAATGCAACCCTGGCACCCCCTACCAGGTCCGCGTTGACGGTGGCCAGCATGGCGGCGTCGGCGAGCTGCGCTTTCTGGCCAGTGACGATGACACGGCCCGGCCCATCCCGTATCGCCTTTATCGCGACGCTGCCTGGCGCGAACCGCTGGCGGTGAATGTGGCGCATTCGGCGCGGGTGCCGGACAGCGGCTCGGTCGAGCTGCCGTTGCATGCACGGATCGACAAGCTGGCCTGGGTACCGCCTGCAGGCCTGTATGCCGACCTGCTCAAAGTCACCGTCACTTGGTAGGGATGCCACCATGCTCAAGGACCCGACGCCATGAACCGCACCTCGATCCTGCTGCTTTCCCTGGGCCCACTGCTGGTACCAGGTGGTGCTGCGCATGGCACCAGCACCGGTTTCATCCAGGCGCGGCTGGTGATCAGCAGCGCATGCCAGATCAGTAGCAACGAGACGCAACCGGCAACGGTGGGTAACCCCGGCGTGATGGACTTCGGCGAGCGCGGACCGAACTGGGACCAGCCGCTGCGCAGCCGGGTTGACGAGGTGAGCGGCGAGGGCAGCCTGCAGATCAGTTGCACGCCCGAGGTGCGGGCGTTCAACGTGCGCATCAACGGCGGCCTGAATGGCAGCGACGGCATACGGCGGCTGAGCAACGGCCGCGAGCTGATCCCCTACCAACTGGCGATCGACCCGGGCGGTAACAGCCGCTACGGCATCGGCCAGGCACGTGCCTTCACCATCAGCAGTACCCGGCAGATCCCGATCCCGATCTACGGTGTGGTAGTGGCGCACCCGCGCGCACTGCCGGCCGGGCTGTACCGTGACACCCTCAGGGTGACCCTGGACTGGTAACGACGCAAGGAGACTTCGATGCGAATGAACCTTTCACGCTGCATCCTCGCCGGTCTGGGCCTGGTGCTGGCTTCCCAGGCCCAGGCCGCCACGACCGGAACCATCGACTCGAAGCTGACCTTGACCGCGGCGTGCCAGGTCAATGGCAGCTCGGGCACCTCGGGGGTGAACTTCGGTGCCTTGGACTTCGGCACCAAGGATGCTCTGTTCACCACCGTCGACGCCCAGGTAATCGGTGGCGGCGGAGGGGCGATCAGCATTCTCTGTTCGGCCGGCACGGTACCCGTGATCCGTGTGGGTGCCGGTGCCCACGATGGCCAGTCGGCCGGCGGCAGTCGTGCGCTGGCGGATGGCCTCGGCAACTTCGTGCCGTACGACTTCTACACCGATACCGGGCGCACGCAGCTGTTGGCCATCAACGGCACCATCACCTTGCCGACCAGCAGCGGTGCGGCCCAGACCGTCAACCTGTATGGCCAGGCACGCGGCAAGGCCGGCCTGCCGGCGGGGGTGTACACCGACACGGTGTCCGTCGAGCTGTCGTTCTGAGCCATGCGCATCTGGCTGGCGGGCAGCCTGAGCGGCCTCGGCGTACTGCTGGCCGGGCCCCTGGATGCGGCGACCACCAGCAGTTTCATGGTGACGGCGCAGATCGTCGCCGGGTGCCTGGTGGTTGGCGGTGTGAGCAGCTACGGGACGCTCGACTACGGTACGCAATCGGCACTCGCCACCGGGGCCATCGGCACCTCGTTGGGCGGTACCACGGTGACCTTTCAGTGCACCCCGGGGGTGGCCTTGAGCATGAGCGTGGATGGTGGGCAGAACAGTGCCAGCGGCACACGCAACCTCAAGCGCACGGGGGGCACGCAAGTGCTGGCCTATCAGTTGTACCGGGACGCGGCCTACAGCCAGAGCCTGGGGATCGGCCAGAGCGTGGCCGTGAACTACAGCGACCCGACGGCGATCAAGCTGCCGGTGTACGGGCGGGTCCAGTTGAGCGGCACGCTGCCGGCCGGGACCTACACCGATGTGGTGCAAGTGACGGTGACCTGGTGAATGCACCGGCACCAACGACCAGTAGCCAAGGAGAGTTTCATGGGGGCAGGCGCGAAGTGGGCGCGTGGATTGACAGGGCTATTGTGGCTGGCGAGCCTGCCGGCCTGGGCGGCCACCTCGGTGCTGATCTGGCCGATCGACCCGGTGCTGGAGGCTGACCAGAAGGCTGGCGCACTGTGGCTGGAAAACCGCGGTACTGCACCGGCCAACCTGCAGGTGCGGGTGTTCGCCTGGCGCCAGGGGGACTATCAGGAACAGTACCAGGCACAGCGCGAGATCATCGGCAGCCCGCCAGTGGCCAGCATCGCCCCCGGACAGAAGCAACTGATCCGCCTGACCCGCACCGGCCCCTCGCCAGTCGGCCAGGAGCAGGCCTACCGCATCATCATCGACGAAATCCCTGCCGCCATCCCCGTCGACAAGGCCGAGCCCGGCACCACCGCGGCGATCCGCCTGCAGATGCGCTACTCGGTACCGCTGTTCGTCTACGGCGAAGGCCTGTGGGGCAAGGCCGATCCCGCGGGCAAGCGCAATGCCGAGGGCGTCGGAAAGCCGCAACTCAGCTGGCGTGCGGTGACCGTACAGGGCAAGCCGTACGTGGAACTGCGCAACACCGGCGCGGTGCATGCGCGTTTGACCGATGTGGTGGTGCAGCAGGGCAGCCAGAGCAAGCCACTGGCCGATGGCCTGCTGGGTTATGTGCTGCCGGGGGCCAGCATGCGCTGGCCGGCACCGCTGGTACCGAATGCCGGCAGCGTGCTGAAGGGCAGGGTAAACGGCCAGAGCAGCGCGGACGCCATCCGCCAAAGCCAATGAGCCTGCGCCTGAATGCCGCGCAGGGGCCATGGGGGACCCGGCAATGGTTGGAAACCGTGTGTGAGGTGGCTGACAGGGGGTACCCACCGCTGGTGCCTGGGGCTTGCCCTGGTCGGCCCTGGCCTGGTGTTGGCCGACGACCTGCCGCCACCACCTACGGAGCTGGCCGCCATCGCCGATGCCACGTTGTACCTCGAGCTGCTGGTGAACCAGATGCCCAAGGCTGAGCTGGTGCCGGTGCAGCAGCGCGCCGGGCGGTTGTATCTGGACAGCGAGGTGTTGCGGGCAGCCGGTATCGCGCCGCCTGGCAACCCCCAGGGCGAGGTGGCGCTGGAGGCCATCGTGGGGCTGCATGCCGACTACGACAGCCAGAACCAGCGCCTGCTGCTGCAAGTGCCGCCGGCCTGGCTGCCCGAGCAGCAACTGGGCGACCGCAACCTGTACCCGGCCAGCGATGCGCGCAGCAGTTTCGGCGCCTTGTTCAACTACGATCTGTACCTGAACGACACCGATGACGGTGGCAGCTACCTGGCGGCCTGGAACGAACTGCGCCTGTTCGACAGCTGGGGTACGTTCTCCAGTACCGGGCAGTGGCGCCAGTCGTTCAACGGTGCGCCGACCGACGACGTGCGCCAGGGCTTCTTGCGCTATGACACTACCTGGCGCTTCACCGACGAACAGCGCCTGCTGACCTACGAAGCCGGTGACCTGGTGACTGGGGCCTTGCCCTGGACCAGCTCGGTGCGGGTCGGCGGCCTGCAGGTGTCGCGCGATTTCGCTGCACGTCCCGACCTGGTCACCTATCCGCTGCCGGCGTTCTCCGGTGAAGCGGCGGTACCCACCTCGCTGGACCTGTTCATCAATGGCTACAAGTCCAGCACCGCCGAATTGCAGCCGGGCCCCTACACATTGACCAACGTGCCGTTCATCAACGGCGCCGGGGAGGCTGTGGTGGTCACCACCGATGCCCTCGGCCGGCAGGTGTCGACCACCTTGCCGTTCTACGTCACCAGCAGCCTGCTGCAGCAGGGCCTGGCGGATTATTCGGTGGCGGCCGGCAGCCTGCGCCGTGACTACGGGCTGCGCGATTTTGCCTACGGCCACGGGGTTGCTTCGGCAAGCCTGCGCTACGGGGTCAGCGACGTCTTCACCCTGGAGACTCATGCCGAAAGCGCCGAATCGCTGATGCTGGGCGGCCTGGGCGGCAACATGCGGTTGGGCAATTTCGGCGTTCTCAACGCGGCCTTGGCGCAGAGCCGGTTCGACGGCGACAAGGGCCACCAGGTCGCCCTCGGCTACCAGTACAACAGCCAGCGCATCGGCTTCAGCTACCAGCGCCTGCAACGTTACGGCGACTATGCCGACCTGACCCGGGTCGACAGCCGTGACATTCAGCTGAGCCAGCGCAGCGAACAGGTCACGTTGAGCCTGAACCTGAACCAATACGGCAACATCGGCGCCGGCTATTTCGATGTGCGCGCCGGCGACGGCACACGTACGCGCTTGATCAACCTGAGCTACAGCAGGCCGCTATGGGGCAACAGCAGCGTGTATCTGTCGGCCAACCGTGAAGTGGGGGACAGCCAGTGGGCGGTGCAGGCGCAACTGGTGATCCCGTTCGACCTGCACGGCACCCTGGCCCTGGGCATGGAGCGCAGCCAGCAAGGCGAAACCCTGCAGCGGGTGAACTACAGCCGCGCCACGCCGGTGGGTGGTGGTGTCGGTTACAACCTGGGCTATGCCGCCGGTAGCGAGCGCGACGCCTACCGCCAGGCCGATGTCACCTGGCGCTTGCAGTCGGTGCAGTTGCAGGCCGGTTTGTATGGCAGCAGTGGCGAGATGACCCGCTGGGCTGACGCCAGTGGCTCGCTGGTGTGGATGGATGCCGGGCTGTTCGCTGCCAACCGTATCGACGATGCCTTCGTGGTGGTCAGCACCGGAGGTTACGCCGATGTGCCGGTGCGTTATGAAAACCAGGAAGTCGGCCGTACCGATGCCGACGGCCACTTGCTGGTGCCGTACAGCAGCGGTTACTACCGCGGCAAGTACGAAATCGACCCCATGGACTTGCCGCCGGATATCCTCGCGCCGGAAGTGGAACAGCGGGTGGCGGTGCGCCGGGGCAGCGGTTACCTGCTGGAGTTCCCGCTCAGGCGCGTGCTGGCGGCCAGTGTCGAACTGGTGGACGCTGACCGGCAGGCACTCAAGCTGGGCAGCCGTGTCACCCATGCTGAAAGCGGCAGCCAGGCGGTGGTCGGTTGGGATGGCCTGGTGTATCTGGAGAACCTGACGCCGTATAACCGACTGCAGGTGGAGCTGGAAGGGGGCGGGCATTGCCAGGTTGCGTTCGACCTGCCTGAAGCGCAAGGCTCCATCCCGTTGATTGGCCCGTTGGTGTGCAAGTGAACGCCTGCTGGCGTGGGTTGTTGGCATGCGCCTTGTTGCTGTGGGCGGGCTCGGCCTGGGCCAAGTGCACATCAGTGTTGACAGCGCCGGCGGCGTTTGGATCGCTCAACTCGACCCAGGTACGTGGCACGGTACAGACGGCTTCCAGCACCAACTCTGGCCTGCAATGCAACGGTTCGGTGATCAGCCTGCTCAGTAGCAGCGACTCCTTCAAGATCAAGATTACTGCTACTACCAGCGGCCTGGTTGGGCCTACCGGGGATATCATCCCCTACACGCTGTATGCCGACGCCACAACCACCTATCCGATCACCCGTGGCACCCCCTTCGAATTCAGGACTACCGGCATCCTCGACTTGCTCGGGTTGCTTAACGGTACACCGAAGAACGTGCCCATCTATATGCGCACGCAGGTAGGCAGCAACGTATCGGCGGGGCTGTATCAGGAAACCCTCGATGTCCAATGGGAGTGGGACTATTGCGACGGGATTGGTGTTGGCGGGCTTTGCATCGGGCGAGACCAGGGCTCCGGTACCAGGACCCTGCTGGTAAGCATGACGGTGACCAACGACTGCCAGATCAGCACACCCAGCATCAACTTCGCCAGCGCCCCGGTGGTGGCGGGGTTCGGCACGGTGAGCCAGAGCCTGAGCGTTTCGTGCACCAAGGGCAGCAACTACACCGTGGGCCTGGATGACGGGCAGAACGTGGCCAATGGGCGGCGACGGATGAAGTCGGCGGCCAACAACTACCTGGCCTACGACATTTTCAAGAGCGCCGGTGCGGTGCGCTGGGGTTCGGTAGGGGCTGCGCGACGGGCCAGCGCCGATGCCGACGTGAACCCCGGCACGGGTACCGGTACCGGTAGCCAGGTGTTCAACTACAACGCCAAGGTCTACACCGACCAGGCTACACCACCGGCGGCGACCTATACCGACAGTGTGATTCTGGATGTGCAGTTCTGAGCGCAGGGACCTGTGGGAGCGGCTTTAGCCGCGAAGAATCCAACACGGTGCATGGCACCGGCTACGCCGGTGTTCGCGGCTGAAGCCGCTCCCACAGGGGCCCTGCTAATTCCGTGAGTCATGTGCAGTCCTGTGAGAGCCGGCTTGCCGGCGATGGGCCGTTTCACTCAGCGCAAATCACCAACCATCTTCGCCAATGTCTCCAGCACCGCCCCGGCCAGCGCCTTCGAGCGCGCCCCCGACCAGCCGGTGACGGCATCCGGCGCGTCGTCATGGTCCTTGAACGGCATTTCCAGGGTCAGTGACAGGCAGTCATGCGCCATCCCCACCGCGTTGCAGGCCAGCGTCGTGTTGGCCTGCCCCGGTTCGTCGCGGGTGTAGCCATGCACGGTCTGGAAGTCGCGGGTCAGGCTGCACAGGGTGCTGCGGAACTGCTCCTCCAGTTTGGCCAGCCGCGGCGTGTAGCCTGGGTTGCCCTCGCAGGCCGCGGTGAACACATGGGGAATCTCTTCGTCGCCATGCACATCGATGAACGCATCCACGCCGTATTGCTTCATCTGCGCCTGGGCGAAGAACACCTCGGGGCTGAGCTCGACGCTGGCGTCCTGCCACGCGCGATTGAGGTCCTTGCCCTTGAAGTTGGTGCGCAGGTGGCCGAGGAAGGCACCGTCGGGGTTCATGTTGGGGATCAGGTACAGGTCGGCCTTGGCCAGCAACTGCCGGATCACCGCGTCGTTGGCCTGCAGGCGGTCGATCACGCCCTCCATGAACCATTCGGCCATGTGTTCGCCCGGGTGTTGCTGGGCAATCAACCACAGCTTGCGCTTGCCTGCGGCACCATCACCGGCACGCAGCAGGGGAATGTCGCGGCCCTGTACGCTGCGACCACTGGCGAGCAATTCGACCCCCGGCAGTTGCCGTGCACGTTCGATCAGCTGGTTGTGGCGCGCGCGCGGGTAGGGCTCGAAGTAGGCGAACCAGATGTGTGGCTGCTCGGCCTTCACCTCGAACGACAGCGCCGTGCCGTCGAACTGGCTGGGGACGCGGAACCAGGTTTGCTGGTCGTAGGAGGCCACAGCGTTGTAGCCGCTCCAGGCGTTCTTGTAGGACGAGCCGGAGGCATTGTCGAGGCTGAAACGATGGACCTGGCCCGGCGTCAGCCCGCTGACCTTGAAGTGGAACCACTGATAGTGGCCGCTGTGGGTGTCGGGGCGGATGGCCAGGTGCACCCGGGCCGGGTTGCTGGCATCCAGCACCTGGATGTTGCCGGAATCGAAATCGCAGTCGATCTGCAGGGGGGACAGCGTCACGCTCATGTGCCAGGCTCCTTCTGGGGGCTTTGTTGTGAGGGTACTGTACACGGCTTGGCAGGGTTGCTGCGCGAGATCAGGCGACGCGGGGGCGATCTCATATGTTTCCTACAGGCTATTTGAAGAACTGACTCGGCGTGATGCCGAACTGGCGCTTGAACATGCTGGCGAAGGCACTAGGGCTGTCATACCCCAGCGTCCCCGCCACATCGATGATTCGCTCGCCCAGGGCGATCCGCTCCAGTGCCTGCATCAGCCGCGCCTGCTGGCGCCACTGGCCGAAGGTCATGCCGGTTTCCTTGCGGAACAGGCGCTGGATGGTCTTTTCGTCCACCCCCAGCTGCTGGCCCCAGTCGGCCACGGTGGCGTTATCGTCAGGCCGCTCGTGCAGCGCGGAGCAGATTGCCTGCAGGCGCTTGTCGCCGGGCTGAGACAGTTTCAGCGGCAAGGTCGGCAGCACGCAGATCTCGTCGAGGATCAGGCGCATCACCCGGGCTTCACGCGAATCTTCGGCAAACGGCGCGGTAAAGCCCACGGAGGCCTTGATCAATTCGCTGAGCAGCGGCGAGATGCTGATAGCCTTGCTCTGCGCAGGCAACTGCACTGCCGCGTCGGTGCGCACGAACACACTGCGCATCTTCACATCGCCCACGCAGCGGATCGCGTGCACCTGGCCGCAGGGCATCCATACGCCGCGGCTGGGGGGCACGGTCCAGCGTTCGTTACCGGACTCGACGATCATCAGGCCTTTGATGGCATAGATCAGTTGGTGCTTGGCATGGCTGTGGGGCTCGATGAACCAGTCGGTCGGGTAGTCCGTCGCACGGCTGCCGACCTCCCAGCTCCACTCATCCACCTCCACCAGCAATTCGTGTTGCGGCTTCAGCATTTCGCTCCCCCTTGTACTGGCCAGCCTGGCGCGCCCACTTTAACAGCAGCGGCTGGGGCGGGCTTGCGAGCGGGTTGCTGGCAGCAGCGCCGTGGCCAGCCCCAGCAGCGGCAGGAACGAGATGATCTGGTACACCCAAGCGATGCCATGCCGGTCGGCCAGCTCGCCAAGCCCGGCGGCGCCGATGCCGCTGATACCGAACATCAGCCCGAACATCACCCCCGACACCATGCCCACCCGGCCCGGCACGGCCTCCTGGGCGTACACCACCAGTGCGGCGAAGGCCGAGGACATCACCAGGCCGATGGCCACCGCCAGTACCGCCGTCCAGGCCAGGTTGGCGTAGGGCAGGGCGAGGGCGAAGGGCGCCACGCCGAGGAACGAGACCCAGATCACCGCCTTGCGCCCGATACGGTCACCCACCGGGCCACCGGCAAAGGTACCCAGTGCCACGGCCGCGAGGAATATGAACAGGTACAACTGGCTGTGCTGCACGCTCAGGCCGAAATGCTCGATCAGGTAGAAGGTGAAGTAATTGGTGAACGAGGCGATGTAGACGAACTTGGCGAACATCAGCACGGCGATGACCGCCACGGCACGCCACATGGCGCCACGCGACAGGCCGGGGGCCTGCTGGCCGGCGAAGGACTTGAGCCGGGTCTGGCCGTGGCGCACGGTCCAGCCGGTCACCCGCAACAGCACGAATACCGCCAGCGCAGCCGCCAGCATGAACCAGGCGATGGCCGGCTGGCCGTAGGGTATGACGATGGCAGCGGTCAGCAGCGGGCCGAGGGCCGAGCCGGTGTTGCCACCGACCTGGAAGGTCGATTGCGCGGTGCCGAAGCGCCCACCAGAGGCCATCCTGGCCACTCGCGAGGCTTCTGGGTGGAAGGTCGCCGAGCCCACGCCGACCACCGCTGCGGCCACCAGCAGCATTTCATAGCTGCCGGCGAAGGCGAGCAGGGCGATGCCCACCAGGGTCACCAGCATGCCGGCCGGCAGCAGGTAGGGTTGCGGGTGCTTGTCGGTGTACAGGCCGACCCAGGGTTGCAGCAGGGATGCGGTTACCTGGTAGATGAGGGCGATCCAGCCTACCTGGGCGAAGCTCAGCGTGAAATCGCTCTTGAGCATCGGGTAGATGGATGGCAGCACGGCCTGGATCAGGTCATTGAGCAGGTGGGCGAATGCGGCGGCGCCGACGATGCGGACCAGAAAGCCCTGGGGTTGATCGGCAGGTGTGGTGGCGGCCATGGAGGCGGTGGAGGTCGTCATGGGCGATCTTCTTCTGGCGAAAGGGAACAAGGCATTGCGGGGGCAGGTTAGTCAGTACCCGGGTTGCCTGTCTCACGCCGAACAGGCAGCTACTGTCGCGTTTCGGACATCTTGGGCCAGACGCCCAAACGCAATTCCTTTAGGAAATTTGCCGAGGCCTTTGGGCTGCACTGTTGGGTAGAGAATTGCATTTGCAAGCGGTCCGCGCGCCCTGTGGGAGCGGGTTTACCCGCGAAGAATCCAACGCGGTGCATGGCACCGGCTGCGCCGGTGTTCGCGGCTAAAGCCGCTCCCACAGGTCCCTGCTAATACCCGGCCGCACTCGGATTCATCGCTCGTGCCGCGCCACCCAGCGCAGCAATGCTGCAATCGGTACGCTGCGATGAGCCTCATGCCGGTAAGGCTTGCCGTCGGCGGTAAAGCGTTCGCGATAGCGGCTCAGCACCAGGCTCCGGCCATCGGCCGAAACCCGGGCCTCCAGTTCGTGCAGCAACAGCGGTTGCCGGGCAGCGCCTTCCAGGCGCCTGAACAGCAGCATGGCGGCTTGGGCATCATTCCTCACGGGCACCCCCTGCACAATCCACTGGCCACGCTCCCGGCTCGCCGGCCTTGCCTTCTGCCACCCGGTTGCTGCGCCGCTGCGCGTTGTAGTCGCGCAGCGCAAGGTAGTAGTCAGGCCAGGTGCGCAGCAGGTCGGTCAATGGCAGTGCTTCGGCCCGTGCATCGACAATGCCGCCGGCCGTGGCTAGGTTGCCCATGGTTTCGACGGTATCGCTGTTGCCGCCAAACGGGTCCAGCGCCAAGCCCAGTACTGTGCCAGTGGCATCGCGCAGGTTGTGGGTGCCCAGCAGTGGCAGTTCGACGATGGGGCCAGCGGCAATGTTCCACACCCCGAAGGTCTGGCCAAAGTCCGAGCGATGCTGGCTCAGACCCATCTTGCCAGACACATCGACCAGCCCTGCCACACCCAGGGTGGTGTTGAAGATGAAGCGGCTGAGGCTGGTCATCGCCCGTTCGCCATTGCCCTGCAGCAGGTCGTTGACGAACACCTTGGGCTCACCGAAGTTGCTGGCAAAGTTGTGCATGCCCTGTCGGGCAAAACCGGGCAGCGCGCTGTAGCCCCGTGCGACGGGGGCCAGCAGATAGTCGTCGACCCTGCGGTTGAAAGCGAACACGGCACGGTTGGCGGGCTCGGCCGGGTCACTGACCTGATAGGCGACATTACCGCAGGCAGCCGTGGCCGGCGCACGTTGGCTGCAGCCTCCCGCCGCAAGCAGCGACAAGGCCAGCGCGGCAGAGCGCACTGAGCGGGAGGCGGATGATGAACGGGACATGGATGCATTCCTGGCAAGAACTGGCGGCGATGCTGCGCAGTTTTCTTTGCCTGGGAATGTCCGGATTGTCTCGGCATCGACACTTTGTTTCCGGGTTGAAATATATGACGGCTGCGTGGGGATGGCCTTAAAGTACGGCTTGGTAACCTTGTTTTGCGGTGCTTTTGTGAGCCATTTGCTGATAGTCGACGATGATGTCGAGGTGCTCGACCTGCTGCAGAAGTTTCTCTGCCAGCATGGCTACGAGGTTGATGTGGCCAGGGATGGCAAGGCGCTCTGGCAGGCCGTCGAGCGGCGGGTGCCGGACCTGGTCATTCTGGATGTGATGCTGCCAGGCGACAGTGGCCTGGTGTTGTGCCAGCGTTTGCTGGCCGAGCACAAGGTGGCAGTGATCATGCTCACCGCCATGGGCGAGTTGAGTGACCGGGTGGTTGGCCTGGAGCTGGGGGCAGACGACTACCTGACAAAACCGTTCGCCGCCCGTGAACTGCTGGCCCGGGTGAGGGCAGTGCTGCGACGTGCCGGTGAAACTCCCGGTGGCACGGCGGGCCATGCCTGCGCGACCCTGGAGTTTGCCGGGTGGCGGCTGGATGTGGTGCGGCGCGAACTGCGTTCGCCGGACAACGTCATGATCCCCTTGTCCAACGGTGAGTTCGAGCTGCTGCTGGTGTTCGCCGAGCATCCACGGCGGGTGCTCAGCCGCCAGCAGTTGCTGGACATGGCCCGTGGCGATGCCTACGACGCCTATGACCGCAGCATCGACGTACAGGTGAGCCGGCTGCGTCGCAAGCTTGAAACCGACAACGGCAACGAACCCCTGATCCGTACCCTGCGCAACGCCGGTTACCTGTTCACGCCCACGGTCGCGAAGCGATGAAGTTGCTGGCCAGGGTTCGTCAGGCCCTGCCGCGGCCCAGAATCACCATCGCCCGCTGGATCGCGTTGACCACTCTGACGGCGATGCTGTTCTTGCTCTTGCTAAAGGTGCTGTTCAGCCTGTTGCTGAGCGTCTGGGCGCAGCCACCACTGCTGGAGAGTGGGGTGATCGAGAAGGTTGCAGCGGTCACCCGCATCCTCGACGCCGCGCCTGTGGCGCAGCGTGCCAACATCGCCAGTGCGGCGGGCGACGGCTCATACTCCGTGCGATGGTTGCACCGCCATGACGAAGCGGGCGTGCCGGCGCTGGTCGATGCCGAGTTCAGCCAGGGCACGCCTATCCTGCGCGCACTGCTCAAGCGCCCGGACGCCAGGATCGAGGCTTTCGAACCGTCCGATATGCCGCAGTACGCACCTGAACGTGGTTATGCGCTGATGATCGAGCTGAGCGACAAGTCCTGGGTGCTGTTCCGTGCCACCAGCCGTAGCTGGGGCCTGGATGAACTGCCGCGCAACCTGATCATCCTCGGGCTGATGCTGGTTTCCAGCCTTGTCGTCGCGCTGCTGGCCACGCGCTACCTGGCCAAGCCGCTGGAGCGCTTTGCCGAAGGTGCGCGGCGTTTTGGCAAGGACTTCAATGCCCCACCCATTCCGGTGGTCGGCCCGCACGACCTGCGCCAGGCCATTCTCGCGTTCAATGCCACCCAGGCGCAGCTCAAACATTTTCTCAACGACCGTACCCAGATGCTTGCGGCCATTTCCCACGACTTGCGGGCACCGCTGACGCGCATGCGCTTGCGCGCCGAATTCATCGACGATGCCCAGCTACAGGCCAAGCTATTCAAGGATGTCGACGAGATGCAGGCGATGGTCGATGCGGCGTTGGGGTTCTTCCGTGATGACGCGCGGCTGGAACAGAGCACCGTGTTCGACCTGGGCCAGTTGCTGCTGACCGTGGTGGACGACTTCAAGGATGCAGGGGTAGAGGTCGGCCTCAGCGGGCCCCGCCGCTGCGTGTATACGGGGCGGCCAGTGGGTATCAAACGTGTGCTGGTCAACTTGATCGACAATGCGGCGAAGTACGGCCTTGAGCCCATGGTGGTGTTGGCGGTAAGCGCCAGGCAGATCGAGATTACCGTGCAGGATCGCGGGCCGGGTATCGCGCCGGAGCTGCATGAGCAGGTATTCGCGCCGTTCTACCGTATCGAAGGTTCACGCAACCGCAATACCGGTGGCGTGGGGCTGGGCCTGCCAGCAGCACGGGCCATCGTGCTCGAGCAGGGCGGCAGCGTGACCCTGGCCAACCGCCCGGGTGGTGGGCTGGAAGTCAGGGTCATGCTGCCGCCGGGCTGATCAGAGCCCCAGTTCGCTGAGCCCGGGGTGATCATCCGGGCGCCGGCCCAACGGCCAGCGGAACTTGCGCTCGGCTTCGCTGATAGGGTGCTCGTTGATGCTCGAGTGGCGGTTCTGCATCAGCCCGTCGTCGGCAAACTCCCAGTTCTCGTTGCCATAGGCGCGGTACCACTGACCGCTGTCGTCGTGGTACTCGTAGGCATAGCGCACGGCAATGCGGTTGCCGGTGAAGGCCCACAGCTCCTTGATCAGGCGGTACTCCAGTTCATGGTTCCATTTACGGGTCAGGAACGCCTCGACCTCGGCACGGCCGCGGGGGAACTCGGCGCGGTTACGCCAGACGGTGTCGATGGTATAGGCAAGCGCGACCTTGGCCGGGTCGCGGCCGTTCCAGCCATCCTCGGCCAGGCGGACCTTTTCGATGGCGCTTTCGCGGGTGAAGGGTGGCAGGGGTGGGCGGGACATCGGGATACTCCTCAGTTCGATTGGCCTGTAGGAGAGTAGTAGCCGCTGGCCGAACAGAGAATGGGTGTGCCTGGCACATCATAATTGCAGTGCGTGGAACAATGCTGAGGTGCCATGGCAGGCGCGGTCCACGTGTAGGAGCGGCCTTGTGTCGCGACAGGGCCGCCCAGCGGCCCCAGCAATTCATGCTGCGAAGCTGAAAATCTGGGGCCGCTGTGCGGCCCATCGCGACACAAGGCCGCTCCTACAGGGGGGCTTTATCAGGCTGCGTCGGCTGCGGTTTGCCCGGCAGCCTTGCTACGCCCGCCCAGCCACACCAGCAGCAGCCCGGCAGCCGCCAGCACGCCACCTGCCATCGGCACTGCCGCATAGCCCAGGTCCAGGCTGATCACCGCACCGCCCAGCGCCGCGCCCACGGCATTGCCCAGGTTGAACGCGCCGACGTTGATCGACGAGGCCAGCCCCGGTGCTTCGATGGCGGCGATCATCACCCGCATCTGCAGCGGCGGTACCACGGCGAAGGTGAACATGCCCCACACCAGCAAGGCGATGGCGGCGCCGATGTGGCTGCCCAGCACCAGCGGCATCAGCAGCATGATCACCGCCAGTGCCGCGAGGAAGATCCGCGCCGCCCCATCCAGCGACCAGTCGGCCAGGCGGCCACCCAGGCTGTTGCCCAGGGTAAAGCCCACACCGATCAGCACCAGGCCGAGGGTGACGAAGCTGTCCGAGGCGCCGGTCAGTTCGGCCAGTACCGGTGCGACATAGGTGTACAAGGTGAACATGGCGCCGGCACCGAGCACGGTGGTGGCCATTGCCAGCAGCACGCTGGGGCGGGCGATGACCGCCAGCTCCTTGCGCACGTGCGGCACGCTGCCGCGTTCGCCCTTGGGCAGGGCATACCACAGCGCGGCCATGGCCAGCAGCCCCAGCACGGCGGTACCGGCAAAGGCCATGCGCCAGCCGACCTGCTGGCCGATCCAGGTGGCGGCCGGCACACCGCCGATGTTGGCGATGGTCAGGCCCATGAACATGGTGGCCACGGCACTGGCCTGTTTCTCCTTGGGCACCACACTGGCAGCCACTACCGCGCCCAGGCCGAAGAACGCGCCGTGGTTGAGGCTGGTGACCAGGCGTGAGGCGAGCAGGGTGTAGTAGTCCGGTGACAGCGCCGACAGCAGGTTGCCGAGGGTGAAGATGGCCATCAGCGCCATTAGCGCGGCGCGTTTGCCGAAACGGCTGAACAGCAGGGTCATGATCGGCGCACCGACCATCACTCCGATGGCATAGGCGGTAATCAGCATGCCGGCGCTGGGGATACTGACATCAACCCCTTGGGCGATCACCGGCAGCAGGCCCATCGGGGTGAACTCGGTGGTGCCGATGCCGAAGGCGCCGATGGCCAGGGCAAACAGGACGCGTCCGGCGTTCATTGCGCGTGCTCCGGCGCGGCCAACTCGGTCAATGGGCATGGGGTGGCCTCCGTCAGTTTGACTGGTGTCTCATGGAACTGTGGCAGTACGTATTCGGCGATTTCGTGCAGGGTTTCGTCCAGCGGTCGCACGTTACGCCGCAGGTGCAGGCCGATATGGTCGACGCCCGCCGCGCGCAGGGCGCCCAGCTCGGCCACCAGCGCCTTGCGCCCGCCGCGGAAACCGAAGCGCCAGCGTTGCAGCGGTTCGTCGGGGTTGTCCGCCAGGTCCAGGTGGATGAAGCTGCTGTAGGGCTTGTTGCCCGCCACCGCGCGCCAGGCGGCGACCCGGTGTCGGTGGTCTTCCGGTGTGCCGGGGTAGGCCAGGCAGCCGTCCAGGTTGCTGCCGATCCATTCCGGGCTCTGCTGCGCCAGGCCGGCTACCAGCAATGGTAGCGGCGAAGCGGTGCCGGGTAACATGGCCAGCCCTTCGGGCAGGTGGCCGTTGGCACCATCACGCAGCAGCGCGACCTGTTCGCGGAATGCGTTGCCACGCCCCTCGAAATCCCGACCGAACAGCGGGTACTCCACCGGCCGGTCACCACTGGCCACGCCCAGCAGCAGGCGGTTGCCACTGAGGCGCTGCACGCTGTTGGCCGATTTCAGGGTCAGCAGCGGTTCGCGAATCGGCAGCACCACGGCAGCCGTGCCGAGCAGGATGTCGCGGGTTACCCCGGCCAGGTAGCCGAGGTAGGCAAACACCTCGAACACCTGGGCGGCGTCGCCGAACGACGGGTCGTACAGCGGCACATCGCGAACCCACAGGGCGCGGTAGCCCAGGCGGTCGGCCAGTTGTGCCAGTTCTGCGTGGCGGGCCAGGTCCGGCTCGCCGAACTGGCGGCCGTCGCGGCGCCGCGCCTGGTCGCCGGCGGGCGTCCAGTCGTGGTCCAGCGGCGCTTCCAGGCCGATGCTGAAGCCGCCAGCCGTCAGGCGTTCAAGGGGCGTGGTCATGGCTTCAGTCCCAGATTGGCGCCAGGCCGTCAGGGCTGACTTCGCGGCCATTGCGCTCGAGCTTGGCGATGCGTGCCATGTCGTCGGCGTCCAGCTTCAGGTCACGGGCGAGCAGGTTGCTGGCCAGGTTTTCGCGCTTGGTCGACGACGGGATCACCGCGTATCCCAGCTGTAGGGCCCAGGCCAGGGCAACCTGGGCGACGGTGGCCTTGTGCTTGGCGGCGATGTCGGCCAGTACTGGGTCTTTCAGCACCTTGCCGTAGGCCAGGGTCATGTACGAGGTGACGGTGATGCCTTGCTCCTTGAGGAACGCTGTCAGCTTGACGTTCTGCAGGTACGGGCTGAGTTCGATCTGGTTGGTTGCGATTTCGCCTTTGCCGACCACTTCGATGGCCTGGCGGGTCAGTTCGATGTTGAAGTTGGACACACCGATCTGGCGCGTCAGGCCCAGTTTCTTGGCTTCGGCCAGGGCGGCCATGTACTCGGGCAGTTCAACGCCGTTGCCTGGGGCTGGCCAGTGGATCAGCAGCAGGTCGACGTAGTCGGTACGCAGTTTCTGCAGGCTGTCGCGCAGGCTGGCGATCAGCTTGTCGGCGGCGTAGTTCTCGACCCAGATCTTGGTGGTGATGAACAGCTCGCTGCGCGGTACGCCGCTTTCGGCGATGGCCTGGCCGACGTCGGCTTCGTTCTGGTAGATCTGTGCGGTGTCGATGACCCGGTAGCCCAGTTCCAGGGCGGACTTGACCGAATCGATGACGGCTTGGCCGGTGAGTCGGAAGGTGCCGAGGCCGAAGGATGGAATGCTCATGGATCTGCTCCTGCTGCTTGAGAGAGGTGAACGGAACCGAGGCGGGACGCTCGGTACGTTCGTGTGGCAGCAGTGTGCGGGTTTGGCGGGGATAGATTAAGGGGCGGCGGGGCCAAGGTCCTTTGATCCGCAGTCAACAATAGGCAGCTCGGTCGTGATCGTGAGCCACCCAATCTGCCCCAAGCGCCCATTGAAGGGCGATAGGGGCAGGCAGATGCAATGATCAGTCGTCGATCAGCGACGGGTTGGACTGCAGCAACCACAGGCCTCGCAGCGACTGGACCTGTTGCTCCAGACTCGAGGCGAGGCCAAGTCGCCGCGCCTGCCGGTCCTGGGCCAGAAGTTTTTCGAGCATGTCCAGCAGGTCGCGTGACTGTTCGGCCGAGGCAGAGGTGGTGACATCGGACTGCAGTTCGGCTTGCTGGTAAGTGCGTACACGCTCCCGCTGGCTGGCCTGTTGCGTAGCAGTGGCCTCGACCAGGACGTTGTTGACAAAGCCTATGCGGGTCGAGCTGCTGGCTTCGTCATCCACCTCATGGTAACGGTAGTCCTGCGATTTGCTGTCGAGGCTTAGTTGCAGCTCTACCCAAGGGTTGAGGCTCTCGTGCCAGGAGGCCTTCAGCGCGCTCTGCTGGTCCTGTTGCAAGCTCAGGTTGGCTGCTCCGCCCTTGCGGGTGGTGGTTTGTGAAACGTTGTAAGTGAAGCTGTCTACTTCCTCCCGCCGCATGGGGTTGGTTCGCTTCTCGGGTGTGGTGAGCGAAGCATTGAAGTCGGCCATGCCACTCAGCAGCAGGCGGCTGGTCCTGCTTGACCAGGTGTCATGACCCGCCGGGCGCAGGGCGGCGTCGTCGACGCTATTGAGTTGGCGGAAAGCATCCTTGAACAGCGTCATCAGCTGTTCATCGCCGTTTCCGCGTTGCTGTGCAGCATCGAACTGGGTCAGGTAGTTCGACACTGCTGCCTGTCGTTGCGTCTCGCTGCCGAGCAAGGTGCCGCCCTGGGTGTCGAAGTTCATCTTCACATTGCCGGACGGTCCCTGGAGTTCAAGGCTGCGCGTATGCTCATCCATCTGCAGGGCAAAGGTCTGCTGAGCGCCGCCTGCGGTTTGCAGTTGTGCTTCGAATTGCAGGCCGGTGAAAAGCGCGGGGTCGAGCTTCACCAGCGCGCCGAGCTTCAGGCTCGGAGGTTCTTGAGCAAGGCCGTTGACGGCGGTCTGGAAGCTGTCCGCCATCATCGCCAGGCCTTTTAGTTCACTGGCTGTCAGGTCGCCACCGAGCACCTCGGCATCTACCGCCAGGCCCCTGTCGCTGTTGAACAGCCCCAGTGAAACGGTCGCGCCGGACGCGGTGTTCAGGGTGAAGGTCACGCGGTCGGTGGCGAACTCGCGCAGCCTGGCCTGTTGCAGGCCAAGCAGCAGGGGCTCGGTTGCCGTACCGCTGTCAACTGCCAGGCCTGACTGGGCGATACGTTGCCCGCCGTTGGCTGCCAGTTGTTCCAGCAACGCTGCGCCCAGGCCCTGGAACCGGGAAGCGGTGGAAGAGGCCTGAATCGCGCTGTACATGTTCAGGCTCAGCTTGTCGATGCCGTTGTGCTCCCAGATGTGGCGAACCTGCCCATTGCCGAGGGTGCCTTTGGCGTTGTAGATGCCAATGTCGGCGCTGGGCGGCGACTTGCCAATGCTGACCTCGTTGCTCGCAGCTGTGGATTCTGCGGCTTTTATGGCAATGCCTGGAGGTGCGGTAGCGGCAGGCATGTAGGTCTGCGTCGTGCGTATGATCGGTGTAATCGGATTCATTCACGCTCCCTGCGTTTTCTGGTACGTTCGTACGTGATGTCGGCGCGCCATCAGCGAACTTGAATTTTGACCCGAAAACGCAACGGCCCGCCATGAAGGCGGGCCGTCAGGCACAGCATGACGATCAGCGGCGGCGGAACAGCGGCAGCGGCTCGTCGGTGGCGGCCTGGTAGGTCACCGAGAAGTCCTTCAGGCTTTGCAGCGCGTCTTCCGGGTCCTTGTCGGCACGGATGGCGAACGCGTCGAAGCCGCAACGGGCCATGAAGAACAGCTGGTCGCGCAGTACGTCGCCAATGGCGCGCAGCTCGCCCTTGAACTTGTAGCGGTCACGCAACAAGCGCGCATTGGAGTAGTTGCGCCCGTCGGTGAAGGCCGGGAAGTTCAGGGCGATGACCTGGAAGTGCTGCACGTCTTCGCCGATTTCTTCGGCTTCTTCGTCACTGTCCAGCCAGATGCCCAGGCCGCCGTCGCGGGCTTTGAGCGCGTGGGCATGGTCGCGCCACATCTGTAGCGGGACGATGTAGTCGTCGCAGTTGGTCAGCTCGTCAAACGAGGTTTCCTTGGGCAGCAGGTGCCAGGTTTCGTCGACGATCTGGTTGTTTTTAATGATTCGCTGCATAGACGCGTTCCTTGAAGGGGTCGATGCCGATACGCTGGTAGGTGTCGATGAAACGCTCTTCCTCGGTACGTTGCTCGACGTACACGGCGATCAGCTTCTCGATCACATCGGCCATGTCATCCTGGGCGAACGACGGGCCGAGGATCTTGCCCAGGCTCGCGCCACGCGCGGCGTTGCCACCCAGCGACACCTGGTAGAACTCTTCGCCCTTCTTGTCCACGCCGAGGATGCCGATGTGGCCCACGTGGTGGTGGCCGCAGGCGTTCATGCAGCCGGAGATGTTCAGGTCGATTTCGCCGATGTCGAACAGGTAGTCCAGGTCGTCGAAGCGGCGCTGGATGGATTCGGCGATCGGGATCGACTTGGCGTTGGCCAGCGAGCAGTAGTCACCGCCCGGGCAGCAGATGATGTCGGTCAGCAGGCCGATGTTCGGGGTGGCGAAGCCGCCTTCGCGCAGTTCCAGCCACAGGGCGTGTAGTTGACGCTGCTCCACGTCGGCGAGGATGATGTTCTGCTCGTGCGAGGTGCGCAGGAAGCCGAAGCTGTAGCGCTCGGCCAGGTCGGCCACGGCGTCCAGCTGCTTGTCGGTCACGTCGCCAGGGGCAACGCCGGTCGGCTTCAGCGACAGGGTCACGGCCACGTAGCCAGGGCGCTTGTGGGCGCGGGTGTTGCGCGAGCGCCAGCGGGCGAAGCCCGGGTTTTCGGCATCCAGAGCGCTGTAGTCGACATTGTCGAGCGCCAGGTACTCGGGGTCGACGAAGTGGCGCGATACGCGTTGTACTTCGGCTTCGGTCAGGGTAGTGCTGCCGCCACGCAGGTGGACCATTTCGGCCTCGACCTTTTCGGCGAACACTTCCGGGGTAAGGGCCTTGACCAGGATCTTGATGCGCGCCTTGTACTTGTTGTCACGGCGACCGTAACGGTTGTACACGCGCAGGATGGCGTCGAGGTAGCTGATCAGGTCCTGCCACGGCAGGAACTCGTTGATGAACGAGCCCACCACCGGAGTACGGCCCAGGCCGCCGCCGACCAGCACACGGAAGCCCAGCTCGCCAGCGGCATTGCGCACCGGCTCCAGGCCGATGTCATGCACTTCGATGGCGGCGCGGTCTTCCTGCGAGCCGTTGATGGCAATCTTGAACTTGCGCGGCAGGTAGGCGAATTCCGGGTGGAAGGTAGTCCACTGGCGGACGATTTCGCACCACGGGCGCGGGTCGACGATTTCGTCTGCGGCCACACCGGCGAACTGGTCGGTGGTGGTGTTGCGCAGGCAGTTGCCGCTGGTCTGGATCGCGTGCATCTGCACGGTGGCCAGCTCGGCGAGGATGTCCGGGATGTCTTCCAGGGCCGGCCAGTTGTACTGCACGTTCTGGCGGGTGGAGATGTGGGCGTAGCCCTTGTCGTAGTCGCGGGCGATCCTGGCCAGGGTGCGGACCTGGGTGGCGTTAAGCTGGCCGTACGGCACGGCGACGCGCAGCATCGGTGCGAAACGTTGGATGTAAAGGCCGTTCTGCAGGCGCAGAGGGCGGAATTCTTCTTCGCTCAGCTCACCGGCCAGATAGCGGCGGGTCTGATCACGGAACTGCTTGACGCGGTCCTCGATGATCCGCTGATCGTACTCGTCGTATACGTACATAAAAGTCCTGTCTCAGGCATGCAGCTATTCGCGCGCACGGCCGCGCACTCCGCTTCGGAGCCGGGGAACGATAGCAGGTTGCGTTTATGCGCTAAAGTGATGTTTTTGCATATGAAAAGAACCAAATGGACTATGTGAGACTGACTGCCATTTGTGCGCTGGGTGTGGCCTGGCGTTTATAATCCGATGTTTGCTTTGCAGGGATGTCAGCCCATGCTCAAGGCGTTGTGCCAAAGCTTGTGTCTTGCCTTGCCGCTGGCGGCAAGCGCACAACCGGCTTCGGTGGTTTTCCTCAACCCGGGGCTATCCACCGAGGCGTTCTGGACCAGTTATACGCGTTTCATGCAGGCCGCCGCGAACGAGCTGGGCATGACCCTGCGCGTTGAATACAGCGAACGCCGCGCCGACCTGGCGCTGACCCAGGCCAGGGCGATCCTGGGCGGGGCGCAGCGCCCGGATTACCTGGTAGTGGTCAATGAGCAGTACGTGGCGCCGGAGATCCTGCGGCTGTCGCGCGGCAGCGGGGTCAAGCTGTTCCTGGTCAACAACGGCCTGACTGCCAGCCAGGCCCGCAGCATCGAGGCCCAGCCCGACAAGTATGCCGAGCTGCTGGGCACCTTGACGGCCAACGACGAGCAGGCGGGCTTCCAGATGTTGCACCAGATGGTCGCGCAATTGCCCCGTGACAGCGGGCCGGTAGACTTGCTGGCGTTTGCCGGGGTCAAGACCACTCCGGCCTCGCAGCTGCGCGAGGAAGGCATGCGTCGGGCCCTGGCCGACTTCCCTCAGGTGCGCTTGCGCCAGGTGGTGTATGGCGGCTGGAGCCGTCAGCGCGCCTACGAGCAGGCGCAACAACTGCTGGAGCGTTACCCGGCCACCCGTCTGGTGTGGTCGGCCAATGACGAAATGGCCTTTGGTGCCATGCAGGCGTTCGAGGAGGCGGGGCGCAAGCCGGGGCGCGATGTGCTGTTCAGCGCCATCAACAGCTCGCCCGAGGCTCTGCACGCACGTATCGACGGGCGCCTTAGCGCGCTGATGGGCGGGCATTTCACCCTCGGCGGCTGGGCCATGGTGATGCTGCACGATGATGCCCTGGGGCTGGCGGTGAACCGCGATGGCGTGCGCGAGCATCGCGTGCCGGTGTTGCAACCGATCGACCAGGCCAAGGCAACCCATTGGCTGAAACTGCTGGAACAGCCCGACTACGGCATCGATTTCCAGCATTACAGTGCCGAAGGACGGCCGCCCGACTACCAGTACCCATTTCTGACATCACCGATCAATTATTGAAAGACCCTGCTTGAGAGAAGGGCATTGCTCGTCTTAACTGCTGGTGGTGAAGTGCATTCCCATAACCACTACAAGAGGCAATGCAATGGGAAACTCAACCAAGGTCCGCAAAGCTGACAGCAGCGTCGATGCCTGGGCGATCCTCTGCCTGATCGTCCTGGTGGTGGTCACTGCCGTGTATTGGGTCAGCCACCAGTAGACTTGTATTCAAGACCATGATGCAGCCTGAGCGCCTGCGGGAGGGAATCCTGCAGGCGTTTTTGCTTTACCTGTGCTGGCCCTTTCGCGGCTGAAGCCGCTCCCACAGGTACTGCACAGGCCTTGAGCACTGTGGTGTCCCTGTGGGAGCGGCTTTAGCCGCGAAGGGGTCGGCACAGGCTAGCGAGCAAGGTGCAGGGCCAATTGCACCAGGCCGATCAGCACGGCAATGAATATCAGGGTGAACAGCGTCCCCAGCGCAATGAAATGGCTGGCCTTGCCGTGGGTGAAGTCGCGGGCGCGGTTCTTGCCGCTTTGCACGCCGAAGGCTGCAGCGAGGATGCTGTGCAGCATCTGCCAGAAGGTCGGGGGCTTGCCCTGGCTGGAATCGTCCATGGTGGCTCCTGAGGAAATCAGAGGCAATCAGGGACAGTGTAGGCAATGAGGGTGAGGTTGGCTTTGCCGGCCTATTCGCGGGCTTGCCCGCTCCCACGGGGACCGCACTGCTCTTCAGGGCTGCGCAGTACCTGTGG
>NZ_JAFGYI010000068.1:0-18056 GCF_017490905.1 Pseudomonas sp. 32_A | reverse complement strand
GGAAAGGGCGGTATGGTAACCCAAGCATGGGGCCGCTGTGCGGCCCAATCGCCGGCAAGCCAGCTCCCACCGGTTCTGCACTGTCCTTGAGCTTTGTGCAGTACCTTTGGGAGCTGGCTTGCCGGCGATTGGGCCGCACAGCGGCCCCATGCTTGGGTTACCATACCGCCCTTTCCCCGCTTGCTCGACTCGACACCAACAGGTCATCCATGCGTCTGTTTCATACCTCCGACTGGCACCTGGGCCAAAGCCTGCACGGCCAGGAACGCGACTTCGAACACGCCTGCTTCCTCGACTGGCTGCTCGGCCAGCTGCGCCTGCGCCAGCCGGATGCGCTGCTGATCGCCGGCGATATCTTCGACACGGTCAACCCGCCGGTCAAAGCCCAGGAACGTCTCTACGACTTCATCGTCCAGGCCCACGAACAACAGCCGAAGCTGGACATTGTGATGATCGCCGGCAACCACGACTCCGGCTCGCGCATCGAGCTGCCCGCGGCGCTGATGCGGCGTCTGCGCACCCATGCCCTGGGCCGTGTGCACTGGCTGGACGAGGGCCAGCTGGATGCCGAGCGCCTGCTGATTCCGCTGACCAACGGCCGGGGCAAGGTCGCCGCCTGGTGCCTGGCCCTGCCCTTCCTGCGCCCGGCCGAGGTGACTGGCCCGCAATTGGGCGACGATTACCTGCAAGGCATCACCCAGGTGCACCAGCAGCTGATCGCCGCCGCGCAAAAGAAGCGCAAGAAGGACCAGGCGCTGATCGCCATCAGCCACGCGCACATGGCCGGTGGCGCAGTGTCGGAGGACTCCGAGCGCAGCCTGATCATCGGCAACGCCGAGGCGCTACCGGCCAAGCTGTTCGACAAGGCCATCAGCTACGTCGCCCTGGGCCATCTGCACAAGCCGCAGAAGGTCAACCGCGAAGAACGCATCCGCTACAGCGGCTCGCCGATCCCGCTGTCGTTCGCCGAAATCAACTACCCGCACCAGGTACTGGAAGTGGAGCTGGACGGCACCGGCCTGGTCAGCGTCGAACCGCGCCCGGTGCCGCGCGCCGTGGCCCTGCAGCGGGTCGGCCCGGCACCACTGGGCGAACTGCTGGAGCAGTTGGCCGACCTGCCAGTGATCGACCTGCTCGAAGACCCCAACCGCCAGCCCTGGCTGGAGGTGCGGGTGATACTGGACGAGCCGCAACCCGACCTGCGCCAGCAGATCGAAACCGCACTGCAAGGCAAGGCCGTGCGCTTGATCCGCATCAGCGCCGAATACGCCGGCCGCAACAACACCGAAGACGATGACCTGGCCTTTGTCGAACTGGCCCAGATGACCCCGCAAGACCTGTTCAGCCGCGCCTGGGAGCAGGCCTATGGCAACCCCGCCGACGAACAGGCGCTGGCCGACTTCGCCCTGCTGCTGCAGGACGTGCAGCAGGAAGAGGAACAGCCATGAAGATTCTTGCCATCCGCCTGAAGAACCTGGCCTCCCTGGCCGGCCCGGTCGACATCGATTTCACCGCCGAACCGCTGGCCAGCGCCGGCCTGTTCGCCATCACCGGGCCTACGGGGGCGGGCAAAAGTACCCTGCTCGACGCCCTGTGCCTGGCGTTGTTTGGCACCGTGCCACGGCTGAACGACATTGGCCGCGAGGCCAAGGTGCCGGATGCCGACGGTGAAATCCCTACCTCCGACCCACGCAATCTGCTGCGCCGCGGTACCGGCAGCGGCTTTGCCGAAGTCGATTTCGTCGGCATCGATGGCCGCCGCTACCGCGCCCGCTGGGAAGCCAACCGCGCCCGCGACAAGGCCAACGGCAAGCTGCAGCACAGCCGCCAGAGTTTCTACGACCTGGACAGCGAGCAGGTACTGGGCAGCGGCAAGAACGAATACAAGCAACTGGTCGAAGCCCGCCTGGGCCTGAACTTCGAACAGTTCACCCGCGCGGTGATGCTGGCCCAGAGCGAATTTGGCGCCTTCCTCAAGGCCGACGACAAAGAGCGCAGCGAGCTGCTGGAAAAGCTCACCAACACCGCCATCTACACCCGCCTGGGCCAGCGCGCCTTCAGCAAGGCGCGCGAAGCCGGCGAGGCCCACAATGCCCTGAAGGACCGTGCCAGCCATCTGCTGCCGATGGCCGCCGAAGCCCGCGCCGAGCTCGACCAGCGCCTGGAGCAGGCGCAACTGCAATTCAAGGCCGACCAGGCCGGCGAGCGCCAGCTGGAACAGCAACGCAACTGGCTGAACGAGCAGCGCCAGCTGCAGGCCCAGCACGCCGAGGCCGGCGTCGCACTGCAGGCTGCCGAACAAGACTGGCAGCAACTGGCTGACCAGCGCCTGGACCTCGTGCGCCTGGAGCGCCTGGCCCCGCAGCGCCACCAGTTCCACCGCCAGCAGACACTGGCCGCACAACTGGCGCCGGTGGCAGCGAAGATCAGCGAGCAACAGCAGCAGCAAGCCGAACTGCAAGTGCGCACCGGCGAGCTCGAACAGGCGCTGGACGCTGCGCGCCAGGCGCTTGCCGATAGCCAGGTGCAACACAGCGAGAACGCCCCTCGCCTGCGCCAGGCCTTTGCCGCCCAGGACAACCTGGCCCGCCTGGAGCAGGAGCTGGCAACACAGCGCAGCGCCAGTGAGCAGGCCGAGCTGCAGGTAGCCGAAGGCCAGCAGCACTTGCAGCAACTGGAAGACAACCAGCAGCGCAGCCTGCAGCAACTGGCGCAGATCGACGCCGCGCTCGCCGACAGCCAGCACCTTGCGGGCCTGGCCAATGCCTGGCACGCCTACCTGCCACAACTGAAGCAAGTGATGCTGATCGGTGGCCGCCTGGCCAAGGGCCGTGAGGAGCTGCCCGGCCTGCAGGCCCAGGCCAGCCAGGCCAATGCACACTTGCAGGCCGAGCGCGATGCATTCGAGCTGCTGTTCCGCGAAGCCAAGGCCGAACCCCAGGCCTTGGCAGAACAGATCGACCTGCTGGGTGGCATGTTGCAGGACAACCGCAAGCAGCAACGCGCCGTGGAAGAACTGTCACGCCTGCATGGCCGTGAACTGGAACTGCGCCAGCAGCTGGAGGCCGTGCGCGTGCGTCAGCAGCAGGCCATGCAGCAGCGCCAGCAGCTGATTGGCGAAGGCACCGCCGCCAAGGCCGAGCTGGAAGCCGCCGAGCAAGCGCTCAACCTCACCCGCCAGTTGCTGGAGCGCCAGCGCCTGGCACGTAACACCAGCGTCGAAGAATTGCGCGGCCAATTGCGCGACGGTGAGCCATGCCCGGTATGCGGCAGCGCCGAGCACCCGTTCCACCAGCCTGAAGCGCTGCTGCAAAGCCTGGGTCGCCATGACCAGGCCGAGGAAGACGCCGCGCAGAAGCAGGTCGAAACCCTCAACGGCAAGCTGGTGGAACTGCGCACCCAGCTGGGAGTGGTCAACGCCCAGCTCAAGGATTACCAGCAGCAACAACAGCAACTGGGCGAACAGTTGCAACCGCTGGTGGCCCAGGTGCAGGCGCACAGCTTGTGGCCAGCCTTGGCGCCGCAGGATGACAAGGCCCGCAGTGCCTGGCTCGACAGCCAGCTGCAGCGCCTGGAAGAAGAAATCAGCAAGGACGAGAAACGCCAGAGCGCCCTGCTCGCCCTGCAAAAGGATGCAGCCCGTCTCAACCAGCAACTGCAGGCCGCCCAACAGGCCCAGCAGCAGGCCCAGCGCCACCTGGAGCAACAGCACCAGGCCCTGGCCAGCGACGAGCAGCAGTTGCAGCAAGGCCTTGACGACCTGGCCGGCGTGTTGCCCGAAGAGGCCCTCAAAGCCTTGAACGACGACCCGGCCAATGCCTTCCTCGCCCTGGACCAGCAGATCGCCCAACGCCTGCAGCAACTGGAACAGCGCAAGGACGAGCAGGAAGAACAGCAAGCCCGCCAGGCCCAGCTGGACAAGCTGCGCGACCAGCAGCAGGCGCGCGTGCAGACCCAACAGCAGCTGCAGCAGAAACTTGCCGCCCTCGACGAGCAGCGCCAGCAGGCCCAGGCTTCGCTCGGCGGACTGCTTGGCGAGCACGCCAGCGCCGAGGCCTGGCAACAGCACATGGACGCCGCGCTGGAGCAGGCCCGCGCCCTCGACGCCGACACTGCCCAGCGCCTGCAAGACCTGCGCACCCAGGGCGTGCAACTGGCCAGCGAACTCAAGGCCAACACCCAGCAGCAGCAAGCGCTGGCCGCCGAGTGTCAGCAGCTGCAGGGCCAGATCGCCCAGTGGCGCGGTGAGCACCCGGAACTGGACGACGCCGGCCTGGATCGCCTGCTGGCCATGGAGGACACGCAGGTCAACGAACTGCGCCAGCGTCTGCAAGGCGCCGAAAAGGCCATCGAACAAGGCCGCGTGCTGTTGCAGGAACGTGAACAACGCCTGCAGCAACATGCCGCGCAAATGACCGTGGACACCTCGGCCGATGCCTTGGAACAGGCCCTTGCCGAATTGCGCGAGCGCCTGGCCGGGCATGAGCAGCAATGCGCCGAACTGCGTGCACAGCAGGCCGATGACCAGCGTCGCCAACAGGCGCACCAGGCGCTGGCAGCGGAAATCGAACAGGCCCACCAGCAGTGGCAACGCTGGGCTCGCCTGAATGCCCTGATCGGTTCGGCCTCGGGTGATGTGTTCCGCAAGATCGCCCAGGGCTACAACCTCGACCTGCTGTTGCACCACGCCAACACCCAACTGCGCCAGCTGGCCCGCCGCTACCGCCTCAAGCGCGGCGGCAGCGCCCTCGGCCTGCTGGTGCTGGACACCGAGATGGGTGACGAACTGCGTTCGGTGCACTCGCTGTCTGGCGGGGAAACCTTCCTGGTGTCGCTGGCCCTGGCCTTGGGCCTGGCCTCGATGGCCTCCAGCACGCTGCGCATCGAATCGCTGTTCATCGACGAAGGCTTCGGCAGCCTCGACCCCGAGTCGCTGCAGCTGGCCATGGATGCCCTCGACGGCTTGCAGGCCCAGGGCCGCAAGGTCGCGGTGATTTCCCACGTGCAGGAAATGCACGAACGCATCCCGGTGCAGATCCAGGTGCGCCGCCAAGGCAATGGCCTGAGTGATGTGGAGGTGTGCGGGTGATCCTCTACTCGTTCCGCCGCTGCCCTTGGGCCATGCGCGCGCGCCTGGCCCTGCGCTATGCGGGGTGCGAGGTGGAGATTCGCGAGGTGGCGATGAAAAACAAGCCGGCAGAACTGCTGGCCTTGTCACCCAAGGGCACGGTGCCGGTACTGGATACCGGTGCCGGGGTGCTTGAAGAAAGCCTGGACATCATGCGCTGGGCGCTGGCGCAAAACGACCCGCAGGACTGGCAGCTAAAGGCCGACCCTGTGGCAGCGCAGCATGCTGAAACACTGATTGCGCGCAACGACAGCACGTTCAAGGCGCAGGTCAACCTGTACAAGTATGCCGAACGCTACCCCGAGCATACCCGCGAGCATTACCGCCAGCAGGCCGAAGCGTGGCTGGCGGAGCTCGAAGGCCTGCTGGCAGGCAGGCCCTACTTGCTGGCCACACACCCGAGCATTGCCGATGCCGCGTTGCTGCCCCTGATGCGCCAGTTTGCCGGGGTCGAACCGCAGTGGTTCGCCGAGGCGGCTTATCCGCGGGTGCGGAGCTGGCTGGAGGGGTGGTTGGCTTCGGAGCTGTTCAGGGCAGTCATGGCCAGGTAGCTTCGCGCGATCCCTTGTAGGAGCGGCCTTGTGTCGCGATAGGGGCGCGCAGCGGCCCCAGGTTTTTGCGTCACAGCAGAAATTGCCGGGGCCGCTCTGCGGCCCTATCGCGACACAAGGCCGCTCCTACAGGGGACCGAGTCAGGTTCAATGGTGGTGCTTACCACTCAATGCCGCATGAAAATTGGCGCTCTGGCGCAGGTACTGCTCGGTGTAGCTGTGGGTCGCAGACGCCTTGCCGCTGCTGTCGGCATGGGCATGCGTCGGCAATACGACCGAAGCGGAAATGGCGGATGCAGCAATGACCGGGAAGAGATTGAAGTTCATCTGGGCTGACCTCGACGGCGGTGGTTTGACGTTGGCCCTTCTGGGCCTTGGGTCAAACTTACGCCGCCGAAGCCGCAGGCAAAAATTCATTGCGGCAGTATCGATTATCACGCCGATCGATATCACTCGATGAACTTCAGGTCCGACGGTGCATCCTGCTTCAGCGTCTGCACCGTCTCCAACAGCTTGCCGCTGCGCGGATCGCGGCGTATCACCACGATCTGGTTGCTCTTCTGGTTGGCCACCAGCAGGAAGTTGTCACTCGGGTCGAGGGCGAACTCGCGGGGATGATCCCCCTCCACCGAACGGCGCTGCAGGAGTGCCAGTTGGCCGTCCTGCTTGCCCACGCTGAATGCCACGATCTCGTTGGCCGTACCACGGTTGCTCACATACAGGAAGCGACCGTCTGCCGACAGGTGCAAGCCACCTGCCGCTTTCGCCGCGGCTTCCTTGCTCTCGGTCAGGGGCAGGCGCTGGCGTTCGACCAGGTTGCCCTCCTGCACATCGAACATCACCACTTCGGCACTCATCTCCAGGGTCAGGTAGGCATGCCGGCCCCTGGCGTCGAACAACAGATGTCGCGGCCCGCTGCCCGGCGGCAGGCCCACCGACGCGGGTATTGCCGGTGTCAGTGGGTGGTCTGCGCTGGCACCATCGTAACGGTAGATGAACACCTTGTCGGCACCCAGATCGCTGGCATACAGGTGTTGGCCATCCGGTGACAGCACCAGCGAATGCACATGGGCGCCGGCCTGGCGCTCGGGGTTGACCCCGCTCGCCTTGTGCCGGGCCTGTTGCACTACCGGCTTGAGCTTGCCGTCCTTGGCCACCGGGACAACCACCAGGCTGCCGCCGGGGTCGGGCTTGACCGCGTAGTTGGCCACGAACAGATAACGCTGGTCCTGGCTGAGGCTGGCGTGGGTCGGCTCATCACCTTGGCTGGCCACCTGGTTGAGGAGCTTGATCTCGCCTTTTGCACTGACGCTGAAACTGCTGGCATGGCCGTTCGGGGTTTCGTTGACCGCGAATAGCTGGCGTTGATCGGCCGACAATACCAGCCACGAAGGGCTGACACTCTTCACCACCTGCTGGGGGGCAGGGTCGATATGGCCGGTCTTTTCGTCGAACTGATAGCGGTAGATGCCCTGGCTGGCGCCATCGGTGTAACTGCCCACCAGCAAGGTGGCGGCGTGGGCGTGGAGGGTCAGGCTCATCAGGCTAGCGGTCAGCAGGCTCGTCCAGGTCCGGTTCATCTTCGTCATCATCCGGGGCGCGAAAGGCACTCATACAGACTAGCCGATGCGCGCCGTTGGCATCGTCGAGCTGCCATTCATCACCGCTGGCGATAGCGGCGGTGATTTGCTCGGGGGTGAACGACCAGCGGCGGAGCTGGCGGCCGTCCATGCATTCGATGGTGAGGCCGGATTCATTGGAGGTGAAGTCGAAGGCGTGCAGGCCGTCGATCAGGAGCATGTCGCAGGACTGCAGGGCGGTAGCGAGGGGGGACATGGGGGTACCAATCTGAAATGAGCCGGCATTATAGCCCTGGGGCTGCTTTGCAGCCCATTCGCAGCACAAGGCTGCTCCTACAGAAGATTCGCAGTCCCCCTTGTGGGAGCAGCCTTGTGCTGCGAATGGGCCGCAAAGCGGCCCCCTGCAATTCAATGGGCGAAAATCGACCCGCCCTCCTTGCCCGCCATCTTCTCCGGCTTGATCAGGAACCGCGCCAGCGCCGGCAGCAGCCACAGCGCGCCAAACATGTTCCACAGCAGCATGAAGGTCAGCATCAGCCCCATGTCCGCCTGGAACTTGATTGCCGAGAAGATCCAGGTGCACACGCCGATGGCCAGGCACAAGCCGGTGAACAGCACCGCCTTGCCAGTCGAGCGCAGGGTCTCGTAATAAGCCTCCTGCAACGGCAACCCGGCGCGCAGGAAGCTTTCCAGCCGGCTGTAGATGTAGATGCCATAGTCCACGCCAATGCCCACACCCAGCGCCACCACCGGCAAGGTCGCCACCTTGACGCCGATGCCCATGTAGGCCATCAGCGCGTTACCCAGCACCGAGGTCAGCACCAGCGGCAGGACGATGCACAGGGTGGCGGCAAACGAGCGGAAGGTAATCAGGCACATCACCGCCACACAGATGTACACCAGGATCAGAATGGTCAGCTCGGCCGACTTGATCACCTCGTTGGTCGCTGCCTCGATCCCGGCGTTGCCCGCTGCCAGCAGGAACTGCAGGCCTTCCTTGTTGTGGCTGTCGGCAAACGCCTTGGCCACGGCAGTGACCCGCTCCAGGGTTTCGGCCTTGTGGTCGTTGAGGAACACCAGTACCGGCGCCAGCGAGCAGTCGCCGTTGTACAGGCCATCGGCACGGGCGATGGAGTTGTTGAGGATGTCCGGATTGCGCGACAGGGTTTCCCATTTCAGGCTGCCCTCGTTCATGCCCTTGATCACCTGCTTGGACACGGTCACCAGGGAAATTGCCGACTGCACGCCAGGGGTGTTCTGCATGGTCCACATCAGCTCGTCGATCGGCGCCATGGTCGAGTGGATCGAGCAGCTTTCCGGTGGGGTCTTGACCATGATCACCAGCACGTCGGAACTGGTCGAATAGTTGCTGATGATGAAGTTGTTGTCCTGGTTGTAGCGCGAGTCGGGGCGCAGTTCCGGCGCACCCTGGTCGAGGTCGCCGATCTTCAGGTTCTGGCTGTACCACAGGCCACCGGCGAAGGCGACCAGCGCCAGAGCCACCGACACCGGCGCCACCTTGGCACTGGCAAAGTTCGACAACAGGCGCCAGAACGGGTGCTCGCGGGTGGCGTCCTGCTTGCTGCGCTCTACGGCCTTCTTGCTGATGCCGACATAGGAGATGGCTACCGGCAGCAGGATGAGGTTGGTGAACACGATCACCGCCACACCGATGGAAGCTCCGATGGCCAGCTCACGGATCACCCCGATGTCGATGATCAGCAGGGTGATGAAGCCCACGGCGTCGGCAAGAATGGCGATCATCCCCGGCAGGAACAGCTGCCTGAAGGTGCGCCGGGCGGCGGTCAGGGCGTTGTCGGCGCCACTCGACTGCAGGGCGATACCGTTGATCTTCTGCACCCCGTGGGAAATGCCGATGGCGAAGATCAGGAACGGCACCAGCATCGAGTACGGGTCCAGGCCAAAGCCCACCGCATGCATCAGGCCCAGTTGCCAGACCACCGCCACCAGGGTGGTGATGAGCACGGCGATGGTGCTGCGGATGCACCAGGTGAACCAGTACAACAGCACCCAGGTGATGGCCAGGGCGACACCGAAGAACATCGCCACCATCACCAGGCCGTCGATCAGGTCGCCGACCTTCTTGGCGAAACCGACGATGTGCACCTTCACGTTGGGGTTCTGCGCCTGGAACTTGTCCCGGATCTTTTCTTCCAGCTGGTGCGAGAACTGCTGGTAGTCCAGCTTCACCTGCTTGCCCGGGTCCTGCGGGTCGGGGTAGCTCTCCAGCAGCGGCACATCGACGATGCTGGACTTGAAGTTGTTGCCCACCAGGCGCCCCACCTGGCCCGACTTGAGCACGTTGTCGCGCAGGGTGTCGAGGCTGTCCTGCGAGCCGTTGTAGGTGTTGGGGATCACCTCGCCACCGGAAAAGCCTTCTTCGGTGACCTCGCTCCAGCGCACGCTGGGGCTCCACAGCGACTTCAGCCCGGCACGGTCGACGCCAGGGATGTAGAACACTTCGTCATGGATCTGCCGCAGGGTCTCCATGTAATCCTTGTCGAAGATGTCGCCATTGACCGCCTCCACCGAGATGCGCACGGTGTTGCCGAGGTTGGCCAGGTCGTTGCGGTGCTCCATCATCTGCTCGATGAACGGGTGCTGCAGCGGGATCATCTTCTCGAAGCTGGTGGACGGGCGGATCTGCGTGGCCTGCCAGAACAGGAAGATGCTGACCAGTACGCACAGGGCGATGACCACGGGGCGATTGTTGAAGATCAGGCGTTCGAGCAGCGTGGCCTTGTCCTGGTGATGCGGGTGCATGGTGATGCTCTCCCTGCTGGTCATGGACGTACCTCCTGGTCAGCACCCTGCGGGTCAGCCAGGTGCACGCCACCCTGCCCTACCAGCAGCAGGCCGCCATCGGCCCGGCCACTGACGCCGGCCAGGGCGATGCGGTCGGCGCGGTTGTAGACACTGAAGGTCTGGCCATCATCGGCACTGCGCAGCACGCTGCCGCCATTGCCGACCAGCACCAGGCTACCGTCCTCGACAAGCGTAGCGCCTGCCAGGCCGAATTCGAGGGTGCCACGTGCGGCCTTGAGTTCGATCGGCTGCCAGCTGTTACCAAAATCGGTGGAACGGAACAGGTTGCCGCGCAGGCCGTAGGCCAGCAGGGTGTGCGGCCGGGCAGTACCGATCACGCCGAACAGCGACCCCTCGTACGGGCCCTCGACCTTGGCCCAGGTCTGGCCGTTGTCGGCGGAGCGGAACATGCCGCCCTGCTCGCCGACGATGAACAGGCCAGCATCGCGCACCTGGGCGATACCGTTCAGGTGCAACTGGTCGGGGTTGTCCAGGCGCTCGGCCACGTCCTGCCAGTGCTGACCACCATCGGTGGTTTCCAGCAAGGCGCCGTAGGCACCCACGGCAAAGCCGTGCCGGGCATCGAGGAAGGCGACATCGAGCAAGGGTGCTTCGCGGGACAGGTCTTCGAACTGCTTGCTCCAGGTGGCACCACCATCGCTGCTGGCAAGGACCAGCGCATCATGGCCGACGGCCCAGCCGCGCTTGTCGTCGAGGAAGAACACTGCGGTCAGCAGTTGCCGGGTGGGCACCCGCGCCTGGGTCCAGGTGCTGCCCTGGTCGTCGGAGAACAGGATATGACCGCGATCGCCCACCACCACCAGACGCTTGCCGGCGTGTGTGGCATCGATCAGCAGGCTTTGGCTGGCCTTGGCCGATTCGGTGGAGTATTCGTCGGCGGCAGCGGCTTGCACGCTGTCAGCCCACACGCCAAGCCCCAGCGCCAGTACCGCGCCGGCTGCCAATGGCCAGGCAAAGCGCCTGTTCTGTTCCCTCATGACTGTCCCCTTTGTGTTTTTATTTGGCGGGTCAATGCATTGCAGGTACTGCGAAAAGCCTGATCTAGAGGCCTGCAATAGCTTGAGGGGATCGTAGCGGGGATGTTTGCGGGAACACAACGAACGGGGTGTTATGTTTTGTTATCGGCCCAAAAAGCTTCGCGGGTAAACCCGCTCCCACAGGTCCTCCACCGCCCATGAAAGCAGTGCAGTACCTGTGGGAGCGGGTTTACCCGCGAAGAGGCCAGCTCAGGCTACAGAAAACTCAAGCCAGGCTCTTGCTCACCACTTCATACACATCACTGGACAGCTCCCCAGAAGCCAGAATCCGCTCCAGCTCGCCCTTCATCAGGGCCTGACGCGCATCGTCATACTTGCGCCAGCGGGTCAGCGGTGCCAGTTGCCGCGAGGCAATCTGCGGGTTCAGCGCATTCAGCTCGATCACCAGGTCCGCCAGGAAGCGATAGCCCGAGCCATCCGCCGCATGGAAGTTGACCAGGTTCTGCCCGGCGAAGGCGCCAATCAGCGCACGTACCTTGTTCGGGTTCTTCAGGGTGAACGCCGGGTGCTGCATCAGCGCCTTGACCCGCGCCAGCCCGCCCGGCAGCGCACTGGCTGCCTGCACGCTGAACCACTGGTCCATGACCAGCGGGTTGTCCTTGAAATGCTCGGCAAAGGCTTCCAGCGCTTTCGCGCGTTCGGCCTCGAACGGCGAGTTGACCAGCACGGCCAGCGCGGTAAGGCGCTCGGTCATGTTGTCGCAGTGCTTGAACTGCTCCAGGGTCGCCTGCAGCACCTGCGGCTTGCCGCTCTGCATCAGGTACGACAGCGCGATGTTCTGCAGGCTGCGGCGGGCGAAATGCTCGGCCGAGGCCACATAGGCGGTGCTGCGCGACACTTCGCGGTTGGCCTGGTAGCGCGCCCACAGGGCGTCGAACAACTGCTCGGCGATCTGCTGGCGGGCGAACTCGCGGGCGGCGTGGATGGCGTCCACGTCGGCCACCTGGCTGATTTCGGTAAGGTAGGCCTCACCTGGCAGCGAAAGCATTTCGGCAACCATGGCCGGGTCCAGCGACTCGTTGCCGAGCACGGTGCCAAGGGCGGTGATCAGGCGCTGGTCGAGCTTGAGTGCTTCGCCACGCTGATGCTGGCCGATCAGCTCCTGCAGCACCTGCACCGACAACTGCTGCCCCGCCTCCCAGCGGTTGAAGCCATCGCTGTCATGCTGCATCAGGAACATCAGCTGGTCCCGGTCATAGGGGAAGCTCAGCTTGACCGGTGCGCTGAAACCACGCAGCAGCGACGGCAGCGGCTTGGCCTGGATGCCCTGGAAGGTGAAGGTCTGCTCGGCTTCTGTCACCGACAGTACGCGGCTGGTGCCCTGCGCCGCAGCTTCACCAGCCAGCTGCAGCGGCAGGTCGTTGCCTGCGGCATCCAGCAGGCCAAGCTCCACCGGGATCACGAACGGCAGCTTTTCGGCCTTGTCCGGGGTCTGCGGGCAGCTCTGGCGGAAGGTCAGGCTGTAGGTCTGCGCGGCCGCGTCATAGGCCTCGCTGACTTCCAGGCGCGGGGTGCCGGCCTGGTTGTACCAGCGTTTGAACTGGGTGAAGTCGACGCCGTTGGCGTCTTCCATGGCCTTGATGAAATCGTCGGTGGTCACCGCCTGGCCATCATGGCGCTCGAAGTACAGGTCGCTGCCCTTGCGGAAGCCGTCGGCGCCCAGCAGGGTACGAACCATGCGCACCACTTCGGCGCCCTTCTCGTACACGGTCAGGGTGTAGAAGTTGGAGATCTCGATGAAGCTGTCCGGGCGTACCGGGTGGGCCATGGGGCCAGCATCTTCGGCGAACTGGTGAGTTCGCAGGTAGGCCACGTCTTCGATGCGCTTGACCGTGCGCGAGTTCATGTCGGCGCTGAATTCGGCATCGCGGAACACCGTGAAGCCTTCTTTCAGCGACAGCTGGAACCAGTCACGGCAAGTGACGCGGTTGCCCGACCAGTTGTGGAAATACTCGTGGGCAACCACGCCTTCAACACGCTGGTGCGCGGCGTCGGTGGCCGTTTCGGCACGAGCCAGTACACAGCTGGAGTTGAAGATGTTCAGGCCCTTGTTTTCCATGGCGCCCATGTTGAAGTCGTTGACCGCGACAATCATGAAGATGTCCAGGTCGTACTCGCGGCCATAGACTTCTTCGTCCCAGCGCATGGACTTCTTCAGGCTGACCATGGCGTGGTCGCACTTGTCGATGTTCTCGGGCTCTACGTAGATGCGCAGGGTCACATCACGGCCGGACTGGCGGGTGAAGCTGTCCTCGACGCACCACAGGTCACCGGCCACCAGGGCGAACAGGTAGGCCGGCTTCATGAACGGGTCTTCCCAGGTCGCCCAGTGGCGGCCGTCTTCTGCCGGCCCGCTGCCGATGGGGTTGCCGTTCGACAGCAACACCGGGTAGCGATGCTGTTCGGCGATGACCGTGGTGGTGAAGGTGCTCATCACGTCCGGGCGGTCGAGGTAGTAGGTAATCTTGCGGAAGCCTTCGGCCTCGCACTGGGTGCAGAACATCTTGCCCGACTTGTACAGGCCTTCCAGTGCGGTGTTGCTCTCGGGGTGGATCTTCACGCTGGTGTCGAGGGTGAAGCGCTCGGCCTTGGGCTGCAAGGTCAGGCTGTCGGCATCGAGCTGGTAATCGCCCGGCTGCAGCTCCTGGTCATCCAGCGCGGCGCGCAGCAACTCCAGCTGCTGGCCATCGAGTTCCAGTGGCGGCAGGCCGGCACCGCGTGCCGGGTTGCGGCGCATGACCAGTTGCGCGTGAACCAGGGTGTGGTCCTCGAACAGCTCGAAGGTCAGGTGCGTCTCGTCGATCAGGTACTCGGGCGCCTGGTAATCCTTGAGGTAGATCACTTGCGGTTGTTCGGTACGCATGTGCAGGTCCTTTTACTGGAGCACGGCCAACTGGTAGGCCGTGTACTTGCGAATATTGATCACACCGGTGTCGAAGATCAGGTACTGGCCCTTGATGCCCAGCAGCGTGCCTTCCACTACCGGGTCCTTGTCGAGGTTGAAGCTGACGATCTTCGAGGGGTAGGCCTCGACCGGGTACTTCATCTGCACCACTTCGGCGTCGGCCAGCGGCTGGATGGCCTGCAGGCCGAAGCGCCCCTGCAGCTCGCGCAGGCCGTCGGCGCAGGCGTCGAACACCTGTTCACGAATGGCGACCAGGTCGAGCTCCTCGGCATCGCCCTTGAGCAGGGCGCGCCAGTTGGTGCGGTCCGGCACCTGGCTGCGCAGCAAGTCTTCGACCAGGCCGGACTGCTGGCGGGTGGCCACGCGCATGATCGGCAGGGCCTGGCTGGCACCTTGGTCGAGCCAGCGGGTGGGTAGCTGGGTGGCGCGGGTGATACCGACCTTGATCCCCGACGAATTGGCCAGGTAGACCACATGGTCGGTCATGCAGAACTGTTCGCCCCACGACGGTTCACGGCAGGTGCCAGCGTCGTAGTGGCACTTTTCCGGGGCCATGATGCACACATCGCACTGGGCCAGTTTGGTCATGCACGGGTAGCAGTAACCCTGGCTGAAGCTGGTCTTGGTGCGCTTGCCACAATGGCTGCAGTGAATGGCGCCGAGGTATTCAAGGCGCAGGCGCTGGCCGATCAGCGGGTTGACCGGCACCTGGGTGTCATCCAGGCGGAAGCTGTACTGCACCACTGGCGCCTGCAGGCTTACCGCCATCTTGCTCAACGAGCCACGAGCGAGTTCGATCAATGTACCGAGTCCGACTTGAACAGAATGTTGGCGATCGGCGCGGACTTCGAGGCGCATTCCTGCGGGCCCATGTAGCCGGTACGCTGGTCTTCGGGCAGGTTTTTCATCTCCCAGGCGATTACCGCTTGCAGCGACAGCTCTTTCTGCTCGGCAGTGAGCTTGCGGCCGTCCGACCATTTGCCGATTTCCACGGCCAGTTTCAGGCTCTCGTAGATTTCAGGGGTGATGTTTTCAATCATTTGCGCGAAAGTGGACATAGTGTCTCCTGATTCAAGCCGACAGTTTACGCCGGGCCAGCGCCCCACCCAAGAGCCCGGTCAGGCATCCGATGAGCAGCCCGCCGACGTGGGCGGCGTTGGCGATCTGGCCAAGGCCCAGGGTGTCGATCACGCCGCTCAGGCACACCACCAGCCAGATCAGCATCATCACCAGCACGCCCTTGGGCAGGTTGAAGTAACGGTTTGGCGCCAGCCACTGGAACAGCCAGATGTGCCCGAGCAGGCCGTACAGCACACCAGACAAGCCACCGAACAGGCTCGGCCCGCTGCTGTAGTGCTGGGCCAGGTTGGACACCAGGCTGAACAGCAAGGTCAGGCCCAGCAGCGCCCACGGGCCCTGGCGCAATTCGATGCGTTTGCCCAGCTCCCAGTACCACAGGCTGTTCATGGCCAGGTGCAGCACGCCGAAATGCAACAGCATGGGCGATACCAGTCGCCACCACTGGCCTTCGTCCAGGCTTTGCGCCAGCGGGCTGAAGTACAGGTAGTCGCCCTGCACGCGGAAATCGAGGAAGGTGAACCAGCTGATGGTGGTGAAGTTGTCGCCCAGGCCGGTCAGGCCGGCGACGATGAAGCACAGCAGCAGGGTGATAGTGGTGACTTTGCAGGCTTTGGCCTGTTCCGCAAGGGAGGGCTGTGTGGGGCTATTCGCGGGTGAACCCGCTCCCACAGGGCCCTTTGCAAGTTCGAGCTCGGCGTTGCCGTCAGGGTAGCGCTGGTAGAGTTCGCGGACGTCATCGGCCAGGGTGTCGGGGGCCCAGAGCACCTGGGCATCGCCCTCCTCGCTGACCCGGTGCGGCACTTGCAGGCGCTGTAGCAGGTGAACGAAGCCGCTGAGGTCGACCGACAGCGGCAGGCGCATCACTTCGATAATGTTCATTGGCTGGCCTGTGGGCGGTCGACATCGACCCAGACGAACTTGTGTGGGTCGATGCGGGTTTCATCATCCAGCCGGTAGGCAGCCAGCTTGCCGTAGAGCACGGCGCTGTAGTCCAGGCAGGCCAGGTTGGCGCGGATCGGCGCCGGGCGGCCGCTGCGCCAGTAGTGGCCGACGAACAGCATGGGCTCGTCTTCGGCATAGCGCAGCAAGGCGTTCTTCTGGCTGTGGCTGAGCGGGGTGTTGGCCACTTCCGCGGGCAGGGCGTCTGGCTGGAACACGATGTCGCCGTAGGTTTGCGGGTCTTCTTCCCAGAACTTGGTACGGAAGAAGGCACGGGTCAGGCCGTCGCCACCGGTGAGGGTCAGGCCGTCCGGCAGGCGCATGTCGGTACCGCGCAACAGGCGATTGCACACGGTAGCGGCAAAGCTGCTACTCACCGCCGAGGCCTGGATGAAGTGCTCGTCGATGCGCCCGTCGGGGTACTGCTGGCGCAGCGGCTCGATCAGCCTCGGGTCCCAGCAGGCATGCACCAGGCGGAAGCGCCCGGCGTCGACGAACAGCGGCAATTCGTAGAACCAGTTGACGAAGTCGTGCCAGTCGGCGGGGTGGTGGGCAAACTGAGTCAGGGTTTCGTCGATCAACCGGGCGTGGCGCGGCGTATGCTCGCGCACGAAGGCCTTGCCGCTGCCAGGCAGTGCCGGAGTGACCCAGCCCAGGGCGTTGTACTCGTGGTTACCCATGATGCAGAACGCCTGGCCGGCCTCGACCATGTCGTGGACGATGTGCAGCGCCTCGCGGATGCGTGGCCCGCGGTCGACGATGTCGCCAAGGAACAGCGCCTGGCGCCGTGGGTGACGCCACACACCTGCCACACGCTTGTAACCGAGGGCGTCGAGCAGGCGTTCAAGGGTCAGCGCACAACCGTGCACGTCACCGATGATGTCGAAACTACGCGCCGGATCGAGCATCAGTCGTCCCTGCTTCCCAGGCGGCTGCCCCAGCCGAGCTTGGTGCGGCAGACCTCGTAGTAATTGTGGTCCAGCGGGTGGATCAGGCGCAGCTTCTGCGGCTTCTTGCTCACCGTGATGGTGTCGCCGGGGGCGCAGGTGAAGTGGTTCTGGCCATCACAGGATACTTGCGGGTAGATCTGCAGGTCCTTGGACACCACGATCTTCAGCTCGCTGTTGCCGTCGACCACGATCGGCCGGCCCGACAGGGTGTGCGGGTACATCGGCACGATGACGATGGCGTCGAGCTTGGGGTGCATGATCGGGCCGCCGGCCGACAGCGCGTAGGCGGTGGAGCCGGTGGGGGTGGCGACGATCAGGCCGTCGGCCTTCTGGCTGCAGACGAACTGGCCATCGATGTAGATCTCGAACTCGATCATGCGCGTGGACTTGCCCGGGTGCAGTACCACGTCGTTCAGTGCATCACCCTGGCCAATGGCTTCGTTGTGGCGGCGAACCTCGGCCTGCAGCAGGAAGCGGTTTTCTACCAGGTAGTGGCCGTCGAGCACTTCGGCGACCTTCTGTTCCAGTTCGTCAGGGCGGATGTCGGTGAGGAAGCCCAGGTTGCCACGGTTGATGCCCAGCACTGGAATGTTGTGCCGGGCCAAGGCGCGGGCGGCGCCCAGCAGGCTACCGTCGCCGCCGACCACGATGACCAGGTCGCAGACCTCGCCCAGCAACTTGCGGGTTGAGGTTTGCAGGCCATGGCCGGGCAGCACTTCGGCAATGGTGTCCTCGAGGATCACGTGCAGGTGCCGCTCGAGGAGGAATTTTTTCAGTCGGCGAATGGTGTCGAGCACCTGCGAGCTACCAAGGCGGCCGATGATACCGATATTGCGAAATTGCTCCATGGGGCTCCTGCGAGGCTCTGCGGCGGGTGACTATGCCGCGATTATGGGCGAAACCACCGGCTAGCGGCAAACCGGCTATGCTCGCAGGATGATGCCATTCGCCCTGCTCCACGACCTGCCCCGGCAACTACGTCGCCCCAACGTGCGCGACCTGGCCTGGGCCCTGCTGTCGCCCCCGTTGCTCAGCGCCC
>NZ_JAFGYI010000521.1:0-237 GCF_017490905.1 Pseudomonas sp. 32_A | reverse complement strand
TACTGATCAGCAAGGCGCCCCACGGCCCGACGATATGCTCCAGTACCGAAGCCAGCGACGGGTTCTGCAGCCCGGCCAGTTCCGGCTGGGTCATCACCCCCAGCGACAACACGTTGACCAGCACCAGGAACAGCAGCACGGTAACGAAGCCGATGACCGTGGCCTTGCCCACGTCAGAGCGTTTTTCCGCCCGCGACGAGAAGATGCTCGCACCCTCGATGCCGATGAACACCCAAA
>NZ_JAFGYI010000520.1:0-237 GCF_017490905.1 Pseudomonas sp. 32_A | reverse complement strand
ACCAGGTACCGGCCAACGCCCTGTGGCTGACCAACGCCATGGTGCAGATCTTCCTGGTGATCACGCTGTTTTCCAACAGCACCTACCTGTCGCTGATCTACCTGGCCACATCGATGATCCTGGTGCCCTACCTGTGGTCGGCGGCCTACGCCGTGCTGTTGGCGGTGCGTAAAGAAACCTACGATGGGCAGCCGGCCCTGCGCCGCAAGGACCTGCTGGTGGCGCTGGTTGCCTTGG
>NZ_JAFGYI010000519.1:0-237 GCF_017490905.1 Pseudomonas sp. 32_A | reverse complement strand
ACAACACGTTGACCAGCACCAGCAACGCCAGCACCCCCAGGAAACCGATCACCGTAGCCTTGCCCACATCCGACCGGCGCTCGGCACGCCCGGAATACACACTGGCGCCTTCGATGCCGATGAACACCCAAACGGTGACCAGCATCATGTTGCGCACCTGGTTCATCACGCTGCCAAGTTCTGGCGTGCCCACCGCCCAGATGTCGGCGGTGAAGATGTCGAGCTTGAAGGCGAACA
>NZ_JAFGYI010000518.1:0-237 GCF_017490905.1 Pseudomonas sp. 32_A | reverse complement strand
CGCTGATCAGCACCGCACCCCAGTGGCCGACCACATGCTCCAGCACGGCAGCCATCGACGGGTTCTGCAGCTTGGCCAGTTCCGGTTGGGTCATGATGCCCAGCGACAGTACGTTGACCAGCACCAGCAACGCCAGCACCCCCAGGAAACCGATCACCGTAGCCTTGCCCACATCCGACCGGCGCTCGGCACGCCCGGAATACACACTGGCGCCTTCGATGCCGATGAACACGAACA
>NZ_JAFGYI010000517.1:0-237 GCF_017490905.1 Pseudomonas sp. 32_A | reverse complement strand
ACAGGGCGATGCCGCCGATGATCAGGTCTTTCTTGCGCTCAGCCAGGGCCTGTTCGTAGGTTTCGCTGCGCCATGCCAGCAGGAAGGCGTAGGCCGCCGACCACAGGTAAGGCACCAGGATCATCGACGAGGCCAGGTAGATCAGGCTGGTATAGGTACCGGCGGAAAACAGCGTGATCAGCAGGAAGCCCTGGATCATGCAGTTGGTCAGCCACAGGGCGTTGGCCGGCACATGGT
>NZ_JAFGYI010000516.1:0-237 GCF_017490905.1 Pseudomonas sp. 32_A | reverse complement strand
ACAGTACGTTGACCAGCACCAGGAACAGCAGCACGGTAACGAAGCCGATGACCGTGGCCTTGCCCACGTCAGAGCGTTTTTCCGCCCGCGACGAGAAGATGCTCGCACCCTCGATGCCGATGAACACGAACACGGTGACCAGCATCATGTTGCGCACCTGCTCCAGCACGCTGCCGAACTGCGGGTTGCTCAGGCCCCAGATATCACGCGTGAAGATATCGGCGCGGAAGGCGAACG
>NZ_JAFGYI010000515.1:0-238 GCF_017490905.1 Pseudomonas sp. 32_A | reverse complement strand
GCCTCAGGATGAGTGCCATCCCTGTGGCTCCCACAGCTATACCACAGACCTCAGGACTGCTATTGCAGTGGCTCCCACGGGTACACCACAGAACTCAGGATGAGCGCGGTCCCTGTGGGAGCGGGTTTACCCGCGAAGAGGCCAGCAATGCCAACCCGGCACTAACTGCCAGACAACCGGCCAGCCGCAGCAAAGGCCTGCAACTGTGGATAAAACGCCCTGAAGTCCGCCAATAATG
>NZ_JAFGYI010000514.1:0-238 GCF_017490905.1 Pseudomonas sp. 32_A | reverse complement strand
TCGATCGGCTCGGCGTTCTGGGGGATTGTCGCGGGGGTGCTGGCCTTGATGATCCTCAACCCGCGCAGGGCCTGAAGATATTTGTTGCCTGTGCCGGCCTCTTCGCGGGTAAACCCGCTCCCACAGGTACCCCACTGCCTTCAGGTCCAGTGAAGCAGCCTTGTACTGCGAAGGGGCCAGCAATGCTACAGAACACCTTCTGTCATACCGGCCTCTTCGCGGGCACGCCCGCTCCCAC
>NZ_JAFGYI010000513.1:0-238 GCF_017490905.1 Pseudomonas sp. 32_A | reverse complement strand
GGCGCACAGCAACGCCCAGGACAGCAGCGCGCCAAGCAGCGAAACCGCCAGGCCGATACTGATCAGCAAGGCGCCCCACGGCCCGACGATATGCTCCAGTACCGAAGCCAGCGACGGGTTCTGCAGCTTGGCCAGTTCCGGTTGGGTCATGATGCCCAGCGACAGTACGTTGACCAGCACCAGGAACAGCAGCACGGTAACGAAGCCGATGACCGTGGCCTTGCCCACGTCAGAGCGT
>NZ_JAFGYI010000512.1:0-238 GCF_017490905.1 Pseudomonas sp. 32_A | reverse complement strand
GGCGCACAGCAGCACCCACGACAGCAGGGCCCCGAGCAGCGAGATGATCAGGCCGACGCTGATCAGCACCGCACCCCAGTGGCCGACCACATGCTCCAGCACGGCAGCCATCGACGGGTTCTGCAGCCCGGCCAGTTCCGGCTGGGTCATCACCCCCAGCGACAACACGTTGACCAGCACCAGCAACGCCAGCACCCCCAGGAAACCGATCACCGTAGCCTTGCCCACATCCGACCGG
>NZ_JAFGYI010000067.1:0-19343 GCF_017490905.1 Pseudomonas sp. 32_A | reverse complement strand
GGATGGCGACCATCAGCAGCTGATTGCCGAGGGTGGGTTGTATGCCAAGTTGTATGGGCACCTGCAGCAGAGCTGAATTTTTGGCAGCCTGTGCGGGCCCTATCGCCGGCAAGCCAGCTCCCACAGGTATCCCACAATGCTCAGGCCTGTGGTAATCCTGTGGGAGCTGGCTTGCCGGCGATAGGGCCGGGAAGGCCATGCAAAAATTCCCCAGTTCCCTGGCATAAAAAACCCAACCGCCGGTATGGCAAATGGCCTACGCTGTGCTTTGTCTGGGTTGATTTGCGCCTTATCTGCTCTGTGACAGGGACTCCATGAAGGGACATCGCACTCTAGAAGCGCCAAAGTTGCTCGGCATCACCTGGCCCTTCATCGCCGTTGTGGTCTTCCAGGTAGCCTTGGGCAGCCTCAGCCTTTATACGCTCTCGGCCGTGCGTGCCTATGTGGCGGGCGAGAGCCTTTGGTCCAAGGCGCAGAAAGACGCCATCTACTACCTCAACCTGTACGCCGAAACCCGCGACGACAGCACCTACCATCGCTATCGCCAGGCCATCACCGTGCCCCAGGGCGACCACCAACTGCGAGAGGTGCTCGACCAGCCCAGCCCCGACCTGGACGCCGCGCGCCAGGCCGTGCTGCAAGGCGGTAACCACCCCGACGATGTCGAGCGGATCATCTGGTTCTACCGCAACTTTCGCAACGTCAGCTACATGCAGACGGCTATCGACTACTGGGACATCGGCGACGACTACCTGGGCAAGCTGGATATGCTGGCCATGGAAATGCGCAGCAGCTTCGCCGCTGGCCCGGTCGACGCCCGCACCGTCAGCGACTGGAAGGCGCGCATCGTCACCATCAACGAAGGGGTAACCCCGGCCGCCAAGGCGTTCAGCGATGCCCTGGGCGAAGGCTCGCGCATGCTGCTGCGGGTGCTGCTGATCACCAACCTGCTGACCGCGATGTTCCTGATTGCCATTGCCTGGCGCCGCTCCAGCAAGCTGCTGGCCCAGCGCCAGGCCTTTGCCAGCGCCCTGCAGGAAGAAAAGGAACGGGCGCAGATTACCCTGCAGGCCATTGGCGATGCGGTGATTACCACCGATGTGGAGGGCAGTATCGGCTACCTGAACCCGGCCGCCGAGCATCTGACCCACTGGCAGGCCGGCCAAGCCCAGGGCCTGCCGCTGTCGGCGCTGTTCAGCTTGGTGGACGAGCAGGCCGAGGAGGACGGCCGCAGCCTGGTCGAGCAGGTACTCAGCGGCAGCCTCAAGGGTGGCGCCGAACATGCCAGGCTGATCCAGCGCCTGGACGGTAGCACCGTGTCGGTCAACCTGGTCGGCTCGCCGATCGTCAATGACGGCCAGGTCAGCGGCATCGTGCTGGTGCTGCACGACATGACCCAGGAGCGCCAGTACATCGCCAACCTGTCCTGGCAGGCGACCCACGACGCCCTGACCGGCCTGGCCAACCGCCGCGAGTTCGAATACCGCCTGGAGCAGGCGCTGAACGACCTGGCGCGTCAGCCCGGGCGGCATTCGCTGATGTTCCTCGACCTCGACCAGTTCAAGCTGGTCAACGATACCTGCGGGCATGCCGCCGGCGACGAGTTGCTGCGGCACATCTGCGCCGTGCTGCAGTCCGGCCTGCGTGAAGGCGACACCCTGGCCCGGCTGGGTGGGGACGAATTTGGCGTGCTGCTGGAAAACTGCCCGCCCGACCAGGCCGAGCGTATCGCCGAGCAGCTGCGCCAACTGGTGCAGAGCCTGCATTTCGTGTGGAAGGGGCGCCCGTTCGTTACCACCGTCAGCGTCGGCCTGGTGCACATGGCGCAGGCCCCAGGCACCCTCGAAACCTCGCTGCGCGCCGCCGACATGGCCTGCTACATGGCCAAGGAAAAGGGCCGCAACCGCGTGCAGGTGTACCACGCCGACGACAGCGAGCTGTCCATGCGCTTTGGCGAAATGGCCTGGATCCAGCGCTTGCACGTGGCCCTGGAAGAAAACCGCTTCTGCCTGTACGCCCAGGAAATCGCCCCGCTGAAAACCTTCGAAGGCCCCGGCCATATCGAGATCCTGCTGCGCCTGCACGACGAAAGCGGGCGGACCATCCTGCCCAGCAGCTTCATCCCGGCGGCCGAGCGCTACGGCCTGATGACCGCGCTGGACCGCTGGGTGGTGCGCAATGTGTTCCTGGTCATCCGCCAGTGCCTGGACGAAGGGCGCGAGGGGCCGTTGTCGATCTGTGCGATCAACCTTTCGGGGTCGAGTATTGGCGACGACAAGTTCCTCGAATACCTGCAACGCCTGTTCGTCGAATACGCCATCCCGCCGCGGATGATCTGTTTCGAAATCACCGAAACCAGCGCCATAGCCAACCTTGGCAGCGCCATTCGTTTCATCAACGAATTGAAGGGGCTGGGTTGTCGCTTCTCGCTCGATGATTTCTGCGCTGGCATGTCGTCGTTCGCCTATCTCAAGCATTTGCCCGTGGATTACCTGAAGATCGACGGGAGTTTCGTCAAGGACATGCTCGACGACCCGGTCAACCGGGCCATGGTCGAGGTCATCAACCACATCGGTCACGTAATGGGCAAGCGCACCATTGCCGAATTCGTCGAAACACCCTTGATCGAGCAGGCCTTGCAGGAAATTGGCGTGGATTACGCCCAGGGCTACCTCATCGAACGCCCTCAGGTGTTCACCTGTGACAGTCTGCAGCGCCAACGGATCGCCGCCCGGCCTCTGTTGCAGCGGGCGCCTGGCACGTTTCGCTAGCTAGAAATCACAAGGATCAAGGAGCTGAAAGTGATTGACGCATTCGTTCGTATCGGGCCGTTGATGGATCCCGCCAGCTACCCCCAATGGGCCCAGCAACTGATTGAAGACTGCCGCGAGAGCAAGCGCCGGGTCGTCGAGCACGAGTTCTACGCGCGCCTGCGCGATGGCCAGCTGAAGCAATCGACCATTCGCCAGTACCTGATCGGTGGCTGGCCGGTGGTGGAGCAGTTCTCGCTGTACATGGCCCACAACCTGACCAAGACCCGCTATGGCCGACACCAGGGCGAAGACATGGCGCGGCGCTGGCTGATGCGCAACATCCGTGTCGAGCTCAACCATGCCGACTACTGGGTGAACTGGTGCCAGGCGCATGGCGTGCACCTGCACGAGCTGCAGGCCCAGGATGTACCGCCAGAGCTGAACGGGTTGAATGACTGGTGCTGGCGCGTGTGCGCGACCGAGAACCTGGCCATTTCCATGGCGGCGACCAATTACGCCATCGAAGGTGCGACCGGTGAATGGTCGGCGGTGGTGTGTTCCACCGACACCTATGCGCTGGGCTTCCCGGAGGACCAGCGCAAGCGGGCGATGAAGTGGCTGAAGATGCATGCCCAGTATGACGACGCGCACCCGTGGGAGGCGCTGGAGATCATTTGCACCCTGGCTGGCGAGAACCCGACCCTGGGGCTGCGCAATGAACTGCGCAAGGCGATTTGCAAGAGCTATGACTGCATGTACCTGTTCCTGGAGCGGTGCATGCAGCTGGAAGGGCGCCAGCAGGGGCGCATGCGCCCGACGTTGGCCGCCGGCTGAGTGTTCGCCTGTCCCGGCCTCTTCGCGGGTGAACCCGCTCCCACAGGATAATCACCGCCCATGAGGGCAGTGCAGTACCTGTGGGAGCGGGTTCACCCGCGAAAGGGCCGGTACAGGCAAAAGTCTTACTGGGCGTTGAACGCCTGCCCATTCACCCCTTTGCTGTCCGGCCCCATCAGGTACAGGTACACCGGCATGATCTCTTCGGGCAGCGGGTTGTTCTGCGGGTTTTCGCTGGGGTAGGCCTGTGCCCGCATCGCCGTGCGCGTGGCGCCTGGGTTGATGCTGTTGGAACGCACCGGCGCCACGTCTTCCAGCTCATCGGCCAGGGTCTGCATCAGGCCCTCGGTGGCGAACTTGGACACGCCATAGGCGCCCCAGTAGGCCCGGCCCTTGCGCCCGACGCTGCTGCTGGTGAACACCACCGAAGCGTCTTCCGACAGCTTCAGCAGCGGCAGCAATGTGCTGGTGAGCATGAAGGTGGCATTGACGTTGATGTGCATCACGCGCATGAAGTTGTCACCCGACAGCTGCTCCAGCGGTGTGCGCGGGCCGATGATCGAAGCGTTGTTCAGCAGGCCGTCGAGGCGGCCGAACTGGTCCTCGATCATCACCGCCAGTTCGTCGTACTGGTGGGGCAGGGCGGTTTCCAGGTTGAACGGGATCACCACCGGTTGCGGGTGCCCGGCGGCTTCGATCTGGTCATAGACCTCGTTGAGGTTGGCCTCGGTCTTGCCCAGCAGCAGCACGGTGGCGCCCAGCGCAGCGTAGGCCTTGGCAGCAGCGGCGCCGATGCCGCGGCCGGCACCGGTAACCAGGATGACCCGGCCTTGCAGCAGGTCGGGGCGGGCGGTGTAGTCGAACATGGTAGGTCCTTCGAGTTCGTTGGCGCGGCACCGTCCCTTGTGGGAGCGGGTTCACCCGCGAATGCGTACGTTCAGGTGCCGATGTTGTCCGGGCTGACGCATTCGCGGGTGAACCCGCTCCCACAGGGGCTGTGCTGCGGTCTAGGCGGGGTTCAGCAGCCGCACAGCGCGCTGTCGATAACCTTGCGCAGTTCCAGTGGGTGGTCCACCACCACATCGGCACCCCAGTTGTTGGGGTTGTCCTCTGGATGAATATAGCCGTAGCGCACCGCCGCCGTGCGGGTGCCGGCGTCGCGGCCAGACTCGATGTCGCGCAGGTCGTCGCCGACGAACAGTACGCTGGCCGGGTCCAGGTCCAGGGTCTTGCAGGCGAGGATCAGCGGCTCGGGGTCGGGCTTGCTGTTTTTCACATGGTCCGGGCAGATCAGCAGCGCCGAACGCTCGGCCAGGCCCAGTTGCTGCATGATCGGCTCGGCGAAGCGCACCGGCTTGTTGGTGACCACGCCCCACAGCAGGTTGCCTTTCTCGATGTCGGCCAGCAGCTCGGCCATGCCGTCGAACAGCTTGCTGTGCACTGCACAGTCGCGCTGGTAGCGCTCGAGGAACTCCAGGCGCAGGGCCTCGAAGCCTTCGGCCTCCGGGCTCATGGCGAAGGTCGCGGCGACCATCGCCCGGGCACCGCCGGAGATCACATCACGGATCAGCTTGTCATCGACAGCCGGCAGGCCGCGCTCGGCAAGCATGGCCTGGCAGATGGCGATGAAGTCCGGCGCCGTGTCGAGCAAGGTGCCGTCCATGTCGAAGAGTACTGCTCGCAAACGCATGCTTATTCCTCGCGCAGGGTCTGGACCATGTAATTGACGTCAACGTCGCTGCTGAGCTTGTAGTGCTTGGTCAGCGGGTTGTAGGTCAGGCCGATGATGTCCTTCACCTGCAGGCCGGCAACGCGGCTCCAGGCGCCCAGCTCGGACGGGCGGATGAACTTCTTGAAGTCGTGGGTGCCGCGCGGCAGCATCTTCAGGATGTACTCGGCGCCGACGATGGCCAGCAGGTAGGCCTTGGGGTTGCGGTTGATGGTGGAGAAGAACACCTGGCCGCCAGGCTTGACCATGCGGTAGCAGGCGCGAATGACCGAAGACGGGTCGGGCACGTGCTCGAGCATTTCCAGGCAGGTGACCACGTCGAACTGTTCAGGCATTTCCTCGGCCAGGGCTTCGGCGGTGATCTGCCGGTACTCCACCTGCACGCCCGACTCCAGCTGGTGCAGCTGGGCCACGGCCAGTGGCGCCTCGCCCATGTCGATGCCGGTGACCGTGGCGCCGCGCAGGGCCATCGCTTCGCTGAGGATGCCGCCACCGCAACCCACATCCAGCACTTTCTTGCCGGCGAGGCTGGCGCGTTCGTCGATCCAGTTGACGCGCAGCGGGTTGATTTCGTGCAGCGGCTTGAACTCGCTTTCGCGGTCCCACCAGCGGTGGGCCAGCGCTTCGAACTTGGCGATTTCGGCGCGGTCGACGTTGCTCATTAGAACAGTCCTCTGAAACTTCGCAAAATTGCGCCGGAGTATACCCGAGCGCTCGGCCCCGAGGGTCGCTATAATCGCCGGCTTTTGATATCCGAACGACGGGGAGAGGCGATGCGCGAGCGACTTTTGGCGGCGGAGAAGGTGACCGGGATCCGCTGGCAGGGCGGCGTCCTGCACCTGCTCGACCAGCGCCTGCTGCCGTCGCAAGAGCACTGGCTGGCCTGCGACAATGTCGCGCAGGTGGCGGCGGCGATCCGCGACATGGCCGTGCGCGGCGCGTCGGCCATCGGCATTGCCGCGGCCTATGGCCTGGTGCTGGCCCTGGAAGAGCGGCTGGCCGAGGGTGGCGACTGGGAAATGGACCTGGAAGAAGACTTCCTTACCCTGGCTGAGGCGCGCCCTACCGCCGCCAACCTGTTCTGGGCGCTGAACCGCATGCGCGAGCGCCTGCAGCGGCTGCGCCCGGACGAAGACGTGCTGGCGGCGCTGGAGGCCGAAGCGCAGGCCATCCACGAAAGCGACCGCGAAGCCAACCTGACCATGGCCCAGCAGGGAATCGAACTGATCCGCCGCCACCAGGGCAACGCCCAGGCCCTGCTCACCTACGGCAACGCCGGTGCCCTGGCCTGTGGTGGCTTCGGCACCGCGCTGGGGGTGATCCGCGCCGGCTACCTGGAGGGCATGGTCGAGCGGGTATATGCCGGCGAGACCCGCCCTTGGCTGCATGGCTCGCGCCTGACCGCCTGGGAGCTGGCCAACGAGGGCATTCCAGTGACCCTGTGTGCCGATTCGGCGCTGGCCCACCTTATGAAAAGCAAGGGCATCACCTGGGTGGTGGTGGGTGCGGACTGCATCGCCGCCAACGGCGATGTGGCCAGCAAGATCGGTACCTACCAGCTGGCAGTCAGTGCCATGCACCACGGCGTACGTTTCATGGTGGTGGCGCCGAGCACCAGCATCGACCTGAACCTGGCCACTGGCGAGGACATTCCGCTGGAAGAGCGCGCTGCCGACGAGTTGCTGGACATTGCCGGTACCCGGGTGGCGCCGGATGTCGAGGTGTTCAATCCGGTGTTCGATGTGACCCCGGCCGACCTGATCGACGTGATCGTGACCGAGCGCGGCATCGTCGAGCGGCCTGATACGGCCAAGCTGGCGCAGTTGATCTGCCGCAAGCGCCTGCACTGATTTTTGCACTGCCTGTGCCGGCCTCTTCGCGGGTAAACCCGCTCCCACAGGGATAGCACAAGGCCTGAGGGCGGTGGTGTACCTGTGGGAGCGGGTTTACCCGCGAAGAGGCCGGCACAGGCTATAAAAAATCCAGATTTTCGCTCACGTGAGGCCACCTGCCACATCTCCCCACCTCCCATGCCTTTGTGATAACATCCGGCAGTTTCCAAGACCGCCCATCACGGCGGCCTTCATTGCGCAGATCCATGGCACAACTCATTGATTTGTCGTAAGTCGTCGCACCCTTATGCGCTGCGGCGGCGAGCTTCGTTCGGCCCTTGATGGAGCTGCGAAGTTTCACCAGAAAAAGGAATCAGGCTTCTCATGGGCGAACTGGCCAAAGAAATCCTCCCGGTCAATATCGAAGACGAACTGAGACAGTCTTACCTCGACTACGCGATGAGCGTGATTGTCGGGCGAGCGCTGCCCGATGCGCGTGACGGCTTGAAGCCCGTGCATCGTCGCGTTCTCTATGCGATGAGCGAACTGGGCAACGACTGGAACAAGCCGTACAAGAAATCCGCCCGTGTGGTCGGTGACGTGATCGGTAAGTACCACCCGCACGGCGACACCGCTGTCTACGACACCATCGTGCGTATGGCCCAGCCGTTCTCGCTGCGCTACCTGCTGGTCGACGGTCAGGGCAACTTCGGTTCGGTGGACGGCGACAACGCCGCAGCCATGCGATACACCGAAGTGCGCATGGCCAAGCTGGCCCACGAGCTGCTGGCCGACCTGCACAAAGAGACCGTCGACTGGGTGCCCAACTATGACGGCACCGAGCAGATCCCGGCGGTCATGCCGACCCGTATCCCCAACCTGCTGGTCAACGGTTCCAGCGGTATCGCCGTGGGCATGGCGACCAACATCCCGCCGCACAACCTCGGCGAGGTCATCGATGGCTGCCTGGCACTCATCGACAACCCCGAAGTCACCATCGATGAGCTGATGCAGCACATCCCTGGCCCGGACTTCCCGACTGCCGGCCTGATCAACGGCCGCCAGGGCATCATCGAGGCCTATCGTACCGGTCGTGGCCGCATCTACATGCGCGCCCGTTCCGAGATCGAAGACATCGACAAGGTCGGCGGCCGCCAGCAGATCGTGATCACCGAGCTGCCGTACCAGCTGAACAAGGCGCGCCTGATCGAGAAGATCGCCGAGCTGGTCAAAGAGAAGAAGATCGAAGGCATCACCGAGCTGCGCGACGAGTCCGACAAGGACGGCATGCGCATCGTCATCGAGCTGCGTCGCGGCGAGGTGCCGGAGGTGGTGCTGAACAACCTCTACCAGCAAACCCAGCTGCAGAGCGTATTCGGCATCAACGTGGTGGCCCTGGTCGACGGCCGTCCGCGCCTGCTCAACCTCAAGGACCTGCTCGAAGCGTTCGTGCGTCACCGCCGTGAAGTGGTGACCCGCCGTACCGTGTTCGAGCTGCGCAAGGCCCGCGAACGCGGCCACATCCTCGAAGGCCAGGCGGTCGCGCTGTCCAACATCGACCCGGTCATCGCCCTGATCAAGGCCTCGCCGACCCCGTCCGAAGCCAAGGAAGCCCTGATTTCCACCGCCTGGGAATCCAGTGCCGTGCAGGTCATGGTCGAGCGCGCCGGCGCCGATTCCTGCCGCCCTGAGGACCTGCCGGAGCAGTACGGCCTGCGTGAGGGCAAGTACTACCTGTCGCCGGAACAGGCCCAGGCCATTCTCGACCTGCGCCTGCACCGCCTGACCGGCCTGGAGCATGAAAAGCTGCTGGCCGAGTACCAGGAAATCCTCGAACAGATCGGCGAACTGATCCGCATCCTCAGCAGCGCCGAGCGCCTGATGGAAGTGATCCGCGAAGAGCTGGAAGCCATCCGCGCCGAATATGGCGATGCCCGCCGCACCGAAATCCTCGATGCGCGCCACGACCTCAACTACGGCGACATGATCCCGGAAGAAGAGCGCGTGGTGACCATCTCCCACGGCGGCTACGCCAAGACCCAGCCGCTGTCTGCCTACCAGGCCCAGCGCCGTGGCGGCAAAGGCAAGTCGGCTACCGGGGTGAAGGACGAGGACTACGTCGAGCACCTGCTGGTCGCCAACAGCCACGCCACCCTGCTGCTGTTCTCCAGCAAGGGCAAGGTGTACTGGCTGAAGACCTACGACATTCCCGAGGCGTCCCGTGCCGCACGCGGCCGGCCAATGGTCAACCTGCTGCCGCTGGAGGAGGGTGAGCGTATCACCGCCATGCTGCAGATCGACCTCGAGGCCCTGCAACAGAGCGCTGATGCCGACGAAGAGCTGGAGGATGCGGATGACACCGTGCTCGAAGGCGAAGTGGTCGAGGCCGAGGAAGTGGACGAGGAAGAGGGCGACACCCCTGAGTGGGTTGCCGAGCCGACTGGCGCCTACATCTTCATGGCCACCGCTTCGGGTACCGTGAAGAAGACCCCGCTGGTGCAGTTCGCCCGTCCGCGCTCCAACGGCCTGATCGCCCTGAAGCTGAAGGAAGGTGACACCCTGATCGCCGCGGCCATCACCGACGGTGCCAAGGAAGTCATGATGTTCTCCGACGCCGGCAAGGTGATCCGCTTCGCTGAAAGCGTGGTCCGCGAGATGGGCCGTAACGCCCGTGGCGTGCGCGGCATGAAGCTGGGCAAGGGCCAGCAGATCATCTCCATGTTGATTCCGGAATCCGGCGCGCAGATCCTCACCGCCTCCGAGCGTGGCTTCGGCAAGCGCACACCGCTGTCCAAGTTCCCGCGTCGCGGCCGTGGTGGCCAGGGCGTGATCGCCATGGGCACCAAGGGGCGCAACGGCCTGCTGATCGGCGCCATCCAGGTGCAGGAAGGCGAAGAGATCATGCTGATCTCCGACCAGGGCACGCTGGTGCGTACCCGCGTTGGCGAAGTGTCCAGCCTGGGCCGCAACACCCAGGGCGTGACCTTGATCAAGCTGGCTGCCGACGAGACGCTGGTGGGCCTGGAGCGTATCCAGGAGCCTTCCGAGGACGAGCTCGATGAGGTGATCGAGACGGACGAAGAGGGTGTCGAGGCTGAAGCGCCAGACAACGAAGAAGCTGCTGGCGCCGAAGAGGCCCAGCAGGAGTAAGCAAGCGTAAAACCCGAACGGGGCGACCAAGGTCGCCCCGTTTGACTGATCAGGCCAGGCAATGCTCTCGAGGGTGATGCATTGCCCTGTGGGAGCGGGTTTACCCGCGAAGAAGGCACCGCGGTGGATGGCAAGGGCTTCGCCCTTGTTCGCGGGTGAACCCGCTCCCACAGTGTTCCTGGCAGCATTGAAGATTGACGATTTGTACCATTTGGCAGAGCGAGAGTGGATGTGAGCAAACGAGCCTTTAACTTCTGCGCAGGCCCTGCCGCGCTTCCTGACGCTGTCCTGCAGCGCGCCCAGGCCGAGATGCTGGATTGGCATGGCAAGGGCTTGTCGGTGATGGAAATGAGCCATCGCAGCGACGATTACGTGGCCATCGCCGAAAAGGCCGAGCAGGACCTGCGTGACCTGCTGTCCGTCCCCTCAAACTACAAGGTGCTGTTCCTGCAGGGCGGCGCCAGCCAGCAGTTCGCCGAAATCCCGCTGAACCTGCTGCCGGAAAACGGCACCGCCGACTACATCGAGACCGGCATCTGGTCGAAGAAGGCCATCGAGGAAGCGCGCCGCTTCGGCAACGTCAACGTCGCCGCCAGCGCCAAGCCCTACGACTACCTGGCCATCCCTGGCCAGAACGAGTGGAAGCTGACCAGCAACGCTGCCTACGTGCACTATGCGTCCAACGAGACCATCGGTGGCCTGCAGTTCGACTGGGTGCCAGAAACCGGTGACGTGCCACTGGTGGTCGACATGTCGTCCGACATCCTCTCGCGCCCCATCGACGTGTCGCAGTACGGCCTGATCTACGCCGGCGCGCAGAAGAACATCGGCCCGAGCGGCCTGGTAGTGGTGATCGTGCGCGAAGACCTGCTGGGCCGCGCCCGCAGCAGCTGCCCGACCATGCTCGACTACAAGGTTTCGGCCGACAACGGCTCGATGTACAACACCCCGGCCACCTACTCCTGGTACCTCTCGGGTCTGGTGTTCGAATGGCTGAAAGAGCAGGGTGGCGTCGATGCCATGGAGCAGCGCAACCGCGCCAAGAAAGACCGCCTGTACGGCTTCATCGACAGCAGCGAGTTCTACACCAACCCGATCAGCCACAACGCCCGTTCGTGGATGAACGTGCCGTTCCGCCTGGCTGACGAACGCCTGGACAAGGCCTTCCTCGCCGGCGCCGATGCCCGTGGCCTGCTCAACCTCAAGGGCCACCGTTCGGTAGGCGGCATGCGCGCCTCCATCTACAACGCCCTGGGCCTTGAAGCAGTCGAAGCCCTGGTGGCCTACATGGCCGAATTCGAGAAGGAGCACGGCTGATGTCCGAGCACGAACTGAAGGCGCTGCGCGTTCGCATCGACAGCCTCGACGAAAAGATCCTCGAGCTGATCAGCGAGCGCGCCCGTTGCGCCCAGGAAGTGGCCAAGGTCAAGACCGCCTCGCTGGCGGAAGGCGAAAAGCCGGTGTTCTACCGCCCCGAGCGTGAAGCCGCCGTGCTCAAGCGCGTGATGGAGCGCAACAAGGGCCCGCTGGACAACGAAGAGATGGCGCGGCTGTTCCGCGAAATCATGTCGTCGTGCCTGGCCCTGGAAGAACCGCTGAAAATCGCCTACCTCGGCCCTGAAGGCACCTTCACCCAGGCTGCGGCCATGAAGCACTTCGGCCACGCGGTGGTCAGCCGGCCGATGGCAGCCATCGACGAAGTGTTCCGCGAAGTGGCGGCCGGTGCCGTCAACTTCGGTGTGGTGCCGGTGGAAAACTCCACCGAAGGCGCGGTCAGCCACACCCTGGACAGCTTCCTCGAGCACGACATGGTGATTTGCGGCGAGGTCGAGCTGCGCATCCACCACCATCTGCTGGTGGGCGAGAACACCAAGACCGACAGCATCACCCGCATCTACTCTCACGCCCAGTCGCTGGCCCAGTGCCGCAAGTGGCTGGACGCGCACTACCCGAACGTGGAGCGCGTGGCCGTGTCGAGCAATGCCGAGGCGGCCAAGCGGGTCAAGGGCGAGTGGAATTCGGCGGCGATCGCCGGCGACATGGCGGCCAACCTGTACGGTTTGACCCGCCTGGCCGAAAAGATCGAAGACCGCCCGGACAACTCCACGCGCTTCCTGATGATCGGCAACCAGGAAGTACCGCCGACCGGCGACGACAAGACCTCGATCATCGTTTCGATGAGCAACAAGCCGGGTGCCTTGCACGAGCTGCTGGTACCGTTCCACCAGAACGGCATCGACCTGACCCGCATCGAGACCCGCCCGTCGCGCAGCGGCAAGTGGACCTACGTGTTCTTCATCGACTTCGTTGGCCATCACCGCGACCCGCTGATCAAGGCGGTGCTCGAGCAGATCAGCCAGGAGGCTGTGGCGCTGAAGGTGCTGGGCTCTTATCCAAAGGCGGTGCTTTGATTTGAGAGGGTTGGGGCCGCTTCGCGCCCCATCGCGACACAAGGCCGCTCCTACAGATACCGCGCAAGCCATGAGGTTTGTGCAGTCCCTGTGGAAGCTGGCTTGCCGGCGATGGGCTGCAAAGCAGCCCCAATGGCCCTCACAGGCCGCCTAGATTTCTGAACAGGGTTCGCACCAGTGGTAAAAGCAGTAACAACCAAACCCGCGCCAATCATCAACCGCCTGGTCGTGGTCGGCCTCGGCCTGATCGGTGGCTCGTTCGCCAAGGGCCTGCGTGAAAGCGGCCTATGCCGCGAAGTGGTCGGTGTCGACCTGGACGCCCCCTCGCGCAAGCAGGCCGTGGCCCTGGGCGTGGTCGATCGCTGCGAGGAAGACCTTGCCGCCGCCTGTGTCGGTGCCGATGTCATCCAGTTGGCCGTGCCGATCCTGGCCATGGAAAAGGTCCTGGCCCGCCTGGCTCAACTCGACCTCGGCGATGCCATCATTACCGATGTCGGCAGTGCCAAGGGCAACGTCGTCCGTGAGGCGCGAGCCGTCTTCGGTGCCCGCCTGTCGCGCTTCGTCCCCGGCCACCCCATCGCCGGCTCCGAGCAGAGCGGGGTAGAGGCCTCCAACGCCACCCTGTTCCGCCGGCACAAGGTCATTCTCACGCCGCTGGCCGAAACCGACCCGGCCGCCCTGGCCCTGGTCGACCGCCTGTGGCGCACGCTGGACGCCGATGTGGAGCACATGTCGGTCGAACGCCACGACGAAGTGCTTGCTGCCACCAGCCACCTGCCGCACCTGCTGGCCTTCGGCCTGGTCGATTCACTGGCCAAGCGCAATGAAAACCTCGAGATCTTCCGGTACGCTGCGGGAGGCTTCCGCGATTTCACGAGAATCGCTGGCAGCGACCCGACCATGTGGCACGACATCTTTCTCGCCAACCGCGACGCTGTCCTGCGCACGCTTGATACATATCGCAGCGATCTCGACGCCTTGCGCGACGCGATCGCTGAAGGGGACGGGCACCAGCTGCTGGGTGTATTCACCCGCGCACGCGTTGCCCGCGAGCATTTCAGTAAAATCCTGGCCCGCCGGGCCTATGTGGACGCTATGAACGCCAACGATCTGATTTTCCTGGCCCAACCGGGTGGCCGCCTGTCCGGGCGGATCCGCGTACCGGGCGACAAGTCGATTTCCCACCGCTCGATCATGCTCGGCTCGCTGGCCGAAGGCACCACCGAGGTCGAAGGTTTCCTCGAAGGTGAGGACGCGCTGGCGACCCTGCAGGCATTCCGTGACATGGGTGTGGTCATCGAAGGCCCCAACCACGGCCGCGTGACCATTCACGGCGTTGGCCTGCACGGCCTCAAGCCGCCACCCGGGCCGCTTTACGTGGGCAACTCGGGTACCTCGATGCGCCTGCTGTCTGGCCTGCTGGCCGGCCAGCCGTTCGATGTGACCATGACCGGCGACGCTTCGCTGTCCAAGCGCCCGATGAACCGTGTGGCCAACCCGCTGCGCGAAATGGGTGCCGTGGTCGAGACCGGCCCTGAAGGCCGCCCGCCGCTGACCATTCGCGGTGGCCACAAGCTCAAGGCGCTGACCTACACGCTGCCGATGGCCAGTGCCCAGGTCAAATCCTGCCTGCTGCTGGCCGGCCTGTACGCAGAAGGCAAGACCACCGTCACCGAGCCTGCGCCAACCCGTGACCACACCGAGCGCATGCTGCGCGGCTTCGGCTACAGCGTCGACAGCAACGGCCCGGTGGCCTCGCTGCAGTCCGGCGGCAAGCTCACTGCCACCCGTATCGAAGTACCGGCCGACATTTCCTCGGCGGCGTTCTTCCTGGTGGCGGCGTCCATCGCCGAAGGCTCGGAGCTTGTGCTGGAGCACGTTGGCATCAACCCCACCCGTACCGGCGTGATCGACATCCTGCGCCTGATGGGCGGTGACATCACCCTGGAAAACCAGCGTGAAGTCGGTGGCGAGCCGGTGGCCGACTTGCGCGTGCGCGGTGCCAGGCTGAAAGGCATCGACATCCCTGAAGAGCTGGTGCCACTGGCGATCGACGAGTTCCCGGTGCTGTTCGTCGCCGCTGCCTGCGCCGAAGGGCGTACCGTGCTGCGGGGTGCCGAAGAGCTGCGGGTGAAGGAATCCGACCGTATCCAGGTCATGGCCGACGGCCTGATCACCCTGGGCATCAAGTGCGAGCCGACCCCGGACGGCATCATCATCGACGGCGGCCAGTTGGGCGGCGGCGAAGTGCATGGCCACGGTGACCACCGTATCGCCATGGCCTTCAGTGTTGCCTCGCTGCGCGCCAGTGCGCCGATCCGCATCCACGATTGCGCCAACGTCGCCACCTCGTTCCCCAACTTCCTGGCGCTGTGCGCCGAAGTGGGCATCCGCGTGGCGGAAGAGGGCAAGTCGTGAGTGCCCTGGCGCCGGTCATCACCATCGACGGGCCAAGCGGTTCGGGGAAGGGCACGGTTGCCGGGCTGCTGGCCCGCGAGCTGGGCTGGAGGCTGCTGGACTCTGGCGCGCTGTACCGTTTGCTGGCGTTCAATGCCAGCAACCACGGCGTCGACCTCACCAACGAAGAGCTGCTGACCAAGCTTGCCGCCCATCTGGATGTGCAGTTCGTCGCCGCCGAGCCCGGTAAGCTGCAACAGATCATCCTCGAGGGTGAGGACGTCAGCAACGTCATCCGCACCGAAACCGTCGGTGCCGGTGCCTCGATGGTCGCTTCGCTGCCGGCCGTGCGTGATGCGCTGCTGGTGCGCCAGCGCGAATTCCGCGAGGCGCCGGGCCTGATTGCCGACGGTCGCGACATGGGTACCGTGGTGTTCCCGGACGCGCCGTTGAAGATCTTCCTCACCGCCAGTGCGGAGGAGCGGGCACGTCGCCGCTACCTGCAGTTGAAGGGCAAGGGTGAAGATGTTAGTCTGTCGAGTCTGCTGGATGAGATTCGTGCGCGTGATGAGCGCGACACCCAACGTGCAGTGGCCCCGCTGAAGCCAGCGGTCGATGCCATTCAGTTGGACTCTACCGAGTTGTCCATCGAGCAGGTGTTGCAACGTATCAGGAGCGAGATCGCGCTACGCGACCTTCTCTGATAGCCAGGAAAGCAGGCAGGGGCACCAGTCAACGTCCTGCCGGCTTTCCTTTACTTAAAACAAACCCACATTGTCTGGAATGTGGCGATGGGCGTCTGTTTCGCCCGAATCTACAGGAATTAAAATGAGCGAAAGCTTTGCAGAACTCTTTGAAGAAAGCCTGAAAACCCTCAATCTTCAGCCGGGTGCGATCATCACCGGTATCGTTGTCGACATCGACGGCGACTGGGTTACCGTACACGCTGGCCTGAAGTCCGAGGGCGTCATCCCGCTCGAGCAGTTCTACAACGAAGCTGGCGAGCTGACCATCAAGGTCGGTGACGAAGTTCACGTTGCGCTGGACGCGGTCGAAGACGGCTTTGGCGAAACCAAGCTGTCCCGTGAAAAAGCCAAGCGCGCCGAGTGCTGGATTGTTCTGGAAGCAGCTTTCGCCGCCGAAGAAGTGGTCAAGGGCGTTATCAACGGTAAGGTTAAGGGCGGCTTCACTGTCGACGTTAACGGCATCCGTGCGTTCCTGCCGGGCTCCCTGGTTGATGTCCGCCCTGTGCGCGACACCACCCACCTGGAAGGCAAAGAGCTGGAATTCAAGGTCATCAAGCTGGACCAGAAGCGCAACAACGTTGTCGTTTCCCGTCGCAGCGTGCTGGAAGCCGAGAACAGCGCCGAGCGCGAAGCCCTGCTGGAAACCCTGCAGGAAGGCCAACAAGTCAAGGGTATCGTCAAGAACCTCACCGACTACGGCGCCTTCGTGGACCTGGGCGGTATCGACGGCCTGCTGCACATCACCGACATGGCCTGGAAGCGCATCAAGCACCCATCGGAAATCGTTAACGTTGGCGACGAAGTCGACGTACGCGTTCTGAAGTTCGACCGCGAGCGCAACCGCGTTTCGCTGGGTCTGAAGCAGATGGGCGAAGATCCGTGGGTAGCTATCACTGCCCGTTACCCAGAAGGTACTCGCGTACAAGCTCGCGTTACCAACCTGACCGACTACGGCTGCTTCGCTGAGCTGGAAGAAGGCGTTGAAGGTCTGGTACACGTTTCCGAAATGGACTGGACCAACAAGAACATCCACCCGTCGAAAGTCGTTCAGGTTGGCGACGAAGTGGAAGTCATGGTTCTGGACATCGACGAAGAGCGTCGTCGTATCTCCCTGGGCATCAAGCAGTGCAAGTCCAACCCATGGGAAGACTTCTCCGGCCAGTTCAACAAGGGTGACAAGATCACCGGTACCATCAAGTCGATCACCGACTTCGGTATCTTCATCGGCCTGGACGGCGGCATCGACGGTCTGGTTCACCTGTCCGACATCTCCTGGAACGAAACCGGCGAAGAAGCCGTACGTCGTTTCAAGAAGGGCGACGAGCTGGAAACCGTCATCCTGTCGGTCGACCCAGAGCGCGAGCGCATCTCCCTGGGCATCAAGCAGCTGGAAGACGATCCGTTCTCCAACTTCGTTGCTGTCAATGACAAGGGCGCTATCGTCAAGGGCATCGTGAAAGAAGTTGACGCCAAAGGCGCCATCGTCACCCTGGCCGACGACATCGAAGCTACTCTGAAAGCTTCCGAAATCAGCCGTGACCGCGTTGAAGACGCGCGTAACGTTCTGAAGGAAGGCGAAGAGATCGAAGCCAAGATCATCAGCGTTGACCGCAAGTCCCGCGTTATCAGCCTGTCCATCAAGTCGAAGGACGATGCTGAAGAGCGCGAAGCCATCCAGAGCCTGAAAAACGCTCCGGAAGCGGCTGCCGACACCACCATGGCTGCGCTGCTGCGCGAAGCAATGGCCAAGCAGAACTGAGTTCTGTTTGATCGGTAAAAAAAAGGCGACCTTCGGGTCGCCTTTTTTTTATGCTGAAAGAAGGCCATGTCGGGGGATTGTGCGATGTTGATGTTTGGCGACGTCATGGAAAATCGCGGGCGCGATAACAATTTCCTGATCATCAGGCTGCTGGCGGCAACTGCCGTAGTGGTGGGGCATTCCTTTGCGTTGTCCTATCTGGAGTGCCTGAGTTGTACCGACCCTGGGTTGCAGTTGGGTATGCCGGTGCCCGTTCATAGCCTGGGCGTGGAAGTATTCTTCATGGTCAGCGGTTTGTTGATCGCTGCCAGTGGTGAAAAGAATAGCGCCCGGGATTTCTACCTGGCCCGCGCATTGCGGATCTTGCCTGGCTTGCTCGTGTGCCTGCTGCTGATGGCCTTTGTGCTAGGGCCCGTCATTACCTCGCTGCCGCTGACCGAATATTTTTCCCAGCGTCAGGTTTACAGGTACGTCTATAGCCCATTGCTGGTTTTCAAGGATGCCCAGTTCCTCTTGCCTGGGGTGAGCTTTACCCCGCGGCCCTATGGGGATTCGGTCAATGGCAGCTTGTGGACCATCCCATTGGAAATGCGCATGTACGTGGTGCTGTGGCTATTGGTGCTGGTGGCCAAGGTATGCCGGTGGCCGATGATGGGGTTGACGCTTGCCGCGTTGGTTATTGCACTGGGGCTGCATACCCTGCATCCAGCCTTTGCGGAGTACCCGTTCAAGCTGGTGGTGTGCTTCCTGGCCGGGGCGGTGTTCTATTCGTACCGGGCGGTGATCCCGTATACCGGCTGGCTGTTGTTTGCCTGTGTTGCGTTGTTCGTGTTGGCCAAGGGTGGGCGCCTTGAGGTTTTTGCGTTTGCCGTTCTGACGATGTACGGCACGTTGTACGTAGCTTATTGCCCGCAGTTGAAGCTTCCTTCGTTTGTGGAGGATTACTCGTACGGTATCTACCTGTATGCATTTCCGATCCAGCAAGTGTTGGCGGCTGCGATGCCGTGGGCCGGGCCTTACTGGCTGATGTTGGCTGCCGTACCGGCATCCTGGTTGGCGGGGTATGTGTCGTGGCAGTTGGTAGAGAAGCCTGCCTTGGCGATGCGCAAGCGCTTTTCCCGAGCGGGTTCCCGGCAGCAGTTGGCATAGGCGCCTGGCCCCCAACAGCTGGCGTGGCCACTTTCACCCAGAAGGTGGCGCAGCCTTCAAGACATGTCGGCGCGATCCCTCTGTGGGAGCGGGTTCACCCGCGAACACCGGCGTAGCCGGTGCCATGCATCGCGTCGCCTGCTTCGCGGGCGCGCCCGCTCCCACAGAAGATGGTGTAGCCTTCAATGCATGTGCTGCCTCAGTGGTATAGCGGTGTGCCCAACTCTCCAGAAACTCGCGCGATCCCCTGTGGGAGCGGGCATGCCCGCGAAGCAGGCGACGCGATGCATGGCACCGGCTGCGCCGGTGTTCGCGGGTGAACCCGCTCCCACATGGTCTGTGCCGGTCGCCAGTATTTGCACGGTTCTCTTGTAAACGGTCTTGTGTCGCGAAAAGCCTGCTTCCCAACAGGTCGGTACCTGGCTTGAAAGCAGGCAGCATCTGTGCAAGGGCAGCGACCCAGGCCAGATTTGCAAAAGCCTGCACGCTCCCTGTGGGAGCAGGCCCGCATACCAGAAGGTAAGCATTGAATTCGCAAGCGGCCCACGTACCCTGTGGGAGCGGCTTTAGCCGCGAAGAATCC
>NZ_JAFGYI010000511.1:0-238 GCF_017490905.1 Pseudomonas sp. 32_A | reverse complement strand
GGCTGGCACCGGCTGCGCCGGTGTTCGCGGGTGAACCCGCTCCCACAGGTATGGCGCATTCCCTCAGCTGGTGGGGGCCCTGTGGGAGCGGGCATGCCCGCGAAGCAGGCGACGCGGTGGCTGGCACCGGCTGCGCCGGTGTTCGCGGGTGAACCCGCTCCCACAGGTATGGCGCATTCCCTCAGCTGGTGGGGGCCCTGTGGGAGCGGGCATGCCCGCGAAGCAGGCGACGCGGTGG
>NZ_JAFGYI010000510.1:0-238 GCF_017490905.1 Pseudomonas sp. 32_A | reverse complement strand
CGCGTGCCGATGTGGGCGCGGTGCTGATCGGCTGGGGCATCACAGCTGTTGGCATGCTGGCGCTGGCGTTCGTGTTCCAGACCCTGGCCAACCGCAAGCCGGAGCTGGATTCGGGGGTGTATGCCTATGCCAAGGCCGGTTTCGGCGACTACATGGGCTTCTCCTCGGCCTGGGGCTACTGGATCAGTGCCTGGCTGGGCAACGTCGGCTACTTCGTACTGCTGTTCAGCACCCTGGG
>NZ_JAFGYI010000509.1:0-239 GCF_017490905.1 Pseudomonas sp. 32_A | reverse complement strand
GGCGCGGTACATTGTCATGAATCCGAAGCGGGCAGGATTGGTCGCGAGGGTTGGGGATTATCCGCATTGGGATGCAATTTGGCTTTGATGGGGCTTTGCCTGTCAGGGCCCTATCGCCGGCAAGCCACACAGGTAAGTCACAGGACTCGATAGCAGTGGCGTACAGGTGTGGGAGCTGGCTTGCCGGCGATGGGCCGCATAGCGGCCCCGGGGTCTTTAGGGTTATTGAAGAACCTTGT
>NZ_JAFGYI010000508.1:0-239 GCF_017490905.1 Pseudomonas sp. 32_A | reverse complement strand
CCTGCGCCGCGAGAACGCCAACCAGGTACCGGCCAACGCCCTGTGGCTGACCAACGCCATGGTGCAGATCTTCCTGGTGATCACGCTGTTTTCCAACAGCACCTACCTGTCGCTGATCTACCTGGCCACATCGATGATCCTGGTGCCTTACCTGTGGTCGGCGGCCTACGCCGTGCTGTTGGCGGTGCGTAAAGAAACCTACGATGGGCAGCCGGCCCTGCGCCGCAAGGACCTGCTGG
>NZ_JAFGYI010000507.1:0-239 GCF_017490905.1 Pseudomonas sp. 32_A | reverse complement strand
CCTCCTTGATACCGCGCAGCACCAGGAAGTGCACCGCCCACAGCAGCAGCGAGGCGCAGCCGATGGCGATTGGCGTGTTGCCTTCGCCGAAGATCGGGAAGAAGTAGCCCAGGGTGCTGAACAGCAGTACGAAGTAGCCGACGTTGCCCAGCCAGGCACTGATCCAGTAGCCCCAGGCCGAGGAGAAGCCCATGTAGTCGCCGAAACCGGCCTTGGCATAGGCATACACCCCGCCATCC
>NZ_JAFGYI010000506.1:0-239 GCF_017490905.1 Pseudomonas sp. 32_A | reverse complement strand
TGATCAGGTCTTTCTTGCGCTCAGCCAGGGCCTGTTCGTAGGTTTCGCTGCGCCATGCCAGCAGGAAGGCGTAGGCCGCCGACCACAGGTAAGGCACCAGGATCATCGATGTGGCCAGGTAGATCAGGCTGGTATAGGTACCGGCGGAAAACAGCGTGATCAGCAGGAAGCCCTGGATCATGCAGTTGGTCAGCCACAGGGCGTTGGCCGGCACATGGTTGGCGTTTTCCTTGGCCAGA
>NZ_JAFGYI010000505.1:0-239 GCF_017490905.1 Pseudomonas sp. 32_A | reverse complement strand
CTTCCTTGATGCCGCGCAGCACCAGGAAGTGCACCGCCCACAGCAGCACCGACGCGCCGATGATGGCGGCAGGGGTGTTGCCTTCGCCGAAGATCGGGAAGTAGAAGCCCAAGGTGCTGAACAGCAGCACGAAGTAGCCGACGTTGCCCAGCCAGGCACTGATCCAGTAGCCCCAGGCCGAGGAAAAGCCCATGTACTCGCCAAAACCGGCCTTGGCGTAGGCATACACCCCCGAATCC
>NZ_JAFGYI010000504.1:0-239 GCF_017490905.1 Pseudomonas sp. 32_A | reverse complement strand
CGCCCTTACGGCGAGTCACTTTTTGCCAAACGCGGCAAAAAGTAACCAAAAAACGCTGCGCTCCCATCATCCGGCCCCTGCGCTGCGCTCCGGGGTTCCCTCACTCCGGTCTTGCTCCCGGGAGTACGCGCTGCAGGCCCCATCCATGGGGCCTCAGCGCTTGACGGGCATCCATGCCCGTCACCTCCCTCCGCAAGACCTGCGTTCGGCCTCCTGAAGTCGCGAAGATCAAGATCAAG
>NZ_JAFGYI010000503.1:0-240 GCF_017490905.1 Pseudomonas sp. 32_A | reverse complement strand
ACACCGGGAAGTAGAAGCCCAAGGTGCTGAACAGCAGCACGAAGTAGCCGACGTTGCCCAGCCAGGCACTGATCCAGTAGCCCCAGGCCGAGGAAAAGCCCATGTACTCGCCGAAACCGGCCTTGGCATAGGCATACACCCCGCCATCCAGGTCAGGCTTGCGATTGGCCAGGGTCTGGAACACGAATGCCAGGGTCAGCATGCCGACCGCGGTGATTGCCCAGCCGATCAGCACAGCGC
>NZ_JAFGYI010000502.1:0-240 GCF_017490905.1 Pseudomonas sp. 32_A | reverse complement strand
AGATCGGGAAGAAGTAGCCCAGGGTGCTGAACAGCAGTACGAAGTAGCCGACGTTGCCCAGCCAGGCACTGATCCAGTAGCCCCAGGCCGAGGAGAAGCCCATGTAGTCGCCGAAACCGGCCTTGGCATAGGCATACACCCCCGAATCCAGCTCCGGCTTGCGGTTGGCCAGGGTCTGGAACACGAACGCCAGCGCCAGCATGCCAACAGCTGTGATGCCCCAGCCGATCAGCACCGCGC
>NZ_JAFGYI010000066.1:0-20165 GCF_017490905.1 Pseudomonas sp. 32_A | reverse complement strand
CAAGCACCCACACGAATTGCTTGATTCGATTTGTTAAAGAGCGTTTGGTTAAGAGCTTTTCGTCTCAACCGAGGCGCGCATTCTACGCTTTCCTCATTTGCTGTCAAGCGTTTATTTTGAAGTTTTTCACAACCAGCTTCTTTCGAAACCCTTCAACCTCAACAACTTACCGCTTGCCTCGAAGCGTTCATCGCTGCGAGGAGGCGAATAATACGCGCTTTGAAATCAGAGTCAACACCTTGATCTGAAAAAACTTTCTGCCGCCGTTTTACCTTTGTCGGCAACTAATGAAAGCGCCGCGAATCTGTAGAAATACACCACCCAACGGAGCGTAGCGGCCATGAGCGATGCGCAAAGCGAGAAAACCCCAGGCCTGTCCGCGGACGAGGAGCAGGAAGTCAGCCTCAACCAACCGCCCCGCGCGGCAGTACTGCACGAGATCATTCGTTACCAGGGCGACCAGGAACTGGAACGCACACTCGCCGCACTATGGTGGTCGGCACTGGCCGCAGGCTTGTCCATGGGGCTGTCGCTCATGGCCATGGGCCTGTTCTACGCTCGCCTGCCTGAGGGCGACAGTGCCCAGGTAATCGCCAGCATCGGCTACAGCGCAGGCTTCCTTGCAGTAATACTGGCGCGCCAGCAGCTGTTCACCGAAAACACCCTGACCGCCGTATTGCCAGTAATGACCACCCCTACCCTGGCCAACTTCGGGCGCCTGCTGCGCCTTTGGAGCGTGGTACTGCTTGGCAACCTCGCCGGGACCTTGCTGGTGGCCTGGGTAATGCTGGAGCTGCCGATCTTCGACAGCAAGACCGACGTGGCCTTCCTGGAGGTGGGCCGCAAGGTAATGAGGAACGATGTCAGCCAGATGTTCGCCAAAGGCATCGTATCGGGGTGGATGATCGCCACCATGGTGTGGATGATTCCGTCGATGGAACACGCCAAGATCTGGATCATCCTGATGATCACCTACCTGATGGCCCTGGGCGACTTTACCCATATCGTGGTCGGCTCGGTCGAGGTGTCCTATCTGGTCTGGGCCGGCGATGAAACCTGGAGCAGCTTCTGGCTGGAGTTCGCCTTGCCGACACTGGCGGGCAACATCATCGGCGGCAGCTTCATCTTCGGCTTGATCAGCCATGCTCAGGTGCGCAGCGACAGCGGCAGACCGCCCTCGCGGCTACTGAAAGAACACCAGCCCCCCTCCCCGCGCCGCGACAACGGCAACAAATGAACTTCAGCGTGCCGCTACCACGCGCTCGTTCGCCTGCCCGCGCTGACGCACAGGTAGCGGCTGCCACCAGTTCTGCCCGGCATGTGGCGAGTCAAGGCTGACCCGCTCCCCCATCTGCGGCGTGCTCAGGCGCACCTGTGCCTGGTTGGCCAACGCCAGAATGCGCTCGAACGGCTCCTGCCAGCCGTGGATGGACAGGTCGAAGGTACCGTTGTGAATCGGCAACAACCAGCGCCCGCGTAAATCGAGATGGGCCCGTAGGCTCTGCTCCGGCTGCATGTGCACATCGGGCCAGGCGACGTTGTAGGCCCCGGTCTCGATCAGGGTCAGGTCGAACGGCCCGAAGCGCTCGCCAATCTGCTTGAACCCATCGAAGTAGCCGGTATCACCACTGAAGAATACCCGCACATCTTCGTCGACGATCACCCACGACGCCCACAAGGTCCGGTTGCTGTCCAGCAGCCCACGCCCGGAAAAGTGCTGAGCCGGGGTGGCGACAAAACGTACGCCCTCGACCTCGCTTTCCTGCCACCAGTCCAGCTGCCGCACCTTCGCCGGTGCTACGCCCCAGGTCATCAGCAGGTTGCCTACGCCCAGCGGGGCCAGGAACACACTCGTGCGCGGGGCCAGTTGGCGAATTGCCTGCTCATCCAGATGATCGAAGTGATCGTGGGACAGTACCACCGCAGCCAACGGTGGCAATTGGTCCAGCGCCAGGGGTGGAGCATGGAAACGCAGCGGGCCGGCCCACTGCACCGGCGAGGCGCGCTCGGCGAATACCGGGTCGGTAATAAAGAAGCGCCCGCGCAACTTGAGCAATACCGTGGAATGGCCAAGGCGCCACAGGCTGCGGTCAGGTGCGTCGAGCACCTGCTGGCGAGTCATGGGCTGCAGGCTCACCGGTGTGGCCGGCCGGGTTTCCGGCGGTTTGCTCAGGAACAGATACTTGAGCCCGATGCGCAGCTTCTGCAATACGCCATCCTGCGGCAACGACGCCTGGTTGTGAAAACGCCCTTCCCGCTGGGGCGCCGGCTCGCCGGCAGGGCTGGTCAAGGGGACCATCAGCAACACTCCGAGCAACAGGAAAGCCTTCATGTTACCCCACAGTGATCGGACCAACCGTGAATTGGCTTGTAAGGTCATTTTTCATAGATGAAACACTGTTCAACAATATTCATGAGAGTTATGCGATAAACGGTGCTCCAGCAGAAGAACGATACCAAGATGGATAAACGCAGCGGCAAAGGACTTTCATTCGTCAAACGCATCTACCTGCCGCGAGTCATCGGCCTGGGGATCGGCCTGTTCAGCGTCATGGCCGCCATGGCGCCGCTGTCCCCGCCCACCTGGGCATGGCTGCTGTTACTGTTCAATGGCCTGCTGTGGCCGCATGTGGCCTACCTGTGGGCAGCCCGTTCGGCCACGCCTTACCAGGCAGAACAGCGCAACCTGGTGCTGGACTCCCTGATGGGTGGGTTCTGGACCGCTGCCATCCATTTCAATCCCTTGCCCAGCGTGACCGTGCTGTCGATGATGACCATGAACAACGTCGCCGCCGGCGGCAAGCGCATGGTCGTTCGCGGCGTCCTGGCCCAGCTGACGGGCATGCTCGTCGCCATCCTGCTGCTGGGCCCCGGCCTGCAATTGAACGCTACGCCCCTGCAGGTCTATGCCTGCCTGCCGATGCTGACGCTCTATCCGCTGGCGCTGGGCTGGGTCTGCTACCAACTGGCGATCAAGCTGGCCGACCACAAGCGCCGCCTGAGCACCCTGAGCCTCACGGACAGCCTGACTGGGCTGCTCAACCATGGTGCCTGGAAAGACCTGCTGCTGTTGAAGTTCCAGGCCTGCCAGCAACAGCAGGGCCACGCGGTGATTGCCCTGATCGACATCGACCACTTCAAGACCATCAACGACACCTTCGGCCATGTGGTTGGCGATTGTGTGCTGCGCCAGCTTGGTGCCGAGCTGCGGCACAACCTGCGCGAAGGTGACCAGGCCGGGCGCTACGGCGGTGACGAATTTTGCGTGATCTTGCCCGATACCAGTGAAGCCCAAGCCTGCCAGGCCATGGAGCGCCTGCGCGAGCGGGTCGCCAGCTACCGCAACCCGCAGCTGCCGCACCTGCGCATAAGCCTGAGCATCGGCCTTTCGGCATTCGAGGCCAACCTGGAGTCACCCGAGCACTGGCTCGAACAGGCGGACAAAGCGCTGTACACCGCCAAGCATGCCGGACGCGACCAGGTCAATTTTGCCCGCAGCGACGCTGCGGCGCTCAGGCTGGCCTATCCTGATTGAACCTCCTTCCTGACTGCCTGGCGGGAGGCTGCCTGAAGGAGCCGCTCGCTCATGGCCAGGACCGCCAACCCTCCACCCGCCAGCCCCACACCGCGCTTCCAGGTGCGTCGCCTGATAGCCGGCTTCAGCGCAGTTTTCGGCTTGGCCTGCCTGGTCATCGTCGGCGCCCTGTTCAACATCGCAGGTACTCTCGACCATCAGGAGCGCCAGCGCAGTGCCTCCCAGGCCAGCAAAGCGCTGGAACAACGGTTGCTTGCCTCGCGCCAGTTCCTTTCCAGTTACGCCGTATGGGATGCTGCTTTCGAACACCTGGCGGGCCAGGTCGACTGGAAATGGGCCTACGAAGAAAAGAACGTGGGCGAGTCGCTGTACAGCGCCAGCGGCTATGAAGGGGTGTTCGTGGTGGAGGACGCACGCACCACCTACGGTTTGTTCAAAGGCCAGCCTACCCAGGCGGCGGCCAATACCTATATTGATGCAGCGCTGCAGCCAATCATCGACCAGGCTCGGGCGGCGGCCATCCCACGTGAACAGATCACCCGGTTCGTCCTGTTCAACGGTTGGCCGGCCGTGCTCAGTGCCGCGGCAGTGCGCCCGGACCGGGATGTCACCGATAGCGAGGTGCGCCAGGCGCCGGTGATGCTGTTCGTCGACCAGCTCACCGAGGAAAAGCTGGCGCAGCTGAGCAGCAGTGCCGGCCTGACCGGCATGCACGTGGAAAACAATGATGTGGGTGAGCACGACCACCTGCGCATCGACCTCGGCGATACCGGCTACCACCTGTCCTGGAGCAGCCCGCTGCCAGGGCAGCAGTTGCTGCGGGCGGTGTTGCCGCCGCTGGCGGGTGCCTTGCTGATACTCGGTCTGATCATGCTGTACCTGTTCCGCCATGCCTTGCGCAGTTCGCGGGCGATCGACCTCACGCTCGCCGATCTGCAGCAGAGCAACCAGGCGCTGGAGGCCAGCGAGCAACGTTTTCGCGCGGTAGCGGAGTCGGCCTCTGACTGGATCTGGGAAACCGATCGGCAACAGCGCCTGACCTACCTTTCGCAACGCTTTGTCAACGTCACCGGCTACCCGGTGGACGACTGGCTCGGCCACCCGCTCAATCAGTTGCTGGCCTGCGATACCACGCCGCTCTCGCCATGGCTGGATGCCTTGGCCGCGGCCGACCCACAACAACTGGCCAACCTGCGCTGCACCTACCGCGACCAGAACGGCCAAAACCGCTACTGCCGGATTTCAGCCCGAGCCATCTGGTACGACGGCAGGCCCGTCGGTTTTCGCGGCACCGCCAGCGACATCACTGACGAAGTCGACGCTCATGCGCGCATCCAGCATCTGTCGCTGCACGACCCGCTGACCGGGCTGGCCAACCGCAACAAGCTGGCCCGGCACCTTGAGCAGGCCTTGTTGCGCGGCAGTGATTCGCCGCCACTGACCTTGCTGCTGCTGGACCTGGACAACTTCAAGCCGATCAACGATTCCCTTGGGCATGCCGCCGGTGACGCCGTGCTGCAGGAGGTAGCAACACGTCTGCGCGACAGCACCCGCGATGGCGACCTGGTCGCGCGCCTGGGCGGCGACGAGTTCCTCCTGGTGCTCGGCGGCATGGACAACCGCAACGAGATCGACCGCTTCTGCGCGCGCCTGATCAGCCTGCTGCAGCAACCGATCGTGTTCGATAGCCAGCCCCTGCACGTGGGCGCCAGCATCGGTGTCGCCCAAACCCGCACCCAAGGCTTCGATGCCGGCGAGCTGATCCGCTGCGCCGATATCGCCCTGTACCAGGCCAAGGCTGACGGCAAGGGCATCTGGCGCTATTTCGCTGCCGAAATGAGCCAGCAGATCCAGTACCGCCGCCAACTGGAGAACGACCTGCGGCGGGCCTTGCGCAACCAGGAGTTCGAGCTGCACTACCAGCCGCGCTACCGCCTCAGCGACCTGCGCATCGTCGCGGTCGAGGCCTTGCTGCGCTGGCAGCATCCGCAGGAGGGGTTGCTGGGGCCGGACACCTTCATCCCGCTGGCCGAACAGAGTGACATCATTGTCGCGCTGGGCCGCTGGGTGCTGCGCGAAGCCTGCCGCACCGCCCATGACTGGCCCGCCGATGTACTGGTTTCGGTGAACCTGTCACCGGCGCAGTTCCTGCGCAGCGATGTGGTGGCCGATGTACGCGAGATCCTGCTGGAAACCGCCTTCCCTGCCCAGCGCCTGGAGCTGGAAATTACCGAGAACGTGATGCTCAATGACATCGAAGGCGCGCTGGGCACCATGCTGTCGCTCAAGGAGCTGGGCGTGCGCCTGAACATGGACGACTTCGGCACCGGCTACTCGTCGTTGGGCTACCTGCGCACCTACCCGTTCGACAGCATCAAGATCGACAAACGCTTCATCGGCGGGCTGAACAACACCGCTGGCAGCGACCGCGCCGTGGTCCAGGCCATCATCAACCTGGGCGAAGCGATGGGGCTGACGGTGACGGCCGAAGGGGTGGAGAGCGAGCAGCAGCTCAAGGCACTGCAGAAGGATCGTTGTCACGAAGTGCAGGGCTATTACATGAGCAGGCCGCTGGACAGTGCGGGGCTTGAGGCGTTGTTACGGCAGGCATCCCAGCGTTCGGTACCCTACCCGTAGCGCGTCGATGTAACTGTCTTGCTCAGGTTGGAATGCTTATCCCTGTGGGAGCGGGTTCACCCGCGAAGAATGCGGCGCGGTATATGGCACCGGCTTCGCCGGTGTTCGCGGGTGAACCCGCTCCCACAGGGATAGTGCAGTTTTTCGAAGTTTCTTCGCTATTACAGAGCTGAATCCCGCTGCAAGCTGCGCTCTGCCACGATTTCCGGCAGGTCGCGCCGACGCAGGTAGGTGCGCAGCGGTTCACCGATGTTCAAACGGTCATCCACGTGCTGCTCCAGCAACAGCGCCAGCCGTTTGCGGCACAGGGCCATGCGCTGCCCTTGCTCGGGCCGCCAGACAAACTCGCTGCAAGGCGTGATACTGGCGTCGGCCACGTCCATGCCGAATGAATCTTCGGAAAAACGCACGATGTGCACACCGCGCTTGCCATGAAAACCGACAAAACCCTTGAGCTGGTCGGCAGCGTTGCAAATGTCCTGGGAAGTGATGGCCATGACGTAACCTCGCAATCAAATCGGAAGATACGCACGCCAGGCGGGGAAAGGTTGCCTCTGCCGGGCAACTCGTGGCTGGCAGCCTAACGCAAGCCGTCGCACAGGCGCCACGGTTTTCATCGATCAGCGCCCACCGTCTACCTGGGAATGCAGCAGCTCGCCCAGCCACTGCATGAAGGCCTGCACCCGGCGTGGCACGTGCCGTTGCCGTGCATACAGCAGTGACACTGGCATGGCCGGGGCTTGCCAGCCTTCCAGTACCGAAACCAGCTCACCGCGCTGCAGGTGCTCGGCCACGCCCACCGCCGGCACCTGGATCAGCCCCAGCCCGGCCAGGCATGCCGCCGAATACGCCTCGGCATTGTTGACTGTCACCACGCCGGCCATTGCCTGGAAGTGCAGTTCACCGTCCTGGAGGTATTCGAAACCGGCGCTGCGCGCGCCCAGGGTGCGAACGTAATGCACCAGGTGGTGCCGGGCCAGGTCCTGCAGCGTGTGCGGCACGCCATGGCGGGCCAGGTAGGCAGGGCTTGCACAGTTGCGCATGCTCAGTTGCCCGACCGGGCGCGCCACCACATCCAGGTCATGCAGGGCACCAATGCGCATCACGCAATCGAAGCCTTCACGCAGCAGGTCGACCTGGCGGTCGGTGCAACTGAGCTCCACCTCCAGGCGCGGAAAGCGCTGCAGAAACTGCGGCAGCGCCGGGATGATGACCCGGCGGGCCATCATGGTCGGCAGGTCGACCCGCAGGCGCCCGGCCAGCTCGGCATCGTCGGCGCGGAACAGGCTCTCGATTTCGTCCATGCCCGACAGCAGGTCCTTGCTGCGTTCGTACAGCAAGGCGCCATCCTGGGTTGCCTGCACCCGGCGGGTGGTGCGGTTGAACAGCTGCGTACCCAGCATACGCTCCAGCGCCCTGACCTGCTCCGACACGGTCGAACGGGGCAGCCCCAGGCTTTCCGCAGCCAGGGTGAAACTGCTGACCTCGCTGACCCGCACAAAGGTGCGCAACAACTCCAGCTTGTTCACTTGAACCTCGTCTATCCGGTTTTACCGAACAGTATTTCCATATTCGCTGGATTTAACAGCAGAACAGCGACCAATAACCTGTGCTCATCAGCCCACCATGAGGTTTCCACCATGACCCGCAAGATTGCCCTGATTACTGGCGCCAGCCGCGGCCTGGGCCGCAACACTGCCGAACACCTGGCCGCACGCGGCATCGATGTCATCGGCACCTACCACAGCAAGGCGGAGGAGGCCCAGGCCGTGGCCGCCCGGCTGGAGCAGGCCGGGGTCAAGGCCACCATGCTGCAACTGGACGTCAGCGACAGCGCCAGCTTTGCCGGTTTCGCCGAACGCCTGAAAGCAACCTTGCAGCAACACTTCGGCCGCGAACGGTTCGACTTTCTGGTGAACAATGCCGGGATCGGCTTGAACGTGCCCTACACCGAAACCAGCGAGGCGCAGTTCGACCAGTTGCTGAACATCCAGTTGAAAGGGCCGTTCTTTCTCTCCCAGCGCCTGCTGCCGCTGCTGGTCGACAATGGCCGCATCGTCAACATTTCCACTGGCCTGGCGCGCTTTGTACTGCCGGGGTATGCCGCCTATGCCGCGATGAAGGGGGCGATGGAAGTGCTTACCCGCTACCAGGCCAAGGAACTCGGGGCGCGCGGGATTCGCGTGAACATTCTGGCGCCGGGGGCGATCGAGACGGACTTTGGCGGCGGCGTGGTGCGGGACAACCGCCAGGTGAATGAATACATTGCCGGCAACACGGCGCTGGGGCGGGTGGGCTTGCCGGATGATATCGGGGCAGCGATTGCGCTGTTGCTGGAAGATGGCAATGGCTGGATCAACGGGCAACGGCTGGAGGTTTCAGGCGGGATGTTCCTCTGAGGTCAGGTTTTCTGGGGCCGCTTTGCGGCCCATCGCCGGCAAGCCAGCTCCCACCTCGACTGCATCGACCTCAAGCATTGTGCAGTACCTGTGGGAGCTGACTTGCCGGCGATGAGGCCAGGACAGGCAACACAGGACAGTTGCTCCCACCACCGCATGAGCCTGGGTTGCCAGCGATCGGGCCACAGAGTAGCCACCTGCCTCATTGCTCATGCACCTGCACACTGGCCGTCATCCCCGCACTCAGGGTCACCCCCTCCGGCACCTGGTCCAGGCGGATCCTCACCGGTATCCGCTGCGCCAGGCGTACCCAGTTGAAGGTCGGCTCAACCTCCGGCAGCAACTGGCTGTCGGGGTTACTGTTGCGGTCGGTGATACCACGGCTGATGCTCTCCACATGCCCTTGCATCGGCTCGCCCGCGCCCATCAGCCAGACCTTCACCGCATCCCCCACACGAATGCGCGGCAGCTTGGTTTCCTCGAAATAGGCCTGGATATAGAAGGTTGAATCGTCCACCAGGGCCATCACCGATTCCCCGGTGTTCACATAGTTGCCCTCGGCCAGGCGCAGGTTGGTGATATGCCCGCTGCGCGGTGCCCGCACTTCACTTCGCGCCAGGTTTATTCTGGCAACCTGCAACTGTGCCTCGGCCTCATGCAGTTCACCGCGGGCAATGGCCGCATTGATCTGGGCGTTTTCCCGCAGTTCGGCACTGATCGCCTCCGGCCCCAGGGCCGTACGCCGGGCGGCTTCCCGCTCGCGCAGGCGCAGTTGCTGGCTGCGGGTCTCGGTCACCGCGCTGGCCTGGTCGAATGCCGCCTGGAAGCGTTCGCGGTCAATGCTCATCAGCAGGTCGCCGGCCTTGACCTGCTGGTTGTCACGAACCTTCAGCTCGCGCACCCAGCCGGACACATCGGGGGCGATCACCACCACATCGGCACGCACACGCGCATCTCGGGTCCAGGGGGTGAGCATGTAGTACTGCCACAACTGATAGCCGGCGAACACGGCAAGGGCCACCACACACAAGGTGACCAAGGTACGTACGGCCGCACGCATCGAAACACTCCTTTACAAGGTTCCCAGCAGTCGCACCACCAGGAACAACACACAAACGAACAGCGCCGCGTCGAACAGCGCTTCATGCCAGATCCAGCGCCCCAACGGCGTGGCCTGCACCACCAGACGCAGCAACCCGGTAAGCACCAGCGCCAGCAACACATAAACAAGGAAGGGACTGAACAGCACGCCGCCCACTTCCCACTCACGCAACCCCATGAGCTTCCTCCTGCCAGCGGCACCACTTGCCCCAGCTTTTTTGCAGTTGCAGCACCGCCCCTTCGGCCAACCGCAGCGGATCGCTGGAGGGTAGACGGCGCAAGGCGCCAATAAACTGTTCGCTGGCGGCATCCAGGCGCTGCCCGCGCCCGGGCGCCGGCCCCTTGGCCAGCACGGCCTCTACCTGCTGCAGGTATTCACGCTCGGCACGCCCCAACGGGGCCTGGGCGACCGCCAGGCACATGCGCAGATGCACCAGTTCGTCGCCGATATCCAGGCCGTGCAGGCCGTCGTCCCAGCGCTTGCGTTCGCTCTCGGGCAGTTCGCCGGCATGCCGCGCCAGTTGCATCAGGCGGTCGGCCATGCGCCCGCCAAACCAGCTGTCGGCCCCGCGCAAGTCGCGTCGGGTCAGGCGCACCAGGTCGTTCTGGGTCGCCGCACGCAAGCGCCGGCCCAGCCAGGCCGGGTGACGGAACACCAGCAAACGGAAGGCCATCACCGCTGCCGACACACCTACCAGCATGGCCAAGGCACTGTTGAGCATGGTGGCCACGCCGAACTGCATGGCATTGAGCGGCGACACCAGCACGATGAAATGCAGGCAATAAGAGGTAGCCGTTGCCCCGGTCCGCGGGTGAGCCATACCCAGTGCACCAAGAAACAGCGGCACGCCCATGCCCAGGCAAAGCATGGCGAAGCTGCTCCATTGCGGCAGCAGAATCTGCCCGACCAGAAACGCCGCGGGTATCGCCAGGAAGATCCCGCGCAAGAAGCTCAGGCCGATCTGCGCACCATTCTCGCGGCTGGCGAACAGGCTGCAGACCACACAGGTCAGCACCAGGCCACCCGGCGCCGAAGGCCAGGCGGTGGCCAGCCAGAAGCCGCTCATTACCAGAAAGGCCAGCGCACTGCGTGAGCCGAACAGCAAGGCCAGCGACCAGTCTCGGTGCGCAGCCAGGCCTTGGGACACATCCTTGGGCGCCCTGCCCGCCTCGACATCTTCCAGCGCCTGGCTGGCAGCCATGGCGTAGTCCAGCAGCAGCGCCATGCGCGCCAGGCAGAAGTGCTCCGCCGGGCTGATCTGCTCATCGTGGGCGGCATCCCAGATGCGCTGGCGCAGCACCAACAGGCCCGGCTGATCGGGCTTGCTCAGCAGTGCGCGCACCTCCTCCAGCCAGGGTGCCAGGCGTTGGGCCTCGCGCTCATCCAGTTGCCGCCACTGCCGACGCACCGACCGGGAAATGCGCAGCAGCACCATCAGTTTCTGGCTCAGGCCGCGAATGGCACGAGCGCGCTGGCGCCCGCGGTTGCCTTCGAACCAGGCGTGTTCGCGCTGGCTGTCGATGGCAACGATACGCCCCAGGCTCTCCAGCAAGCCTTTGCGCGCCTCGTCTTCCCCGCCCAGCATGGCACTGGCGGCCTGCAGGCCGTTCTGCCAGGCCTGGCGGGCCTGCCCGCCCAGTTGCTGCTCTACCCGCATGGGCCAGAGCAAGGCACTGCTGGCGGTGGCACAGAAGATACCCAGGCAGATCTCGGTGCAGCGCGCCACGGCCTGGTCGAACACCTGCAATGGGTGGTCGATGGCCGGCAGGGCAATGATCGCCGCGGTGTAGCCTGCCAGCACGAAGGCATAGGCCCAGGCGCTGCGTAGTTGGGTGGAGGCGGCGGTGCACAGGGCCAGCCACAGGGCCAAGGTGAGCAGGAACAGGCCGGGGGTCTGGGCGAACAGGCCGATGAACAGCACCGACACAATCGTGCCGACAAGAGTGCCCGCCAGCCGCGCCAAGCCCTTTTGCACCACCATGCCCGATAAAGGCTGGGCGACGATGAAAGCGGTCATCAGTGCCCAGGACGGTTGCTCCAGGCCCCAGCGCATCGCCAGCCACAGCGCCAGGCCGCCACCGAGCAGGGTCTTGATGGCGAACTTGAGGGCGAGGCTGCTGGGGGCGAACAGGGCCTGGAGAGTGATGGGCACGAGGCGGACCTTGCGGGGATGGTCTTGTAGAAAGATAGACAATGATGGGAAGGATAAGGCGGAAAGGATTAATTAGCTAGCTAATCATCTTTGTTATCGACAGGCTCTCCTGTGCTGCCCTGTTCGCGGGCACGCCCGCTCCCACATGGGACCGCGCACAGTCCGAATCTCGTGAAGTCATTGTGGGAGCGGGTTTACCCGCGAAGAGGCCGGCACAGGCAACACAAAAATTGCAGGCAAAAAAATGGGCGACCGAAGTCGCCCTAAATGCCTTGCGTGCTCGTGTACCCGGAAGGTCAGCGCGGCTTGCGCTTGTTCGAATCCTTCCAGATGAAAATGCCCAGACCGGCAAAGAAGACGACCATCAACCCGACCGTTACCACTCCGGCGATAACCACGTTGTCGAAGAACATGCTGGCCTCCCCATTCGTTTGCCGTTGTCCGATGGGTGCAAGTTAACCAAACTGGGGGCGGGGAAAATTGATCGGTGTCAATGGTGCCCGGGGCCGGGCACGCGAGGCGGGTGCTGGGTTGACCTGCGTCAAGTTTCAGCGTTTCTTCGGCTTGTTCTTGGGTTTCTTTTTCTTGGCGGTGTTCAACGGCAGGGCCTGCTCGAAAGCATTGCGCATTTCGTTCAGGCGCTTTTCCTTGAGGTCGTGGACGCGCTTGGCGCGTTCGGCATCGAAATCGATGAGGTTGTCTTGGCTCATGGGTGGGCTCGACGATCAACTGAGACTTGCATGATGAAGCCAGGCGCTGGCGCTGACCAGCCCCGCGTCAGACTTCGATGTCCACCAGAAGCCCCTGGCGCCCGTGCTCGCCCATCAACGGCGCCACCGGCACGGTGTTGTCGGCGTTGACCTCGTCACCCGGCATCGCACTGTAGCGTTCGTCGTCGCCCTTCTGCCGGCGTTGCTGCTGGCGGCGCTGCTCGTCGCGCAGCAGTAGTGCCTGCTCCTGCGGGTCACGCTGGTGCTTGAGGTCGATGGTGCTTTCGCCGGAGGCAGGCTGCGTCGGCACCACCGGCTTGATGTCGGGTGTCGGTTTGACCGGGTCCTGTTGCGAGGTCACCGGGGCGGCACTGAGCGGAATGATCGGTGGCAGCATGGACGTTCTCCTATGCCCCCTGTATCGGCAGGCGCGGGCTTACCTTGATGGCAGGCACAACACTTATTCGGCTTCTTCGTCAGGCTCGTCGTCGGTTGGCGGGCTGGCCTCGCTCCAGGGGCGCTTGTACACCTGCTGCCAGACCGCGTCCATGTGTTCGCGCAGCACCTGTGGCGCGGCTTTGAGCGAGGCGCTGTCTTCGCGCTCACCGCCGATCGGCTCCTCACCCGCCGGGGTGATCAGCGACTGGCCGGTGATACTGTAGCTGGCCTGCCCTTCACGCATCTCGATGGCGATGTCGTGCGGGTCGATGCCACCGCCGCAGAAGGCGTGGCTGGCAACCGTCACCTCGGCGACGCCGTCCTTGTTCAGGTCGCCGACATCGCTGACATCGTTATAGAAGTCCACATCCAGGTCCAGGCCCGGGCAGGTGGTTTCCTGTTCGATCTGCCAGCGCGCCTTGAACGCGTCGCTTTCGGCGGTGCGCCCGTACAACGTGGCCTTGAGGACCACCTTGTCCACTTCCTGCTCGCTTTCCGGGTCGCTGGTCTGGCCATCGCTGCGGCTCAATACCAGCAGGCCTTCACCATCGCGGTCACGAAAGTGCACGCTCTTGATCGGCGTTTGCACGCCCAGTACCTCGAGCTGCTCGATCGGGATGGCGGGCAAGGTCTCGAAGTTTTTCTGCTCGCAGGCGGCCAGCAGCAACAGGCTGCCCACGGCCATCGAAGTGCTGATCCAGCGGTGCTTGGCAGACATGTTGATCCGGGGCCCTCGTCGGCAGCACGGTGGGGGACGATGAAGCGACTAGACTGTTGCTACCTATCGCACTTCCTATCGCAATTCGGCACCTTTCGATGCGCTCGGCACTTTGGTCTGACCGGCCGATCCGTTAACATAATCGGCTTTTTCATCGCGGGAGTTCAGGCAGTATGGCGCAGCAGTATCAACCGGGGCAACGCTGGATCAGCGACAGCGAAGCCGAGCTCGGCCTGGGTACCATCCTGGCGCAGGATGGCCGCCTGTTGACCGTGCTCTACCCGGCCACTGGCGACACCCGCCAGTATTCCCTGCGCAATGCGCCGCTGACCCGCGTGCGCTTCTCGCCAGGTGACCAGATCACCCACTTCGAAGGCTGGAAGCTGACTGTGCGCGAGGTCGAGGATATCGACGGGCTGATGGTCTATCACGGTCTGGACGGGCAAAACCAGCCGCGCACCCTGCCGGAAACCCAGTTGTCGAACTTCATCCAGTTCCGCCTGGCCAGCGACCGCCTGTTCGCCGGGCAGATCGACCCGCTGTCGTGGTTCAGCCTGCGCTACAACACCCTGCAGCACACCAGCAAGCAAATGCAGTCGGCGCTGTGGGGCCTGGGCGGCTGCCGCGCCCAACCCATCGCCCACCAGTTGCACATCGCTCGCGAAGTCGCCGACCGCAGCGCGCCGCGCGTCTTGCTGGCCGACGAAGTGGGCCTGGGCAAAACCATCGAGGCCGGCCTGGTGATCCACCGCCAGCTGCTGTCCGGCCGCGCCAGCCGCGTGCTGATCCTGGTGCCGGAAAACCTCCAGCACCAATGGCTGGTGGAAATGCGTCGCCGCTTCAACCTGCAGGTGGCCCTGTTCGACGCCGAGCGCTTCATCGAAAGCGACGCCAGCAACCCGTTCGAGGATGCCCAGCTGGCGCTGGTGGCCCTGGAGTGGCTGGTCGAAGACGAAAAGGCCCAGGACGCGCTGTTCGCCGCCGGCTGGGACCTGATGGTAGTGGACGAAGCCCACCACCTGGTCTGGCACGAAGACCAGGTCAGCGCCGAATACGGCCTGGTCGAACAGCTGGCCCAGGTGATCCCGGGCGTGCTGCTGCTCACCGCCACCCCAGAGCAGCTCGGCCAGGACAGCCACTTCGCCCGCCTGCGCCTGCTCGACCCCAACCGCTTCCATGACCTGGCCGCCTTCCGCGCCGAGAGCGAGCACTATCGCCCGGTGGCCGAAGCCGTACAGGAACTGCTCGACGAAGGCCGCCTGTCACCCAAGGCCCACGCCACCATCCAGGGCTTCCTGGGTGCCGAAGGCGAAGCCCTGCTGGCAGCGGTCAGCGACGGCGATACCCAGGCCAGCGCGCGCCTGATCCGTGAGCTGCTCGACCGCCACGGCACCGGCCGCGTGCTGTTCCGTAACACCCGCGCGGCGGTCCAGGGCTTCCCTGAGCGCCAGCTGCACCCTTACCCACTGGCAACGCCCGAGCAGTACCGCGACCTGCCAGCCGGCGAACATGCCGAGCTGTACCCGGAAGTTGCCTTCCAGGCCCAGGGCGAGGTGGCCGACGACGAGCGCTGGTGGCGTTTCGACCCGCGTGTCGACTGGCTGATCGACACCCTGAAGATGCTCAAGCGCACCAAGGTGCTGGTGATCTGCGCCCATGCCGAAACCGCGATGGACCTGGAAGACGCCCTGCGCGTGCGCTCGGGCATCCCGGCCTCGGTGTTCCATGAAGGCATGAGCATCCTCGAACGCGACCGCGCCGCCGCCTACTTCGCCGACGAAGAGTTCGGCGCCCAGGTGCTGATCTGCTCCGAAATCGGCAGCGAAGGCCGCAACTTCCAGTTTGCCCACCATCTGGTGATGTTCGACCTGCCAGCGCACCCGGACCTGCTCGAACAGCGCATCGGCCGCCTCGACCGCATCGGCCAGAAGCACACCATCCAGCTGCATATCCCGTACCTGCAGGACAGCCCGCAAGAGCGCCTGTTCCAGTGGTACCACGAAGGGCTCAACGCCTTCCTCAACACCTGCCCTACTGGTAATGCACTGCAGCATCAGTTCGGCCCACGCCTGCTGCCACTGCTCGAAAGCGGCGAAAGCAAGGCCTGGGAAGCACTGGTGGCCGACGCCCGCAGCGAGCGCGAACGCCTGGAAGCCGAACTGCATACCGGCCGTGACCGCCTGCTGGAACTCAACTCCGGCGGTGCCGGCGAAGGCCAGGCACTGGTCGAGGACATTCTCGAACAGGACGACCAGTTCGCCCTGCCGATCTACATGGAAACCCTGTTCGACGCCTTCGGCATCGACAGCGAAGACCATTCCGAGAACGCGCTAATCCTCAAGCCGAGCGAGAAGATGCTCGACGCCAGCTTCCCGCTGGGCGACGACGAAGGCGTGACCATCACCTACGACCGTGGCCAGGCGCTGTCGCGCGAGGACATGCAGTTCCTCACCTGGGAACACCCGATGGTGCAAGGCGGCATGGACCTGGTGCTGTCCGGCTCGATGGGCAACACCGCCGTGGCGCTGATCAAGAACAAAGCGCTCAAACCCGGTACCGTGCTGCTTGAACTGCTGTTCGTCAGCGAGGTGGTGGCACCGCGCATCCTGCAACTGGGCCGTTACCTGCCACCGGCAGCATTGCGCTGCCTGCTTGATGCCAATGGCAACGATCTGGCATCGCGCGTGGCCTTCGAAACCCTCAACGACCAGCTGGAAAGCGTGCCGCGCGCCAGCGCCAACAAGTTCGTCCAGGCCCAGCGTGACATGCTGGCCCAGCGCATCGGCAGTGGCGAGGCCAAGGTCCTGCCGGCCCACGTCGAGCGGGTGGCCGAGGCCCAGCGTCGCCTGAAAGCGGAGGCCGACGAGGAGCTGGCCCGCCTGGTCGCGCTGCAAGCAGTCAACCCGAGTGTGCGCGACAGCGAGATCGAAGCGCTGCGCAAGCAGCGCGAAGAGGGCTTGGCGATGCTTGAAAAGGCCGCCCTGCGCCTGGAGGCCATTCGCGTGCTGGTGGCTGGCTAGTCTTTCCCCGCACCCCGTGTAGGAGCGGCCTTGTGTCGCGATGGGCTGCGCAGCAGCCCCAGATTTCTGCACTACCGCAAAAATGCTGGGGCTGCTGCGCAGCCTATCGCGACACAAGGCCGCTCCTACAAAAATGCGAGCCAATATTCTTGCCGGCGATTGATTTCATAACCAAATCGTAGAAATCAATGTGCCATTAGTCAGGAAGGCTTAACCACCTCTTCCTATACTGCCTCTGGACAGTCTGCACAGGGTTGTAGCGCAGACGAGTGAAAACTCGATCATGAGGCATTCCATGGAGTGGCTGGGGCTGCAACTGTTCGCCGACCTGCCGGCAACCGGGCGCATCGTCATTGATTGCCGGCATGAACCGTTCCTGGTTCTGCTCGCCTACCTCGTCGCCTGTGCGGCCTGCTTCGCCACCCTGGACATGGCCGAGCGCCAATCCCACAGCGAAGACCCCACCGCCCACCGACAATGGAACATGCTCGGTGCCTGCTGCCTGGCAGGTGGCATCTGGGCCATGCACTTCATCAGCATGCTGGCTTTCCAGGCGCCAGTGGAAGTGCACTATGACGTTTCCCTTACCATCCTGTCGCTGCTCATCGCCCTGGCCGTCGCCTGGCTGGCCATGCACAGCCTCGACCGCAGCCAGATGCGCACGCACCACTACCTGCAAAGTGCAGTGCTGATTGGCCTGGGCATCATCCTCATGCACTTCGTCGGCATGGCCGCCCTGGAAACCGGAGCCCGCCAGTACTACCAGACCGGCCTGCTGCTGGCATCTGCCACCATTGCCCTGCTGACCAGCCTGACGGCGCTGTGCCTGGCACGCTACTTCCGTCATGGCAGCGGCACCTTGCACCACGCCATGAAATACGGCGCCAGCCTGCTGATGGCCGGCGGCATAGTCGCCACCCACTTCAGCGCGATGTCGGCCATGACCCTGGTCATCCCGGCAGACACTGCCCTGCGCCTGCCCTCTGGCGACAACAGCCTGCAACTGGCGCTCGGCATCGGCTTCATCACCCTGCTGATCAGTGCTGCCAGCATCAGTACCGCGCTGGCCGACAAGAAGCTGCAAAGCAAGGAACACGACCTGCGGCGGGTCAGCGTGTTGCTCAGCCAGCTGGACCAGGCCCGGGCTTCGCTGCAGCAGGCCGCGCACTACGATGCCCTGACCAACCTGGTCAACCGCCGAGGTTTCAACCAGGTGTTCGCCGAACGCCTGGCCGAACACCAAGCCACGGAAAACCACCTGGCAGTGATGTTCCTCGACATCGACCATTTCAAGCGCATCAATGACAGCCTCGGCCACGACGCCGGCGACGAACTGCTCAAAGTGATCGCCAGCCACATCAAGGCCGCCACCCGCAACCACGACCTGGTCGCGCGCTTTGGCGGCGACGAGTTCTGCGTGGTCACCAGCCTCAACAACCGCGACGAAGCCCGCCACCTGGCCCAGCGCATCATGCAGCGGATGAAGGAGCCCATCGACCTGGGCGGTCGGCGCATGGTCATGACCACCAGCATCGGCATCAGCATCTTCCCCGACGACGGCACCACCGCCGAAGAGCTGCTCAAGCACGCAGACCTCGCGCTGTACCAGTCCAAGGGCAACGGGCGCAACAGCCTGAACTTCTTCAACGACAGCCTGAAGACCCAGGCCTCGATTGCCCTGCAACTGGAAGAGGAACTGCGGGTGGCCCTGGTCGAGGAGCATGGGCTGTGCGTGCATTACCAGCCGATATTCGACCTGCGCAGCAGGCAAGTGGCCAAACTGGAAGCCCTGGTGCGCTGGCGACACCCGCAACACGGCCTGCTCGGGCCCGATCGTTTCATTGCCATCGCCGAAGCCAACGGCCTGATCATCGACCTTGACCTGTGGGTGCTGCGCCACGCCTGCGCCGACCTGGCCTACCTGCAGCGCCACGGCCATGGCAACCTCAAGGTCACGGTCAATTGCTCGGCCGTCACCCTCAGCCACGACGAACTGCCCAACGAGGTGGAGAAGGCGCTGTTCCACGCCGGGCTCGCGCCCTGCCAGCTGGAGCTGGAAGTGACCGAGAACGCCCTGATGGGTGACATCCAGCGTACGGTCAACCTGCTCAAGCGCGTGCGCGCCCAGGGCGTGGCGCTGTCGATCGATGACTTCGGCACCGGCTACTCGTCACTGGCCTACCTCAAGCGCCTGCCGCTGGATGTGCTGAAGATCGACCGCAGCTTCCTGCAGGATGTGCCAGGCAACCAGAAGGACCGCGAGATCGTCCAGGCGATCATCGTCATGGCGCATACCCTCCATCTGCAGGTGGTCAGCGAGGGCGTGGAAAACGCCGAACAGCTGGCGTTTCTCGAAGCCCACGGCTGCGACTACCTGCAAGGCTACCTGCTGGGCCGCCCGGAGCCGCTGGCCGAACTGCGCTCGTTGCTGGAGCGGCTTCAGCACCAGGGCGGCCTATTCAGCCCTTGCTGCGATACAGCTCAACCAGTGTCGCCGGATCTTTTTGCAGATACCCCTGGCTTGCGTGCAGGCGCATCAATTGTGCGGCAAGGCCACTGAGCGGCGTCGCCGAGCCTTGCTCGCGGGAGAACTTGACCGCGCCATCGAGGTCCTTGAGCAGCGTGCGCACGTGCCACTTGATCGGCTCGAAGCGGCTCTCGGCCATTTGCGGAGCGAGGATCTGCAACGGTTTGGAGTCGGCAAAACCGCCCGCCAGCGCTTCGGCGATCAGCGTCGCGTCGACCCCGGACTGTTCAGCCAAGGCCACCACTTCGGCGATCACCAGGGCATTGCAGGCCACGATCATCTGGTTGCAGGCCTTGGTCACCTGGCCTGCGCCCACCGCCCCCATGTGCGTCACGCGCTGGCCAAGTACCTGCAGTACCGGGCGCGCACGCTCCAGGTCGGCCGACTCGCCACCGACCATGATCGCCAGGGTGCCGGCTTCGGCCCCGGGCGTGCCGCCGGAAACTGGCGCGTCCAGCCAGGCCATACCGCACAGCGCTGCCAGTTCGGCGGCCATTTCACGGGTGGCGGTTGGCTCAAGGCTGGAGAAATCGATCAGCAACTGACCACTACGCCCGCCCTGGGCAATGCCTTGCTCGCCGAACACCACCTCGCGGACCACGGCCGTGTCGGCCAGGCACAGCAGCAGCATGTCGCTGTCGCGGCACAGTTCGGCAGGGTTGCTGGCCAGGCGCGCGCCGGCGGTGACCAGTGCAGCGCACTTGTCCGGGCTGCGGTTCCACACCGTCAGCGGGTAGCCCGCTGCCAACAGGCGCCGGCACATGGGCAGGCCCATCAGGCCGATGCCGGCGAATCCAAGCGAAGGTAGTGCAGTGCTCATCGATGACTCCTGACTATTCGAATAACCGGGGGCCGCTGTGCGGCCCATCGCCGGCAAGCCAGCTCCCACAGGTGAGGTGCAGCCCTGTAAAGCTGCACCGAACCCTG
>NZ_JAFGYI010000501.1:0-240 GCF_017490905.1 Pseudomonas sp. 32_A | reverse complement strand
AGCCCAAGGTGCTGAACAGCAGCACGAAGTAGCCGACGTTGCCCAGCCAGGCACTGATCCAGTAGCCCCAGGCCGAGGAAAAGCCCATGTACTCGCCAAAACCGGCCTTGGCGTAGGCATACACCCCGCCATCCAGGTCAGGCTTGCGATTGGCCAGGGTCTGGAACACGAATGCCAGGGTCAGCATGCCGACCGCGGTGATTGCCCAGCCGATCAGCACAGCGCCAACCCCTGCGCTGG
>NZ_JAFGYI010000500.1:0-240 GCF_017490905.1 Pseudomonas sp. 32_A | reverse complement strand
ATTGCTTGGGTGTTATATGGTCAAGCCTCACGGGCAATTAGTATTGGTTAGCTCAACGCCTCACAGCGCTTACACACCCAACCTATCAACGTCGTAGTCTTCGACGGCCCTTTAGGGGATTCAAGATCCCAGTGAGATCTCATCTTGAGGCAAGTTTCCCGCTTAGATGCTTTCAGCGGTTATCTCTTCCGAACATAGCTACCCGGCAATGCCACTGGCGTGACAACCGGAACACCAGAG
>NZ_JAFGYI010000499.1:0-241 GCF_017490905.1 Pseudomonas sp. 32_A | reverse complement strand
GTACTCCCGGGAGCAAGACCGGCGCGAGGGAACCCCGGAGCGCAGCGTAGGGGCCGGATGATGGGAGCGCAGCGTTTTTTGGTTACTTTTTGTCGCGTTTGACAAAAAGTGACTCGCCGTAAGGGCGGAAAGGTGATTACGCGCCCCCTTCGCAAATGAATGTTGACCTTGTTGTTGATGCCAACGCTTGAAAGCAAAGAGCAAAGAGCAAAGAGCAAAGAGCAAAGAGCAAAGAGCAAAG
>NZ_JAFGYI010000498.1:0-241 GCF_017490905.1 Pseudomonas sp. 32_A | reverse complement strand
GTACTCCCGGGAGCAAGACCGGAGTGAGGGAACCCCGGAGCGCAGCGCAGGGGCCGGATGATGGGAGCGCAGCGTTTTTTGGTTACTTTTTGCCGCGTTTGGCAAAAAGTGACTCGCCGTAAGGGCGGAAAGGTGACTTGGCGCCACCATCGCGAATGAATGCCTACTCGATGTGAATGCCCGCATCCAAAAAGCAAAAAGCCAAAAAGCTTAAGCGACGGTTTTGATATGGCGAACAGTC
>NZ_JAFGYI010000497.1:0-241 GCF_017490905.1 Pseudomonas sp. 32_A | reverse complement strand
GTAAATGGACTGTTCGCTATATAAAAACCGTCGCTTAAGCTTTTTGGCTTTTTGGGATGTGGCATTCACATCGAGTAGACATTCATTCGCGATGGTGGCGCAAAGTCACCTTTCCGCCCTTACGGCGAGTCACTTTTTGTCAAACGCGACAAAAAGTAACCAAAAAACGCTGGCTCCTATCATCCGGCCCCTGCGCTTCGCTCCGGGGTCCCCTCGCTACGGGCCTGCTACCGGGAGTACG
>NZ_JAFGYI010000496.1:0-242 GCF_017490905.1 Pseudomonas sp. 32_A | reverse complement strand
CCCACGACAGCAGGGCCCCGAGCAGCGAGATGATCAGGCCGACGCTGATCAGCACCGCACCCCAGTGGCCGACCACATGCTCCAGCACGGCAGCCATCGACGGGTTCTGCAGCTTGGCCAGTTCCGGCTGGGTCATCACCCCCAGCGACAACACGTTGACCAGCACCAGCAACGCCAGCACCCCCAGGAAACCGATCACCGTAGCCTTGCCCACATCCGACCGGCGCTCGGCACGCCCGGAA
>NZ_JAFGYI010000495.1:0-242 GCF_017490905.1 Pseudomonas sp. 32_A | reverse complement strand
CTCGTCGCGGGCGGAAAAACGCTCTGACGTGGGCAAGGCCACGGTCATCGGCTTCGTTACCGTGCTGCTGTTCCTGGTGCTGGTCAACGTACTGTCGCTGGGCATCATGACCCAGCCGGAACTGGCCGGGCTGCAGAACCCGTCGCTGGCTTCGGTACTGGAGCATATCGTCGGGCCGTGGGGCGCCTTGCTGATCAGTATCGGCCTGGCGGTTTCGCTGCTTGGCGCGCTGCTGTCCTGGG
>NZ_JAFGYI010000494.1:0-243 GCF_017490905.1 Pseudomonas sp. 32_A | reverse complement strand
CGCCGATGACCACGGCTGCAAAGATCAGCTTTTCCACGTTGGTGAAGACAGGTTGGCCGACTTCACGCTTGGCCTTGGCGAACAGGATGGCGCCAGGTGCGTAGAGCAGGGCCGAGAGCAGCAGGTACTTGAGCCCGCCGGCATACAACAGCCACACGGCATACACCAAGGCAACCAGCGCCACCAGCAGGTCCTTGCGGCGCAGGGCCGGCTGCCCATCGTAGGTTTCTTTACGCACCGCCA
>NZ_JAFGYI010000493.1:0-243 GCF_017490905.1 Pseudomonas sp. 32_A | reverse complement strand
GTATCGGCCTGGCGGTTTCGCTGCTTGGCGCGCTGCTGTCCTGGGCGTTGCTGTGCGCCGAGATCCTCTTCGCCACGGCGCGGGACAAGACCATGCCGCGCTTTCTGGCCAAGGAAAACGCCAACCATGTGCCGGCCAACGCCCTGTGGCTGACCAACGCCATGGTGCAGATCTTCCTGGTGATCACGCTGTTTTCCAACAGCACCTACCTGTCGCTGATCTACCTGGCCACATCGATGATCC
>NZ_JAFGYI010000492.1:0-243 GCF_017490905.1 Pseudomonas sp. 32_A | reverse complement strand
CAGGGGTGTTGCCTTCGCCGAAGATCGGGAAGAAGTAGCCCAGGGTGCTGAACAGCAGTACGAAGTAGCCGACGTTGCCCAGCCAGGCACTGATCCAGTAGCCCCAGGCCGAGGAGAAGCCCATGTACTCGCCAAAACCGGCCTTGGCGTAGGCATACACCCCCGAATCCAGCTCCGGCTTGCGGTTGGCCAGGGTCTGGAACACGAACGCCAGCGCCAGCATGCCAACAGCTGTGATGCCCC
>NZ_JAFGYI010000065.1:0-20355 GCF_017490905.1 Pseudomonas sp. 32_A | reverse complement strand
CTGCAGGGCCTTGTGCACCTGTTCGATGTTGGGTAGGTCATCCAGCGTTTGCAGGCGAATGGCCAGGCCGAACAGCGGGTTGGCCGCGTCAAGCATCAGGTTGGCGAAGCCGCCGCGAAGCTGGAAGTCCGGGTCGGCTGGATAACCCTCACTATCTGCGCACCTGCCCTGACCGGGCGGATAGGGTGAATCGGTGCCCTCCTGGACATCGAGGATGGCATGCAGGCTGCTTTCGGTTACGTCATGGGCAGCGTTGGCGGTCTGGAATTTTCCAGGACGAACAGCAGATGGGCCGGGCATGAAGAGGTCCTTGTCTTCCAGTAGGCTGAAGACATGAACACTATCGGGGAATCGATTCTTCGAGGAGCTTGGGGCTTCCCAAAACGTTGTAGGAATTTTCGCCTTTTGGCTTGTCTGGACGCTGCAATGCCGGAATCTGCGCCAGCCCATGTGTGGGCGGCGCAGCGCCGCAACCGATCAATCAGCCAAACAACCTGGCCAGGCAACCCAGCTTCTTCTTGTACGAGCGCCGAGCCTCCAGTGCGTCCTCCAGGCTGACCTCCAGGAACCGCGCCTGCTGGTTGGGCTGCATCTGCCCGATCAAGTCCAGGTCGGCGCTGATCACCGTGCCGATCATGGCGTAGCCACCACCCGACACCGCATCACGGTGCAGGATGATCGGCTCCAGCCCCGCGGGTACCTGGATCGAACCGATCGGGTAGCAGCTGTCAACGATGTTCGACGGGTCCGAGCCGGCCCCGAACGGCTGCTCCCGTGGCTGGAAGCTCAAGGCACTGCCGCCCTTGTAGCGATAGCCGATACGGTCTGCCTCGGAACCGACCGTCCAGGCTTCGGTGAAAAAGCTTTGCGCTGCAGCTTTGGTCAGGCGATGAAAATACAGCCCCGGCACCACCCGCAGCACCACCTCGCCGCCCAAGGCCTGGCGCAAGGCCATTGGCAGGCTCGCGCCGGCGCGGGTCTTGCCGCTGGGCATGCCGACCGGCAACAGGTCACCCGCCATCAGCTTGCGCCCATGGAAGCCACCCAATGCACCCAACGCATAGGTGGAGCGGCTACCGAGCACCTCGGGTACATCGATACCGCCGGCCACCGCCAGGTAGGCCCGGGCACCTGCAGTAGGGAAGCCGAAACGCAACACCTGCCCGGCACGTACGGCAAACGCCGTGTCCGGGCGTTGCTCGCGGCCATCGAGCAAGGCCGGCATCTGCGCACCGCAAACCGCCACCAGTGCATCCTGCTGGAACTCCAGCTCCGGCCCCACCAGCGCACACTCAAGGCCGGCGCTGCCGGCCGGGTTGCCCACCAGGTGGTTGGCCGCCCTCAGCGCGTACTGGTCGAGGGCGCCGGATGGCGGGATGCCCAGATGGTAGTAGCCTTCGCGACCCAGGTCCTGCACCGAGGTGGCCAGGCCGGGTTTGAGTACCTTGATCATGCCAGCACCTCCTGCAGAGCCCGTGGATAACCGACCGGGTCGGCGAGAAACGCATCCAGGGAAAATTCCACCGGGCGAATGCGCAGGTCGAAACGGCCGTCTTCGACATCCGCCACCGCCTGGTCGTAGGTGTGGCGGTCGATGGGCTTGAACTGCACGATGTCTCCCGGGCGGAAGAACACCATGTGCTCCTTCAGGTAGTTCAATGTCTGCTGCGGGTCGTAGATTGGCGCCGGGGTGACGCCGAACATCTGGTAGCCGCCTGCCCCGCGCACCGAATAGATGCAGCCGAAGCAGCCGCCATGGCCAAGGGTGAGCTTTGGCGTGTCGGTACGCGGGCGCAGGTACTTGGGCACCTGCAGTTGCCGCTCGCGCTCGACCATCTGGAACATGAACGGCAGGCCGGCAACGAACCCGACCATCGACACGAACCACGGCGCGCCGCTGTGCGCGGCAATGAACTCCTCGACATCGGCCAGGCCGTTGACCCGCGCGGCGTACTCCAGGTCGGTGCTGCCCGGGTCCTGGTGGCGGTCACGAAAACGCATCAGCGTTTCATGGGTCCAGGGGTCGTTGTACAGCACTGGTATCTCGATGATCCGAGTCTGCAACGAGCGCTCGGCCACCGCCTGCGCTTCGGCACCGCGCACCGCCGCCAGCAGCGCCTGCGGCGCGATACGGTCCGGGTCGAAGCGAATCTGGAATGAGGCGTTGGCCAGGCATACATCCAGCACGCCATCCAGGGCCAGCCGCTCCACCGCGCGGGTGACGGCCATGCCCTTGAAAAAGGCCTCCAGCGACATGCTCTCGCTGACTTCGGCAAACAGGTGCTCGTCGGCGCCAAAGCTGTAGCGGATAGGGGTTGAAGCGAGCGGTTCGGCCATGACTGTTCCTTTTTTTGGAGTCTTTACAGAAAGGCAGGCGAAAGCAAATTGCACGGGCCCCGGCGTATACCTGCCAGAGGCCCCACGGATTCAGCGTGGTGCTCGCACCACGATACCGGCAGCATCCAGCGCCATGCGCGTGGCCTCGACCAGGTCGAGCGCCCCTGGTGTATCGCTGTGCAGGCAGATGGAGTCGAATTCGATGGCCAGGTCCTGCCCCTCGACCGTGCGCACCACGCCTTGCTGGCAAGCGCGCAACACCCGTTCAGCGACCGCCTTGGGCTCATGGCCCCGCACATTTCGGGTGAACACGATCGAACCGCTCAGGTCGTATTCGCGGTCGGCGTAGAACTCGCGAATTACCGGCTGGCCAAGGTCCTGGGCAATGCGGCAGATCACCGAACCCGGCATGCAGTACAACAGCAGCTCAGGCTCGATCACCCGCAGGTTTTCCACCAGCAACCGTGCAGCCTCTTCGTCACGCGCCAGATGCATGTACAGGGCACCGTGCGGTTTGATGTGCTGCAGGCGCACACCCTGGGCGCGGGCAATTTCACGCAGCGCGCCGAGCTGGTAGAGCATGTCGTCGACCAGTTCCTGGGCCGGGGCATTGATGTGCCGGCGGCCGAAGCCGACCAGGTCGCGGAACCCAGGGTGCGCCCCCACGGCGACGCCCAGGGCCTTGGCCCGCTCGACGGTGCGGCGCATGGTGCCGGGGTCACCAGCGTGAAAGCCGGTGGCGATGTTGGCCGTGCTGATATAGCCCATCAGCTCGTTGTCGACGCCGTCGCCAATGGTCCACGGGCCGAACCCCTCACCCATGTCCGAGTTGAAATCCACCACCTGCATGACTGTCTCTCCTGGCGCTTGTGACCACATGCAAGCCACGTTAGATTCTGCGCACCCCCTTGGGAAGATTTATAAACAGATAGGGTGTCTTCTGAAAATCAGATACCCCGGGAGCCTACCGTGTCACTGACTTTGCGCCAGGTCCGCTATTTCGTCGCCACCGCCGAGATCGGCCAGATTTCCCAGGCGGCGATTCATCTGAACATTTCCCAATCTGCGGTCACCACGGCGATCAAGGAGCTGGAGGCGATGCTCGGCATGTTGCTGTTCCAGCGCTCGGCCCAGGGCATGAGCCTGACCGAGGCCGGCCGGCACTTCCTGAACCGCGCCTACGTGATCCTGCGCAGCGTGGACGACGCACTGAACAGCCCGCTGCCGGATGTGCGCGCCAGTGGCCTGTTGCGCCTGGCGGCAAGCTATACGGTGATCGGCTACTTCTTGCCCCATCACCTGCAGCGGCTGGAACACTGGCACCCGGACGTGACCCTGGAGCTGTTCGAGCAAGAGCGCAGCGCCATCGAACAAGGCTTGCTGGAGGGGCGTTTCGATATGGCTGTGGTGCTCACCGCCAACCTCACCCACCCGGACATCGTCTCGGAAACCCTGTTCAACTCTGAACGGCGCCTATGGCTGCCCGGCCACCATCCGCTGTGCGAGCGCTCGGCGGTAAGCCTGGCTGATGTGGCCTGCGAGCCGTTCATCCTGCTGACCGTGGATGAGGCGGAGCAAAGCGCCATGCGCTATTGGGAACAGGCCGGGCAGCGGCCGAAAGTGCGGGTGCGGACCAGTTCGGTGGAGGCAGTGCGCAGCATGGTCGCCAATGGCAGCGGTGTGGCGATCCTGTCGGACCTGGTGCACCGGCCCTGGTCGCTGGAGGGCAAGCGCATCGAAACGGTGACCATCAGCGACCCGGTGACGCCGATGAGCGTTGGCTTGGCCTGGCATCGGGAACGGGCGTTCAGCCCGGCGATGCAGGCTGTGCGCAATTACTTCCATGATGCATTCCTGGCGCCGCAGCAGTTGTCGGCACGGCGCTGACCGTCCGCCTGCAGGCGCGACTCTTCGCGGGTGAATCCGCACACAGCGCCTGCATTCGGAATCAACGCCACTCGCTATAGGGCTCCAGCGGTGTCACCGGCAGCGCCAGGTTGCCCCGCCACGGCTCGAACAGATAGCGCAGGTAGAGCATGCCATGGCTAGGCGCATAGTCATCACTGTGCTGCCAGTCGAAGCCGCCGCCCAACACCCAATGGTCGCTCAAGCGCCGCTCGAACAGCCCGCGCAGGCGGTAGCCCAGCCCGCTGCTGTCGCTGGCTTCGCCCATCGCATCGATGTTCGAATCTTCAACATCAAATCGATCTATCAACTTGCGGTTGAGGTGCGTGTCTGGATACAGCCGGCTGCGGCCGCTATGGGCCTGGGACCAGCTGACGGAGCCTTCCAGCAGCACCGACCAGTCGTAGTTGCGCCAGGCATAACTGACCGGCACGCCAACCGATGCGTAGCGCTGCGGGCTGTAGTAGCCGCCCTGCCCCAGGCTGTAGCCGCCCAGGTCCTTGTCATGACGCCAGTGCATCAGCGTCAGGCCCACGCGCACACGCTCGTCGGCTTTTTCCACCACGCGGTGGTACCAGCCAGCCATGGCCCGGGTGCGCTGGTTGTCGGCGACATTCTCGCCATACAACCAGTGGTGCCCGAGGCTGGCCCAGACGCCATTGTCACCGCCCTGGTCCCAGCTCAGGCCGAGCGTGGCGCCATTGGCCGTGACCCCGCCCCAGCGCACGCCCGTCCGCGGGTCACGTGCTCCGGCAAAGGATAACAGCGAGTTGCTCATCGACCGCCGCGAAGCAGTCAGCGACCAGCCAACCTGGCCAAGGTCACCGTTTACCGTGGCGCCACCCAACCAGTTGTTGATCGCGTAGCCCTGTGTAGTGCCCAGGTCGAAGGCCCAGCGGCTGCCCTGCCAGCCCAGCGCCAGCACGCTACCGTCCGCCGTTTGCGAACCGCCCTCACACGCGGGGAGCGACTTTCCGTCAGCGGTGCTGCCAACAAACTGGCAGCTGCCGAAATCCGGGGTATAGCCCCCCTGGTCGTTCTGCTCGAACGACCCCGCATCCATGCCGATGCGCTCCACCCGCGCAAAGGCGGTACCGTCCTGCCAAGGGGTATCGACATGCAGCAAGGTCGATTGGGTACTCAGTTCGGATGTGCCCGGCGTACCGTCGTCCTCACGCCAACCGTAGTCGTGCATCAGCGTCACATGGGTATTGCGCTGGCGATACAGTGCATCGACATCGCTGCGCAGGCTGCGTGCCAGCCAGTCGTCATCATCCTGCTCACGGCTGGCCAGCGTCAGTGCACGGTCGTCCCGTGGCGACACGGCAGCACGCTCGAGCAACTGCGCATCGGCCATCGCTGCGGCGTAAAGGTCCAGTGCCCGTTGCGGTTCATCCTGCGCCACCAGGCGGGCAGCGTCGCGCCGCAACAAGGGATCGGGGCGAGGCTGCTGCGCGGCAATCTGGTCGAGCATTCTGGCCGCCTGGTCGTGTTCGCCCAAGGCGACCCAGACAGCCGCCAGGCGCCGCTGGGCGTTGCTGTCATCGGCAGCCAGTTGCGGTACCTGCACAGCCAGCATGTGCCGAGCCTGTGCCAGGTTGCCTTCGGCCACCGCGCTTTCGATCACGCCAAGGCGCGCCTGGGGTTGCCCAGGCTGTACGGCAAGCACGCGCTGGTAATAACCGCGCGCCTTGCCAGGCTCACCATTGGCCGCCGCCCAGTCAGCCAGCAGCATCAGGTCGTCGGTGCTGCCTTCGCCACGCGCCAGGCTGGCCTCGAGCAGGCGGGTCGCTTCAGCCGTGCGGCCTTGTGCCTGCAGCTGCTGCGCCGAGGCCAGGGTCATGCGACGGCGGATACGTTGCTCCAATGCATGCATGTCAGCGCTCCAGGTGCGCTGCGGCACCGCGCCCAGGCTGTCCAGGGCCAGTGCATCACGGTCGCTGGACTCCAGGAACAGGCCATGGGCATAGCGGGTAGATGGGTCGCCCGGCTGGCGCTGCACGATCCTGGCGAATGCCGCGTCAGCCTCGGCGCTGCGCCCCAGGTGGCGCAGGCTGTTGGCCAACTGGTAGACCAGCCAGGGCTCATCGGGGGCCAAGGCCGTGGCCTGGCCCAGCACCTGGCTGGCCGCCGCCCAGTCCGCGCGCTGCACGGCCTGGTCACCTTGCTGACGCAGGCGTGCGAGTTCCAGGCTACGGCGCAGGCTGGCGAACTGCGCTTGCTGGCGAGGCGACAGGCTGTCCAGGTACGCCCGCGCCTTGTCGGGCGATTGCGCCTGGTACACACGCACCAGGCCGCGCACGGCACTTTCGTTTTCCGGTGCCATGCGCCGAACCTGCAGGAATTGCCGCTCGGCGGCCGCTGTATCACCCTCGGCCAGCGAGACATCCGCCAGGCCCAGCAAAGCGTATTCCTCCTTCGGGCGCTGCTGGCGTGCCTGCTGGTAGAAGGCGCGGGCCGCGCGCATGTCTTTCGCCTGCAGTGCCCGCTCCCCTTTGCTGAGCAGGGCCCAATACTGGCTGGACGACTCCAGGTCCTTCCACTGGCTGATCCAGTAGGTGTCCTGCTCCGTGGCGCTCGCCGCCCGGAACGCTGCATTGGCGTCTTCGTAGCGGCTCTGGCGCATCAGCGCGTAGCCCAGTGCACCCTGCAGGCTGGCATCATCCGGATACTGGCGCAGCGCCCGGCGCAGTTGTGCTTCGGCTTCAGCGTTGCGGCCCTTGTCGAGCAATGCCAAGCCCCGCTGGCCAGCCTGCCAGGACGGGTCGGCCAGCAATTTGCGCTGTTGTTGCAGGGTCTCGCTGGCCTGTGCCAGCAACGGTGAGGCCGGGTAACGCTGGAGAAACGCTTGCCAGGCCGCCGCGCTGGCAGCGCTCACCGCTTGCCCGGACAGATAGTCGAACTCACGCTGGGCTGCGGCATCCCGTGCGCCAGGGTCGTGCGACAGCTGGTCGAGCAAGGCCAAGGCTTCGCGGTCGCGGTTTTCGGCGAACAGCCAGCCGGCCAAGGTCTGGCGCAGCCCGGCACTGCCCGGGTACTGCCGGTCCAGTTGCTGCAACTGCCTGATTGCCTCGGGGCGCTGGCCTGGGAGGTTGCCGCGCACACGCCAATAGTCCAGGGCCAATTCCAGGCTTGGCGGTTCGCCAGCGAACAACTGTTCATAGGCCGCCAGCGCCTCTTCATTGCGCCCGGTTACCGCCAGCAGGCGGGCCTGCTGCAACTGCCGAGCGCGCTCCGGCTGCTGCAGCTCGAGCAGGCGCCTGGCCTGGCGGGCCTGCAAACTGCCAGGCGCGATGGCACTGATCCGCGCACTCAACTGCTCGGCCTCGGTGCTGTTCTTTTCGCGCAATGCCAGGCTCAGGGCCGCCAGCAACACATCCGGGTTGCGCGGCTCGAGCAATTGCAGCCGCCCCAGTGCATCGCGCACCAGGTCGTCACGATGCAGCGCCTCGCCGCGACGCACCTGGTCCAGCAGCCATTGGCGCTGTTCGCCGGCATCCTTGGGTTGCGCCGTGGCCTGGCAGGTCACGGCCGCCAGCATCAGCATGCCGATCATTCGCTGCATGGCGCACTCCAGGCCGGCAACAGGCGGCCATGCGGGTCAAAACGGTAACGGCCCTGGTCCCAGCCTTGGCCGAACAGTGCCAGCACCTGGCTGTAATAGGCCTTGGCTTCGACGGGCTGCTCGCGCAAGCGCTGACGCTGGGCCGCCAGGCCCGCGACATGCTCCGGCGACGCCGCCAGCAACGGCAGCAATGCCGCAGAAAAACCTGCCGGGCCATGGCCGCTGGCGACACCACTGTGCGCATCCACCTGTTCTGGCGGCAGCCCCTGGCGAGCGGTCAATGCCGCCATCGGGGCATAGTGGGCCACCAGCTCGGCACGCCCCGCCGCGTCCTTGGCCAGCATGCCGACCCACAGGTAGACGCGGATGGCGTCGTAGTCACCTTCGCTGCCATGTTGCGGGTCCGCTGCCAGCTCACCGGCTGGCGTCCACAGCAGCCAGTCCGGGGCAAAGCCCTTTGGCGACGAAGCCAGCCACAAACGCCGCGTGTTGGCCGCCAGTTCGCCCCAGAGCGGGTCGACCAGGCTGAAGCGATCGAACAACTGCAGCGGCAAATAGCTGGGGTTCAGGCGGGCGCCGCGGGCATCCTCGAAGCCGTAGTCCCCAGGCAGCAGCATCACCCCCAGGCCCGGCAGCTTGCGCACGGTCTGCGCGGCGATACGCCACAACAGGCGCTGGCCCAGCTGCGTGTAGGCCGGCTCGTTCCACAGCCGCCCGGCTTCGAGCAGGCTGTAGGCGATCCACAGGTCGGCATCGCTGGCGTTGTTTGCATCCAGCACCTGCCACTGCTGCTGGCCGTTACGGCCCCACAGCCAGGCGGGCAGATGCCGGGCCAGGTCGCCCTGCGCCAGGTTGTTGCCGGTCCAGCGCAGCAACTGCGCAAAGGCTTGCCGGTCATTGCCCACCAGGGCGAAGAACAGCGCATAGCTCTGCCCTTCCGAGGTGGTGATCAGGCGCTCGTCGCTCGGGTCGATGACCCGACCGTCGACACTCACCAGTTCGGCCTTGAAGCTGTCCCAGGCCGGCCATTTGCAAGCCGGTGCGGCACTCGTGATAACGGGCAGGCCCAAGGCCACCAGCCCTGCCAGCAATTGACGCTTCATCACCCCGCCTCACCCAGGCGGCGCTTGCCTGCCCAGCGCAGTGCCCGCCACAACAGGAAGGCGAACAGCACCACGCAAATGGCCGCGATCGCCGCCAGCAGCACCGGGTGCTCGGACAGGTGGAACCACAGCAGCAGCCACCACGGCAGCGCGCCAACAAAATAGTGCTCGCCCACGAACTGGCTGGTGACACCGCTGCTGCGCACCAGCGTCACCGAACCGGCCACCGCATCGAGCTTGCCCACATCGCCGAGCACATCACGCAGCAACGCGTAGTCATTGTCGCTGTTGGCCACCAGGGCGACGACGCTGCGCTGCTCGTGGAATGGCGACTTCAGCCCGGTGATGGCGGCAATCGGTGCCTGCGCGCTGACTGCCACACGGCTGCTGGCGGCCACCGGCTCGGTATCGAAACGCTGGCTGCCCGGCAGCCCGGTACTACGGCCCTGCAGCAGCCAGTCCCGCTGGGCACTGAGCAGCAGGCCAAGGTCGGGTGCGTCCCCCAACGCCTCGGGCAGGTTGCCGAGCAGCAGCAAGTCGGCATCGGCCGCTGCGGCCTGCTTCCAGTCATCGATCAGCCGCAGGCCAAGCGCCGGGTAGCCGATCTGCCCGGCCAGCCCGCCTACCGCATCGAGCAAGGTGCCCACCTGCATCGCCGTGGGCTTGGCCGGCATGACTACCAGGGTTTCGGAAAGGTCGGCCATGCGGCTGAACGGGAAGCCGCTGCGGGCGAATGCGCGCAGGTCGGGCATGGCGATGTAGTGATGGTAACCGGACAGGTCGATGGTCGAGTTGTCATCGATCGCCGCGCGCACATCCACTGGCAACGAGGTCTGGCAACGGTCGCGCTGGCCGCTGCCCAGGGTGCTGGCAAAGCTGAAATCGAAGCGCAAGCGGTTGCGGTCACCGATCTTCAACGCCGGTACCAGCGACTTCTCGGTCAATGCGCTGTTGTCACCGGACAGCACCGCCAGGCGCATTTCCTCGAGCGTACCACCGCGCCGGTCGTTGCCCACCAGCGGCATGCTGGTGATGTACTGATCGTTGACGCTGATGCTCAGGCGCGATTCGTCGGTTACTGCCGGGGCCGTGTAGCGGTACAGCGTACGCAGCGGAATGCCCTGGTTGCGCCAGACGAACAGGTCAGGCGGCAGGTTCAGCTCCAGCGTCACCGGCCGCGGTTGCAGGCCACTGACCTGCAGCTGCTCGGGGTAATCGAGCAGCTCGGCGAAACGGACCGGCCGGTCGGTGCGTGTCCAGTTCGGCGCATCGTAAGGCTGGCGCGGCTGCAGTGCCGTCATCTGCTCGACCTTCACCCGGGCACCGCGGAACAGGTTGTTGCCAACCGCCAGCGCCGAGGCGGCCTTGACCAGGTCATCGTCGTTGCGGCCCAGCACCAGCAGTACCTTGCTGAAGCGGTCGTCCGGGTGGTCGATCATTTGCAGTACAGGGCCGTCGACCGGCGGAAATTGCTGCAGGTCGGCAAGGAAGGCCGGGCGACGGTCGTTGCTGGCAAACACGATGCTCGGCGTGGGTTGGTCGCCACGCGCCGGCAGGCTGCCGTACAGCACCGGGAACGTCGCCTTGCGCCAACCGGCCTGGCTGCCGAAGTAGGACGCCAGGATCGCTGCCGCACGCTGCTCGCCCAGGCTCGGCACGCCGCTGAACACCACCGGCAGCGTTACCTTGCCGGTATCGCGCACATCAAAGAACGGCAGCGGGAAGTACGCCAGGTCGTTGTCCAGGGCCAGGGCCTGTTCGTGCAGCTGCACCTGGCTCTTGCGGTTCAGGTTCAGCCACAGGCCGCTGTGCGCAGGGTCTTCGCAGATGTCGGTGTAATGCCCGACGAACTCCAGGCGTACCCGGTTGAAATCGCTGAGCAGCTTCGGGTCCAGCGGCAGTTGGCGGCGCACGCGCTGGCCAAGCTGGTCCTTTTCCACCGGTACCACGCCCATCAGTTCGTCATTGAGGTACACGCGCAGGTGCGACAGGTTCGGCAACAGCGCGGGCGATGGCGTGTAGTCCAGCTGCAGGCTGGCTTCGGTGGCCAGGCGGTCACGCCGCAGGCCGAATTCGACATGCTCGCTGTTGCGCACGCCCAGCAGCAGGCTGTCGGACGCATGCCCGAGCTGCTCGAAGGTTTTCGCAACCGGCCAGTTCGGTACCGTGGGTACGGCTGGCTCGGCAAGCGGGGCTACAGAGGCGGCAGCGGCGCTCTGCGAAAAGGCAGCAAGCAGCGCCATCGCCAGGCCCCAGGTACGCGCGGGATAACCAGTCATCATGCGTCTCGATCAACAAGGTTCAAGGAAGGGACAGGCCGCGGTGTGCGGGGCCTGTAGCTGGCCAGCCAGTTCGCCAGTGCGTGCAGTGGGCGCAGCCACGCACCCACCCATGGCGGCAAGTGCTCGACCAGCCGCAGGTAACCGACACCGCCCAGCTTCAGCACGTCGATCAGGCTGCGCAGCGGGCGATCGACCTCGTGCTGCTCGTTCCAGCCAAGCCAGGCATCGGCGCGGGCAAAGGTGCAGTGGACCAGGTCGATACGCTGTTGCTGGCTGAGGTCGTGGAACACCAGGCCAACGTGTTGGCCTACGGTGCGGGTGACGCAGGCCTGGAAGGCGAACTCGCGCTGGCCGCGGTCGAGCAGCAGGCGCACCCGCTCCCCCGCTTGCAACTCGAGGCCCCGGTGCAATTGCAAGCCGACACCGCCGTCGGAGTAGTCAACCAGGGTGCAGGGGAAGGCATGACCGCTGGCCAGCACCAGCCCCGCCGGCAAGCGCATCTGCACCCGGTGGGCCCGGCGCACCTGGCGCACTTCGGCGGCCACGGCGACGGCGGCGCCGATGATCAGCAGGTTGTAGACCACCCACAGCGAGCTGACGATCACCGTGCCGATTTCCGCCGCCGGGCCGGTGAACAGGCGCCACACGGCGAAGCCCAGGCCGGCCACGTTGAGCGCCGCCAGCCACAGGTAGGGTTGGGCGATGCGCCAGTCGAACTGCTCCTGCGCCATCAGGCCGCCCTTGGCGGTGACGTTGAACTTGCCCTTCTTCGGCGCGAACAGCGCGACCGTGGTCGGGCGGGCGATGTACCAGGCCAGCACGGTCTCGTAGACCTCGCCCCAGAAGGTCTGCCGGTACTTGCCCTGCATGCGCGAGTTGGTCAGGCTGGCGTGGATCATGTGCGGCAGCACGTACAGCAGGATCATCAGCGCCGGGGCGTAGATGATGTAGGCATGCAGCAACAGGAACGCCAGCGGCGCGGTCAGGAACACCAGCCGTGGCAGGCCGGCCAGGAAGTGCAGCATGGCGTTGGCATAGCAAACCCGCTGGAACAGGCTCAGCCCCCGGCCGAACAGCGGGTTGTCGGTACGGAAGATCTGCACCATGCCACGGGCCCAGCGAATGCGCTGGCCGATGTGCGCTGACAGGCTCTCGGTGGCCAGGCCGGCGGCCTGCGGAATGCTCAGGTAGGCCGATGACCAGCCCTGGCGGTGCATGCGCAAGGCGGTATGGGCATCTTCGGTCACGGTTTCGACGGCAAAACCACCGATGCTCTCCAGCGCGTTACGGCGCAGCACGGCACACGAGCCGCAGAAGAACGCCGCGTTCCACATGTCGTTGCCATCCTGGATCAGGCCGTAGAACAGCTCGCCTTCATTGGGGCGACGGCGGAACGAGCCCAGGTTGCGCTCGAACGGGTCGGGCGAGAAGAAATGGTGCGGCGTCTGCACCAGTGCCAGCTTCGGGTCCTTGAGGAACCAGCCCACCGTCATTTGCAGGAAGGAACGCACCGGCACGTGGTCACAGTCGAAAATGGCGATCAGCTCGCTGTCGGTCACGCCCAGCGCATGGTTGAGGTTGCCGGCCTTCGCATGCTTGTTGTCCGGCCGCACGATGTAGCCCACCCCCACTTCGTCGGCGAACGCACGGAAGGCCTCGCGCCGGCCGTCGTCGAGGATATAGATGCGCAGGCACTCGCGCGGCCAGTCCAGGCCCAGGGCAGCCAGCACCGTGGTGCGCACCACCGACAAGTCTTCGTTGTAGGTGGGGATCATCAGGTCGACGGTCGGCCAGTGCGCCGGATTTGCCGGCAGGTTCGCCGGCTTGCGCTGCAATGGCCAGCAGGTCTGGATGTAGCCCAGGATCAGCACGAACCACGAGTAGGTCTCTGCCGCCAGCAGGACCAACCCGCACACCAGGCCGGTGGTGTCATTCCAGTTCAGGGTCGAGGTGTAGCGCCACCACAGGTAGCGGCAGGAGATGAGGGTCGACAGCACGATCAGCATCAGGGTCGGGAAGCGTCCCGGCATGTGCCGCACCAGCAGGGCGATGCCCAGCAGCAGGCAGATGAACACCAGCTGCGCCAGGTAGCCGAACGGTTCGGTCACGCACAACACGGCCAGGCCGATGGCGCCCAGGGTCAGCACGCTGTAGAAAACCCACCGGGCGAACACGCTCAAGCCGCGCAGGCGTGCCGAAGCTTGCTGCTTGAACGCGCTGGCGCGATAGCGCGCAGGCAATTGCTGCAGGCGGTCGATCAGCAGGCCATGGTAACGGCGCAGCACCTGGCGCACACCGCGCAGCTGCGCACGCACTGCACCCCAGGCACGGCGGGCAAACCCCGGTTCGCGAGGCTGCGGTTGGCGCCGCACCAGCAGCCACAGGCTCTGGATCAGCAAGCGCAGTGGGTCGCCCAGGCTTGGGCGCTTGCCCGCCAGTTGCGGGTACAGCCGCTGCCGCTCGGCCAGCAGGGCTTGCCAGGCAGGCGACTCCAGGCGCAGGAACAGGAAGGCCAGCCACACGCCAAGGGTAAACAGCCATGCGACTGGCTGCCGCGCGCCGCGTGTGCGGAACCAGGCGTAGGCCGACAGTGGGGTCAGGGTCACGGCTGGCGCCTCGTCAGGCAGCGTACCGCCAGGCTCTGCACGTCCCGGCTAGCCAGGCTGTGCGGCGCGTAGTGGCCAAGCGGTGCCTTGCACGCCAGGGCCTCGAGGAAGGCCTCGTCGCGGTGCACCACCTGGATCGGCAGGCGATCACGGAACAGGTCGCGCCACACCATCAACAGGTCGCTCTGCAAGCGGCTGGCGGGGTCGTAGCGGTTGACCAGCAGCAGGTCGTAGCGCTCGACCTGCCGGCGCCCCAGCAGCAGATGGCTGGCCATTTCGGCCTCGGCCACCAACACCCGCACATCGGTCTCGACGCTTTGACCAGCGGCATCGGCCGGCAGCTGCGGCAGGTCGAACAACAACCAGTCGAAGTGTTCCGCCAGCTCGGCCTGGCGAGCACGCCAGGCTTCAGCGTCGGGCAAGGGCGGCCGCGTGCCGGCAGGCAGATTGCCGAACGGTATCAGGCACAGGCCATCGAGCACTTCATACATGGCATCGCTGAAGGGGCGCCCTTCCCGCTCGGCAAGCGCCCAGCCCTCGCGCGTGTCCAAGGGCAGGTTGAAATGCAGGCCGAGCAGGTTGCTTGGGCACAGGTCGACCAGCAGCACCCGCTCACCTACGCCCTGCAACGCATGCCCCAGCGCGGCGAGCAAAGCACTGCGCCCCAGGCCACCGCGAACCCCGTGCAACGACAGGCTGGTCATGGTGACAGCACCTCGCGGCGCGGCGCCGCCAGGTACAAGGTGCCCAAGGCACTGCTTCGGCAGCTTTCACCCAGCAACGGCCAACGCTGCAAGGCCTGCTGGACACCCACCAGCAACGAGATGTCCTGGTAGTTCAGGTCCGGCATGTCCAGGTGCTGGCGCAACTGGGCGATATCGTCGCTGCGGTCGGCTGGGTCTGCCTTGCCAGTGATCATGGGCGCTCCTTCGGGACAGGCTGCCAGTCGGGCTGGCCTTGCAGGCGCATGTAGGCGCGCCCCTGGTAGCTCAGTACTTGCGCACCTGCGGTTTCCGCGACCTGTTCGGTGGTCGGCAGATCAATCAGCAGGCTGGGCACATCCAGCACCTGCTGCTGGCCCAGGCCCGCATACACGCGCGAGATAAGCTCGGACAGCGCCAGGTAGCTGGTGGGTGCCGAGACGCGCAGCGGTTCACTGCGGGCAGGCTGGCCCATGCCGATGAACTTCAGGCCCACCGGCACATGGGTGATCGATGGGGTGGGGATTTCACGCATGCCCGACAACTGCATGCGGTCACCATGCAGCGCAGCGCCATGTTCCGGGACAATGGCCACGACCACGCGACGGCCGCTGCGCTCCAGTTCATCGAGGAAGCTGCCCAGCTCGCCGAACAGCCGGGTGGCGCGGGTGGCGTAGTCGGCCACGCGGGTACCGCCGTCGGCGGTGACGATTCGGTTGCCGTCATGCAGGCTGATGCTGTTGTAGAACAGCGTCACATGCTCGGCCGGCGTACCTTTGCGCTGCCCCCACCAGCGGCGCAGCACCTCCAGGTCGCTGGCGATCGGCGAGCCGTCGAAGCCGACCAGTGCCCGCGGGAAGTCGGTGTTGCGCAGGCCGGGTTGAGGCATGTGCTGCTGGGTGATGTCGCCGATGAAGTTGTCGAAGCGGCCGCTGTGGTTGAGCAAGGTGTTGCTCTGAAAGCCCAGCCTGGCCAGGTTCTGGAACAACAGGCACTGCTCCGGGGCGGGCTGGTACAGGCCAGCGTGGGACGACTGCCCGCAACTGGCACGCAGCACGCGGATGGCGGCTGGCCCGCTGTAGGACGTGGCCGAGTTGAACTGGTCGAAGACCACGTCCAGGCGCGAGAACAACGGGTTGTCACGCAGCCCGACGGCGGACAGGTCATCCCAGGCCAGCGAGCAGATGTTGATCACCAGCAGGTCGAACGGCTGTTCATCGGCCTTCATGGCCGGGAATGTTGTCACCCGTTCACGCTCACTGGCGAAGAACCGCTCGAGCCAGCTGTCGAGCGTGGCATTGTCGGCCACCGCGGTGGCCTGCGCCTGTTCGGTGGTGACAGCCGCGGCACCAGGCGCCTGGCTCGCATCGCGCCCCAGCGCTGGCAGGCCGCCGACCGCCAGCCACGCCAGCCCCAGCAGGCTCAGGGTACTCAGCCGTAGCCAATGGCGCAGGTACAGGTAACCCACCAGCAACAGCGCCAGCGCGCCCAACAGGTTCCAGTTGATGAAGCGGCCGAGCAGTTCGAGCAGGTAGTCCCACGAGAAATCGAACACCCCCGGCTGCGCCAGCAGGCGGCTGAAGGGAGGCAGCCAGGTGTCCTGGTAGAACAACGCGATGCCAACCGGTACGGCCACCAGTTGCCGCGCAACGCGCAGCCACCTGCCTGGCAACGGCACCAGCAGAAACGCGGCGAACAACAGGTTCGGCAGCGCCTGGAAGTCGAGCATGCCAAGGGCGACCAGCAAGAACTTGGCCAGGAAATAGAGGTTCCACCCTCCCAGTCCAGGCCAGCGGGCCGGTACCGGGAGGGTGGCGGATGCATTAGTCATTACGGGGTTCCTGGCGTGCAACGCGGTGGCGTACGCCCAGCGGTTTCAGGTAACGGGGTGGAAGACGGCGGCGCAACCAGCCACGCAGCGTGGCGCGCAGGCGCAACAGCAGCAGGGCCAGCGCCAAGGTCACCAGCGCCGTGATGCCGACCACTTGCAGCAGCTGCACGAAGTTCATGCTGTACCCCGCTTGCCCAGGGCGACCCGGCGCGGCGCCAGGGCCGGCCTCGCCTGGGCGGGCAGCTGCGCCGCCGCGTCGAGCCGGGGTGGCTGTGGCACGTTGTCGTCGAGGAAGGCCGGGGTGGCCAGGCTGTCGACACCGGCAAGCACCTCCTGGCTGATGAACAGTTCTTTCCACGACAACTGGAAGATGTGGTCAAGCGCTTGCTCGACGCCTTCGGAGCGGCAGGCGAACAGGAACAGGAACAGCACCTCGCCGACCACGCAGGCGATGTCGCCGTCGCGGCGGAACACCGTGCGCGAGCAGGCTTGCAGCGGGGTCAGGCCAGGGGCCGGGCGCAACACCAGCAACTGGTGGGCGATTTCGCCGTTGCGCACACCGTGCCACATGGTCTGCACGGCTTCGGCGAACGCGCGCGGCGCCACCAGCCCGCAGATGGCCAGCGGCCGCAGGCGTGCGAGCAAGGCATCGAAATCGCTCGGCAGGCGCCGGCGCCAGAGGTAACCCTGGATGCTCTCGACCATGGTCAGGAAGCGCGAAAGGCTGGCGCCGAACGGCACGATCTGGCTGGCCCCGCAAGCCAGCAGCAGCTGTTCATCCTGGTAGCGCAGGGTCGGTGCCATCTCGCGCACCACCAGCTTCAGGGCATTGCCACGCAACTGGCGCAAGCGGTGCAACTGACGCGCCAGGCTATCCAGGCGCTGTCCGCCGTCCATGGCAAAGATGACCGTGGCGGAAACCGCCCTGCCAGCTTTGGCACCGAGCTCCTCGAGGCTCTCGCAGACCTGCCAGTGCTCCGAGAAGGCCGGGGCACCTTCCAGTACCGGGCGCTGGGCCAGGTACAACAGCTCGTCGCCACCTGTATCGCTGGGGGCCTGCGGCGCCCCGGTGGCGGCGAAGCCCGCTTCAAGCCGCGTCAGCTCCACGTCGAGCGTACCGGTCTTGCCGAGCGGGTTGCTCCAGAAATGCTGCAGGTAGCGCACCCCGCCTTTGCCGCGGTAAACCTGGGCCAGGCCATCGACGCCCTGGTTGAACGCACGCAGGCGCTCTACCAGCCCGGCGCTCTGGCCGCTGCTGATGACCAGCAATAGCGCGGCCTCGGCCAACAAGACCGGGCGCAGCGCGTTGCACCAGCGTTCGACGTTGCCGGTACCCCAGACGTCGGCGGGCGCCCGCAGCACCAGCACACGCCCGGCGGCGTCGATACGCGGCAGGTCGTCGACCAGGTGCCGGACGGCTTGCATGTTGGCTTCGTACAGCGCCAGTTCGCCGGGACCCTGCGCCGTATCGAGCGCACCCAGCACCTCGCCGATGGCTTGTGCATCGGCGACCAGGGCTGCCCGAACATGCTCGGGCAACCCCCCGATTACTTGGCGGCATAGCAAGGTGGCGTCTTCTGCGCTGTCACAGGCCAACCAATACAGTCCTTGTACATGAAGCTGGCTGCTTTCGGCGCCCAGGCCCGAAATAGCCAACCACGGCATTCCATTCGTCAAAACACTGGCCCTGCAAAAGTAAATTGAAGCGGGTTGAAGGGTAACTTTGACTCATCTGCCGCTGAGCTTTCATGATGTTCGTCAAAAAAACGACGAATCAAGCAAGCAACATAAAAACCCGTCAATTCTACAGCATCAAGGCAAAATGAAATCAAGCGGAAATGTAATAAATTGCAAAGTTTTGTTAACAACAACCGTAGGGGCAGTGTCAGTCAGTTAAGGTTTGCCGGCTTGACCGGGCTGCCTTGCAGCCCAAGCCCGGCTTATCGACAGCGCGTGCATCGCTGTGGGTCATGGCCATCGGCCAGGCAAGAATTGATTTCCGGAGACAAGCATGTTTCGTATCTTTGAGCGCTGGCTCGACCCCTTCCCCCCTGACGAGATACCACCGCCACCGCTTGGCCTGTTGCGCTTCATGTGGGCCTGCACTCGGGGGGCGCGCGGCTACATCCTGGCGCTTGCGCTGCTCAGTGCCGGGGTATCGATCTACGAAGCCTGGCTATTCGCCTTTCTCGGCCAGGTTGTAGACCTGCTCTCGGCGTGGCAGGCCGGCGGTGCCGTCGGCGCCGAAGAAACCCGGGTGCTGTGGGGCATCGGCATCGTCCTGCTGGCCAGCATCGGGTTGGTGGCGCTGCGCACCATGCTTCAGCACCAGGTACTGGCGATCAACTTGCCGCTGCGCCTGCGTTGGGACTTTCACCGGCTGATGCTGCGCCAGAGCCTGTCGTTCTTTTCTGACGAGTTTTCCGGCCGGGTCACCACCAAGGTGATGCAGACGGCGTTGGCAGTACGCGATGTGTTGTTCACCATCATCGAGATCCTGCCCGGGATCGGCGTGTACTTCATCGCGATCATTGCCCTGGCCGGGGGCTTTGCCCTGAAGCTGATGCTGCCATTCATTGCCTGGGTGGTGCTGTTCAGCCTGGCCATGCTGTATTTCGTGCCCCGCCTGAGCAAGGTAGGCCAGGAACAGGCCAACGCCCGGTCATCGATGACCGGCCGGGTTTCCGACGCCTACACCAACATCACCACGGTGAAACTGTTCTCGCACTCCAACCGCGAAGCGCACTTCGCGCGCGCAGCCATGGAAGACTTCAAACAGACCGGTTTTCGCCAGATGCGTCTGGTCAGCCAGTTCGAAATCGTCAACCAGGCGCTGGTAGTGGGCCTGATCATTGCCGCCGGTGGCTATGCGCTGTGGCTGTGGCACCAGGGCCAGGTCGGCACCGGGGCGGTGGCCGCGATCACCGCCATGGCCTTGCGTATCAACGGCATGTCCCACTGGATCATGTGGGAGATAACCTCGCTGTTCGAAAACATCGGCACCGTGCAGGACGGCATGGCTACCCTCACCCGCGGCCCCAAGGTAAAGGATGCACCGGGCGCCACCGAGCTGGTGACCAAGGGGGGCGCGGTGAGCTTCGACAAGGTCGGCTTCAACTACAACGGCGAGCGCCAGGTGCTTGACGACCTGAGCCTGCACATCCGCGCGGGCGAAAAGGTCGGCCTGGTCGGCCGCTCCGGCGCCGGCAAGTCCACCCTGATCAACCTGCTGCTGCGCTTCTACGACGTGGACCGAGGGGAAATCCGCATCGACGGGCAGAACGTGGCCATGGTCACCCAGGACAGCCTGCGCAGCGCCATCGGCATGGTCACCCAGGACACCTCGCTGTTGCACCGCTCGATTCGCGACAATATCGCCTATGGCCGCCCCGATGCGACCGAGGCGCAGATCCGCGCCGCTGCGGCCAGCGCCCAGGCCGATGGTTTCATCAGCCAGCTCAGCGACCGCCAGGGCAACAGCGGTTACGACACCTTGGTGGGAGAGCGCGGCATCAAGCTGTCTGGTGGCCAGCGCCAGCGCATCGCCATTGCCCGGGTGATGCTGAAGAACGCGCCGATCCTGCTGCTGGACGAAGCCACCAGTGCGCTGGACTCGGAGGTGGAAGTGGCCATTCAGGAAAGCCTGGATGAGATGATGCAAGGCAAGACCGTCATCGCCATCGCCCACCGGTTGTCGACGATTGCCGCCATGGACCGGCTGATCGTGATGGATGAAGGGCGCATCATCGAGCAAGGCACCCATGCGGAACTGCTGGCGAAGAAGGGTACCTATGCACGCTTGTGGCAGCACCAGAGTGGCGGGTTCCTGGGTGAGGACCAGGGCGTGGCCGAGGCGATGGAGTAGGCTTGTATCGGAGCGGGCCCGGCGAACACCGGTAAAGCCGGTGCCATGCACCGCGTTGCCTGCTTCGCGGGTAAACCCGCTCCCACAGGGATAGCAGCCGGCCTGGGCCTGTGCCATGCCGTTAGAAACAACTGCCCTGACCAGAACCTCGAACGTTTGC
>NZ_JAFGYI010000491.1:0-243 GCF_017490905.1 Pseudomonas sp. 32_A | reverse complement strand
TTGGCGTGTTGCCCTCGCCGAACACCGGGAAGTAGAAGCCCAAGGTGCTGAACAGCAGCACGAAGTAGCCGACGTTGCCCAGCCAGGCACTGATCCAGTAGCCCCAGGCCGAGGAAAAGCCCATGTACTCGCCAAAACCGGCCTTGGCGTAGGCATACACCCCGCCATCCAGGTCAGGCTTGCGATTGGCCAGGGTCTGGAACACGAATGCCAGGGTCAGCATGCCGACCGCGGTGATTGCCC
>NZ_JAFGYI010000490.1:0-244 GCF_017490905.1 Pseudomonas sp. 32_A | reverse complement strand
ATGGTGAGTTTACTCCTGGAGGGTCGCAGGTAATTCTAGACACACCTGGTAACACCCTCGTTCCGCTATTTGCCTGGCAATTGGCCTTGAGACGCATGTGCCGGCCTCTTCGCGGGTAAACCCGCTCGATGGCCAATGCCAAACCTTGGCCAACCCCTACACACATGGTCGCCAGGCCTTTACGCCCACCGCTCTTCTCCAGCTGGTGAAGCGCGGTCAGCACCAGGCGCGCACCGCTCATGCC
>NZ_JAFGYI010000489.1:0-244 GCF_017490905.1 Pseudomonas sp. 32_A | reverse complement strand
GGCCAGGTAGATCAGCGACAGGTAGGTGCTGTTGGAAAACAGCGTGATCACCAGGAAGATCTGCACCATGGCGTTGGTCAGCCACAGGGCGTTGGCCGGTACCTGGTTGGCGTTCTCGCGGCGCAGGGCCGGCTGCCCATCGTAGGTTTCTTTACGCACCGCCAACAGCACGGCGTAGGCCGCCGACCACAGGTAGGGCACCAGGATCATCGACGAGGCCAGGTAGATCAGGCTGGTATAGGTA
>NZ_JAFGYI010000488.1:0-244 GCF_017490905.1 Pseudomonas sp. 32_A | reverse complement strand
CCATTTACGATGGCGACGCATACGCACCTTTTCGCCCTTACGGCGAGTCACTTTTTGTCAAACGCGACAAAAAGTAACCAAAAAACGCTGGCTCCTATCATCCGGCCCCTGCGCTTCGCTCCGGGGTCCCCTCGCTACGGGCCTGCTACCGGGAGTACGCGCTGCAGGCCCCATCCATGGGGCCTCAGCGCTTGACGGGCATCCATGCCCGTCACCTCCCTCCGCAGTCCCTTCGCTCGGCCTC
>NZ_JAFGYI010000487.1:0-244 GCF_017490905.1 Pseudomonas sp. 32_A | reverse complement strand
AGCGAAACCGCCAGGCCGATACTGATCAGCAAGGCGCCCCACGGCCCGACGATATGCTCCAGTACCGAAGCCAGCGACGGGTTCTGCAGCCCGGCCAGTTCCGGCTGGGTCATCACCCCCAGCGACAGTACGTTGACCAGCACCAGGAACAGCAGCACGGTAACGAAGCCGATGACCGTGGCCTTGCCCACGTCAGAGCGTTTTTCCGCCCGCGACGAGAAGATGCTCGCACCCTCGATGCCGA
>NZ_JAFGYI010000486.1:0-244 GCF_017490905.1 Pseudomonas sp. 32_A | reverse complement strand
AGCGAGATGATCAGGCCGACGCTGATCAGCACCGCACCCCAGTGGCCGACCACATGCTCCAGCACGGCAGCCATCGACGGGTTCTGCAGCTTGGCCAGTTCCGGTTGGGTCATGATGCCCAGCGACAACACGTTGACCAGCACCAGCAACGCCAGCACCCCCAGGAAACCGATCACCGTAGCCTTGCCCACATCCGACCGGCGCTCGGCACGCCCGGAATACACACTGGCGCCTTCGATGCCGA
>NZ_JAFGYI010000485.1:0-245 GCF_017490905.1 Pseudomonas sp. 32_A | reverse complement strand
AGCCCCAGGCCGAGGAAAAGCCCATGTACTCGCCAAAACCGGCCTTGGCGTAGGCATACACCCCCGAATCCAGCTCCGGCTTGCGGTTGGCCAGGGTCTGGAACACGAACGCCAGCGCCAGCATGCCGACCGCGGTGATTGCCCAGCCGATCAGCACAGCGCCAACCCCTGCGCTGGCCGCCATGTTTTGCGGCAGCGAGAAGATCCCGCCACCCATCATCGAACCGACGACAAGTGCAACTAAC
>NZ_JAFGYI010000484.1:0-245 GCF_017490905.1 Pseudomonas sp. 32_A | reverse complement strand
TCACCGTAGCCTTGCCCACATCCGACCGGCGCTCGGCACGCCCGGAATACACACTGGCGCCTTCGATGCCGATGAACACGAACACGGTGACCAGCATCATGTTGCGCACCTGCTCCAGCACGCTGCCAAGTTCTGGCGTGCCCACCGCCCAGATGTCGGCGGTGAAGATGTCGAGCTTGAAGGCGAACAGGCAGATCAGGGCAAACAGCAGCAGCGGCACCACCTTGGCCACGGTGGTGACCAGG
>NZ_JAFGYI010000483.1:0-245 GCF_017490905.1 Pseudomonas sp. 32_A | reverse complement strand
GGTCCTTGGCGGCGGCGAACATGATCTCGGCGCACAGCAGCACCCACGACAGCAGGGCCCCGAGCAGCGAGATGATCAGGCCGACGCTGATCAGCACCGCACCCCAGTGGCCGACCACATGCTCCAGCACGGCAGCCATCGACGGGTTCTGCAGCCCGGCCAGTTCCGGCTGGGTCATCACCCCCAGCGACAACACGTTGACCAGCACCAGCAACGCCAGCACCCCCAGGAAACCGATCACCGTA
>NZ_JAFGYI010000482.1:0-245 GCF_017490905.1 Pseudomonas sp. 32_A | reverse complement strand
TGTGAGGCCATGGTTTTCAGCCTTGTCGGCATGACTGGATTTCTAGATGGGTATTGATGCCGCCCCGCCCGTCTCACGACATGCACCAAGGCAGGCAACCATGGCCTGACAGGTTCGGCACGTTGCAGCAAATGTGGGAGCGGGCTTGTCCCGCGAAGCGCCGCGCGGGCGGCGCTCGGTCTAACAGGCGCAGAAAGTGTAACGGCAAACACCCGCGAAGCGCCGCGCGGGCGGCGCTCGGTCTA
>NZ_JAFGYI010000064.1:0-20911 GCF_017490905.1 Pseudomonas sp. 32_A | reverse complement strand
ACCCCGATCGAACAAACTATCCTTCTGATAGGTCAACCTTTAGGCGCGTCATCGCCGGCCCGTTAGCGCCGGATGACAGACCCGAAGACGATCCCGGAGGGATGCTGATCGTGCACATCGCCGACATCACCATGTTCTACGCCCCCGCCAGTGGCGGCGTACGTACCTATCTTGATGCCAAACACCACCGCCTGGGCGCCATCCAGGGCGTCCGCCACAGCTTGCTGATACCCGGTGCCAGCGCCCAGCACGCCGACGGCATCTACCAGGTGCCCGCACCGCCGCTGCCGTTCGGCAATGGCTACCGTTTCCCGGTGCGCCTGGCCCCCTGGTGCAATGTGCTGCGCCGGCTCAAGCCCGACCTGATCGAAGTCGGCGACCCGTACTTGACCGCCTGGGCTGCGCTGGAGGCGCGACGCAAGCTCGATGTGCCGGTAATCGGCTTCTACCATTCCGATCTGCCGCTGCTGGTCAGCAACCGCATGGGCAACTGGTTCACCCCCAATGTCGAGGCCTATGTCAGCAAGCTGTACGGCAATTTCGACCGGGTCCTGGCCCCTAGCCAGGTCATGGCCGACAAGTTGCGCCGCCTGGGGGTACGCGATGTGCACGTGCAGCGCCTGGGCGTGGACCTGGCTACCTTCCATCCCAGCCAGCGCGACCCACGGTTGCGGGCCGAGCTGGGCATTGCCGACACCAGTCGCCTGCTGATCTACGCCGGCCGTGGTTCGCGGGAAAAGAACCTGCCGGTGCTGCTCGACTGCATGCAGCACCTGGGCCACCCCTACCACTTGCTGCTGGTGGGTTCGAACATGCCCGCCAACGTGCCACAGAACGTGAGTGTGATCGATCACTTCTGCCCGGCACCGGAAGTCGCCCGGCTGATGGCCAGCGCCGACCTGCTGGTGCACGCTGGTGACCAGGAAACCTTCGGCCTGGTCATACTCGAAGCGATGGCCAGCGCCACGCCGGTGGTGGCGGTGCGCGCCGGTGCTTTCGGCGAAATCGTCAACGAACAGTGTGGGCGCCTGTGCCGTCCCAACGATGGCCAGGCCATGGCGAGGGCCGTGCAAGAAGCGTTCGAAGCCGGCGTACGCAAACTCGGGGCACAAGCCCGTCGCCATGCCGAGCTGCAGTATTCGTGGGACCATGTGGTCGCCGGCCTGCTGCAGCACTACCAGGCCGTGCTTGGCCACCAGCCGCAGGTCCGCGCCCATGGCTGAGCCACTGCCGCCAGCGCGCAGCCTGATGCTGGTGCTGCACGATGTCGCGCCAGAGACCTGGCCCGACTACCAACCCTTCGTCCAGGCCGTCGATGCCATCGGCGGCATTCCCATGACCTGGCTGGTGGTACCGGACTTTCACCACCGCAACCCGCTGCAGCGCTCGCCCAGCTTCTGCCGCTTGCTCGAGCAGCGCCTGGCCCGGGGCGACGAGCTTGCCCTGCACGGCTTTTATCATGCCGACAACGGCCCGCCGCCGCGCACGCCCGGCGAATACTTCATGCGCCGTATCTATACCCATGAAGGCGAGTTCTACGCCCTCGACCAGCAGCAGGCCCTGCAACGCCTGGAGCACGGTCTGGCTCTGTTCGCACATCAGGGTTGGCCAGTGGCCGGCTTCGTCGCGCCCGCCTGGCTGATGAGCGAAGGCACCCGCCAGGCACTGCGCCGTCTGCCGCTGCGCTATACCAGCACGCCCCAGCACCTGTACCGTTTACCGGACTTCACCGCGATCAAGGCCCCGGGGCTGGTCTGGAGTGCCCGCAGCAGCTGGCGCCGCGGCCTGTCACGGGTGCTGTGCGACTGGCAATGCCGGCGCTGGCGCGGCGCCCAGACCCTGCGCCTGGGCCTGCACCCGGTGGACATGCGCCATCGCGCGTCCCGCGACTATTGGCTGAACACCTTGCACACGCTACTGGCACAGGGCCGCGAGCCCCTGACCAAGTCCACCTGGCTCGACCGCCAGGCCAGCCCATGAACCGACTGGTCTGGCTGGCCCTGGCACTGCTCGGCGCCGTGCTGGTTCCGGCCCTGTTAGGCGGCAGCGAGTTGCTGCCGAGGCTGCAGCGCTTCGCGCCCAGCCTGATGCTGACCCTGCTGGGCATGATCCTGCTGTGCTGGGTCATCAACGCCATCCGCCTGCGCCTGCTGCTCGGCCAGCAAGGGGCAAGGCTTGGGCGCATGCGCAGCCTGGGTGTGGTGATGGCCACTGAGTTCGCCATCTGCACCACTCCAGCCGGCAGCGGTGGCCCCTTGACCCTGATGGCCCTGCTGGCACGCGACCGTATCGGCCCGGCGCGCAGCGGCGCGGTGTTTGCCATGGACCAGCTGAATGACCTGGTGTTCTTTTTCTGCGCAATGCTGGCGATTGCCGGCTATGCGCTGTTCCACAGCCTGGGCCGCAGCCAGGAAAGCATGTTGCTGGGCAGCGCGCTGATGCTGTGCACGGCTCTGGCCGGGGTAATCGGCCTGCTGCGTTACCGGCGCACGGTGATGCGCGTGAACGGCAGATTGCTGCGCCGCCTGGGCGTGAGCCGCCAGCGCAAACGCCGCTGGGCGCGCAAAGTGCTGCGCTTCATCGACGCACTGGCGCAGACCTGGCGTCTGCCCAAGCGCACGCTGACCTTGGTGTTCACCCTGACCTGCGCCCACTGGGGCCTGCGCTATAGCGTGTTGTACCTGGTATTGAGGGGGTTGGGAGTAGACCTCGCGTGGATCCCCAGCTTCCTGGTGCAGATGCTGTCGCTCAGTGCCGGCCAGTTCAGCCTGCTGCCTGGCGGCGCCGGTGCCGCCGAGCTGACCTCGGCCAGCCTGCTGACGCCGCTGGTGGGCAGTTCGACCGCAGCTGCGGCGATCCTGATATGGCGGGCAGTCACTTACTACTTTTATCTGCTGGCGGGTGGGCCGGTGTTTGTGTGCCTGCTGGCGCGCCCGCTGCTGGAGCGCTGGCGGCGTCAGGCGGGTTGAGCTGCTGCCAAAGTTCGGCGGCGCCAGGGAAATCGGTGCCATCGGTGTCGGCCAGGGCTTCGGGGTCGTAGCGGGCCAGGCAGCCTTCACCGAGGGTGGGGGGGGGTGAGGCGGTGGGTTGGTTGCGCTGCTTGGCCATCGGCTTATCCCTCAGATTGCTGGGGGCGCTTCGCGCCCCTTTCGCGACACAAGGCCGCTCCTACAGGAGTTACGCGACGCAGTGCCGGTACGCGATCCCTTGTAGGAGCGGCCTTGTGTCGCGATGGGCTGCAAAGCAGCCCCAGAACCTCACAGGCAACCAGTCTGTATCAGTCAAACACCACAGTCTTGTTGCCATGTACCAGCACCCGGTCTTCCAGGTGATAACGCAGGCCACGGGCCAGCACCATCTTCTCCACATCACGGCCAAAGCGGACCATGTCGTCGATGCTGTCAGCATGGCTGACACGCACCACGTCCTGCTCGATGATCGGGCCTGCGTCCAGTTCTTCGGTGACGTAGTGGCAGGTCGCGCCGATCAGCTTCACACCACGCAGCGCAGCCTGGTGATACGGCTTGGCGCCGACGAACGACGGCAGGAAGCTGTGGTGGATGTTGATCACCTTTTCAGCATAGTCCTGGCACAGTTGCGGCGGCAGAATCTGCATGTAGCGGGCCAGCACCACCACATCGGCGGCGTGCTCCTGCACCAGGCGCGAAACCTCGGCAAAGGCCGGGGCCTTGTCCTTTGGGTCGACCGGTACATGGAAGAACGGAATACCGTGCCACTCGACCATGCTGCGCAGGTCGTTGTGGTTGGAGATCACGCAAGGGATCTCGCAGTCCAGCTCATCGGTGTGCCAGCGGTGCAGCAGGTCGGCCAGGCAGTGCGACTCGCGGCTGGCCATCAGCACCACGCGCTTTTTCTGCGCCGAGTCGGTAATGCGCCAGGTCATGGAGAACTCTTCAGCGATCGGCGCAAACGCCTCGCGGAAGGCTTCGATACCGAACGGCAGCGATTCGGCGCGGATTTCATGGCGCATGAAGAACCAACCGCTCTGCTCATCGGAGTGGTGGCTGGCTTCGTTGATCCAGCCATTGTACAGGGCCAGGAAATTACTGACTTTCGCCACGATGCCAACACGGTCGGGGCAGGCGATCACCAGACGATAGGTGCGCATGAATGAGACTCCAGAACTTCGCAAAGGCGCTCATTCTAGCGGCCCGCCAGGAAAAACGCAGTATTGATCGCAGCGGCAGTGGCCTGCGATCCTGATGAGACGCACTGCGGACATTCTCTGACAGACATGACGAAATGCAGGGTTAATTGTAAATTTTTGTTCACCTTGAAAATGGTTGTCACAGCTTAGTTAACAGTTAATTGCCCAACAATATGTTTACTTGCGAGTATTGCCTGTCTATTATTGCCCCACACATTTCTGAACACGCATTAAGGAACACTCCATGTCCCTGATCAACGAGTACCGCGCTACCGAAGAAGCCATCAAGGAACTTCAGGCCCGCCTGGCCAACCTGTCGCAGGATGACAAGCTGAAGAAAGAACTGGAGTTCGAAGGCAAACTGCGCACACTGATGGGCGAATACTCCAAGTCGCTGCGCGACGTGATTGCCCTGCTCGACCCAGAGTCGAAACTGAGCAAGGCACCTCGTGGTGCGGTCAAGACTACCGCCACCAAGCGTGCGCGCAAGGTCAAGCAATACAAGAACCCGCACAACAATGAAGTGATCGAAACCAAAGGCGGCAACCACAAGACCCTGAAAGAATGGAAAGCCAAGTGGGGTGGCGATGTGGTTGAAAGCTGGGCGACCCTGCTGGACTGATTGTCCGCACACGCCTGCTGCTTGTCGCAACAAGAACGCCGGCATATTGCCGGCGTTTTTGTTTGCCCGCGTTTTGTGTCAGCGCTCAGCCAATTGCAAACTGTGCCTGCAACTGCCGAGCATGTACCTGCCACGCCTCCAGCACACGCCGCCCCGCCTCGTCGGCGCCCTCCCAGGCCTGCTGCCGCGCCTGTTCGAAGTCGCCCAACGTATTCGGCGCGCCCCACCGCGGGTCGCTCAGGCGCTGCTGGCAGAAGCTGAACCAGCGCTGCCGCTCTTCGCCGGTCAAGGTCTCGGGGAAGTTGCGCGCCCGATAGCGGAACAACAGTTCAGGCAGGCGCGGGTCATCGAACATCCATTGCCCACGGCCCAACTGAGCCGGTTCCAGTGCACGAACTTGCTCGCACAAGCGGCGGTCACGGTCCCTCAGAAAACCGTCATACAACTGTTGTTCCGGGTCTTCGCTCAAGGCGAAGTCTTCCTTGCCATAGATGTGTTCCAGCTTGTCTTGCCATTGCGCCTGTTGCTTGGCCAATTCTTCGCCGCGCAATTGTAACAACGTCAAGTCCAGACCCAGCCGTCGTTGATCGGCCGGGCGCAATACCGAAAGTGGTGCCAGTACCGGGCAGCGATTGATCTGCACCAATTTGAGCGGAACGGGTAATTCGCCTTCGGCCAGTTCTTCATGGCGGGTATACAAACGCTGGCGTAGAACTTCAGCACTATCCCGTAACAACGGTAGGGCTTCCTGATGCAGGTCGCACACAATCAGTGCATTGCGATTATGCGGGTGCCAAGCCAATGGCAATACGACACCAAGGTAATTGCGTGCCGCCGAGAAGCGCCCGGATATATGCACCAGAGGCTGCAACAAACGGATCTGCTCCATCACTTTATGCTTGCTGCGCAACTGGAACAGCCAATCATACAATTTGGGCTGTTTTTGACGGATCAGGCGGGCCAGGGCGATGGTTGCCCGCACGTCGGAAAGCGCCTCGTGAGCATGCCCGTGGTCGATGCCATTGGCCTTGCTCAGCAGTTCCAGGCGCAGGCTGGTGCGCCCGTCCTGTTGCGGCCACTCGATGCCGTCCGGGCGCAATGCATAGGCCGTGCGCACGATGTCGATCAGGTCCCAGCGGCTGTTGCCGCCCTGCCACTCGCGCGCGTAAGGGTCGAAAAAGTTGCGGTACAGGCTGTAGCGGGTCACTTCGTCGTCGAAGCGCAGGGTGTTGTAGCCAGCACCGCAGGTGCCAGGGTGCGCCAGTTGCGCATGTACCCGGGTCATGAACTCGGCTTCGCACAAGCCCTGCTCGGCCAGCAGTTGCGGGGTAATACCGGTCACCAGGCAGGCGGCCGGGTGCGGCAGGATATCGTCGGAGGGCCGGCAATAAAGGCTGATCGGCTCGTCGATTTCGTTGAGGTCGAAGTCGGTGCGCACGCCGGCCACCTGTAGCGGCCGGTCACAGCGCGGGTTGATGCCGGTGGTTTCGTAGTCGTGCCAGAAAATGCTGGAGGTCACGGGGTCGTCCTGTATCGAGGTCGACCCGATTCTAGCGCGATTCTGGCCTGAGCCAGGATGCGCAGACTCAGACGGAAGCGTTGGCCGGGTTGAAGCTGAAAAAGTCGCGCAACGAGCGGACGAATTCGTCGTACTCGCGAGGGGTCTGCAGCAGCATGAAGCCGGAATCGTAATGCCCCGGCGTCTGGTCTTCGCGGCACCACAGGCAACTGGCGGTGAGGTTGACGAACTGATGCCCGCCCCCGACCAGCGGCAGACGCAACTGCAAGTCGTAATCGGGCCCGACCAGCACAGGCAACTGGCTGATCAGCATGAGCCCGTCCTCGGAAGCATTGCCCAGCTGGCCGATCAGCTGACCGGTACAGCGGTTGAACACCTGCAGGACACAAGGCAGTTGATGGCGTTCGATGTGGCGCTTGTTGAACATGATCGCGATTGCAGTCCGTATCCGGAGCCAGGAATACGTGGAACTGGCGGTTGTTGTAACAGCTGAGTTACAGATTAGCCCAGTGCACGCGGCAAATCCTGTTAAATAAAATGCACCTTGGTGTTAACGCCAAGGTGCGGCGCTTGCCGGGGTGGCCACGGCGGCTTCGGCGCCGCGCAAATGGCCGAGTTTCTCCAGGGTCTGCAGGCGCGCCTGGGCGCGATAGGCGTATTCGTTGCCCGGGTACTGCTGGATCAGGTACTGGTAGGTCTGCGCGGCATCCACGTACAACGCCTGGCGCTCCAGGCACTGGCCGCGCAGCAGCGACACCTCGGGGTGGATGAACGGTCGCGCACGGCTGGTGCGGTCGACCTGTGACAGCTCGAGCATGACCCGCGCGCAATCGCCACGGTCGTAGGCGCGGTAGGCATTGTTCAGGTGGTGGTCCATGGACCAGCGGGTGCAGCCGACGGCGCTGGCCGCCAGGGCTAAAACGATCAGGGCTCGCATGGGGGTCTCCTTTGATGCCAGTGTATCGGCCTTTGCCGGCAAATCTTCACACCCTTTTGCAAGGATACCCTGCCCGTTCAAATGCCACCCTGCCTTGGTCGCAGGTAGTGCAACGGAACAATGACTACAGCGAGATTCAGGAGTAGCCTTTCGCTGCGCTTCACTATAGGAGTCTGTGCATGAGCATCCGCCGTACCAAAATCGTCGCCACCCTTGGCCCCGCCAGCAACTCGCCGGAAGTGATCGAACAGCTGATCCTCGCCGGCCTGGACGTGGCACGCCTGAACTTCTCCCACGGCACTCCGGACGAGCACAAGGCCCGCGCGCGCCTGATCCGTGAAATCGCCGCCAAGAACGGCCGCCATGTTGCACTGCTGGGCGACCTGCAGGGTCCGAAGATCCGCATCGCCAAGTTCGCCAACAAGCGCATCGAATTGAAGATCGGTGACAAGTTCACCTTCTCCACTGCCCACCCGCTGACCGAAGGCAACCAGGACATCGTCGGTATCGACTACCCCGACCTGGTCAAGGACTGCGGCGTTGGTGACGAATTGCTGCTCGACGATGGCCGTGTGGTGATGCGCGTCGAAACCGCCACCGCGGATGCCCTGCACTGCGTGGTGATCATCGGTGGCCCGCTGTCGGACCACAAGGGTATCAACCGTAAAGGCGGCGGCCTGACCGCACCGGCCCTGACCGAGAAGGACAAGGCCGACATCAAGCTGGCCGCGGAAATGGACCTGGACTACCTGGCCGTGTCCTTCCCGCGTGACGCCAGCGACATGGAATACGCACGCAAGCTGCGTGACGAAGCTGGCGGCAGTGCCTGGCTGGTGGCCAAGATCGAACGCGCCGAAGCGGTGGCCGACGACGAGACCCTCGACAAGCTGATCCTCGCCTCCGACGCCGTGATGGTTGCCCGTGGCGACCTGGGCGTGGAAATCGGTGACGCCGAGCTGATCGCCATCCAGAAGAAGATCATCCAGCACGCCCGCCGCAACAACAAGGCGGTGATCGTGGCGACCCAGATGATGGAGTCGATGATCCAGAACCCGATGCCGACCCGCGCCGAAGTGTCCGACGTGGCCAACGCCGTGCTGGACAACACCGACGCGGTGATGCTGTCGGCCGAAAGCGCCGCTGGCTCCTACCCGATCGAAGCCGTCCAGGCCATGGCCCGCATCTGCCTGGGTGCCGAAAAGCACCCGACCAGCCAGAAGTCCAGCCACCGCCTGCACACCACCTTCGAGCGTTGCGACGAAAGCATCGCCCTGGCGGCCATGTACACCGCCAACCACTTCCCGGGCGTGAAGGCGATCATCGCCCTGACCGAAAGTGGCTATACCCCGCTGATCATGTCGCGCCTGCGTTCGCACGTGCCGATCTTCGCGCTGTCGCCGCACCGCGCCACCCAGGCACGCGCCAACATGTTCCGTGGCGTCTACCCGATCGCCTTCGACCCGGCTTCGCTGCCGGCCGACAAGGTGAGCCAGGCGGCCGTCGACGAACTGCTCAAGCGTGGCCTGGTTGAGCAAGGTGACTGGGTCATCCTGACCAAGGGTGACAGCTACCACACCATCGGTGGCACCAATGGCATGAAGATCCTGCATGTCGGTGATCCGCTGGTCGGTTGATCTGCTCCATAGAGGGCTGCTCTGCGGCCCTTCGCGGGTGAACCCGCTCCCACAGGTACAGCGCTAGCCCCAGGCCTGCCACTAACCCTGTGGGAGCGGGTTTACCCGCGAACAGGCTAGCCCAGGCAACACACATGCCTCAGGCATGCTCGACAAACACATCGGCAAACACTTGCCCCCGCGGCACCCCGGCAATGAACAGCCGCCGGGAAAACCGCTCGACACTCCCCGGTGCCCCGCACACCAGCGCTACCGTCTGGCGCGATGACGGCCGCAGCCCGGCCAACGCTTCATCCAACTGCTCTGCCAGTACCAACTCGACATTCACACCCGCCATCTCTCGCAACGGCTCGGCCAGATAATGCCCGGCGCCCTCGCGCGCCACATGCATCACCCTGATTTCCCCTTGGTGCCCCTGCCGCAATGCCTCGCGCAAGATGCCCCACAACGGCGCCAGCCCGGTCCCCGCCGCCAGCAACCACAGCGGCCGCTGCTGCCAGTCCGGGTCGTAATGCAAGGCCCCACCCCTGAGCTCGCCCAGGCGCAGCACATCACCCAGTTGCAAGCCACGGGCCCTGTCACAAAAGGCACCGGGGCGCTGACAGTCGATATGGAACTCGAGAAAATCATCTTCGCCCGGCAGGCTGGCCAAGGAGTAAGGCCGCGCTACCGTGCCATTCCACAGCACCACATGCTGCCCCGCCTGGTAACGCATTGCCCGTTCGGGACGTAACCGCACCCGCAGCACATCGCCGAACCAGTCCAGGGCACACACCTGCGCCGGCACGCCATCCTGCTGCGGGTCGAACAGCGCCAGGCACAGGTCTTCGACTACCTGGCACTGGCAGGCCAGGCGCCAGCCCTGGGCGTGCTTGTCCTGCGCCAAGGCCTGGGGCAAGGCGTCCAGCGGTTGCCCGGCCAGGCAGTGCACCAGGCAGGCATGGCAACTGCCAGCGCGGCAGCTGTAAGGCACGTTGAGCCCGGCATCATTCAAGGCATCGAGCAGGTTGCTGCCGGTCGGCACCGCCCAGCGGCGCTCGCCTACGCAAAGTTCGGGCATTGTCAGCTATCTCTTCCAGCTGTTGATTTTCTGGGGGCGCTTTGCGCCCTATTCGCCGGCAAGCCAGCTCCCACAGGTAATGTGCAAACCTCAGGCATGGTGCAATCCTGTGGGAGCTGGCTTGCCGGCGATGGGCTGCAGAGCAGCCCCTTCCAAAGCATCCTATCTCTTCAGCGAGCCAGCAAGAACAATGCCTGCCCCCTGCCGACCATGGTCCAGACCACTCGCAGGTGTTTCACACGGTGAGGCACGCTATACTGCCGCGCCCTTTTGCGTCGGCCATGCTGCCGGCGCGCCTTTGCAAGGCGTTTCGACACGCTGGTCGGCACCGTCGAGCGTCTATATGAATGTTCCCGTCTTTAAGAGGAGCGCGCTGCATGACCGTGATCAAGCAAGACGACCTGATTCAGAGCGTCGCCGACGCCCTGCAATTCATCTCGTACTACCACCCCGTCGATTTCATCCAGGCCATGCACGAGGCCTATCTGCGTGAAGAATCGCCCGCTGCCCGCGATTCCATCGCCCAGATCCTGATCAACTCGCGCATGTGCGCCACCGGCCACCGCCCGATCTGCCAGGACACCGGTATCGTCACCGTGTTCGTGCGCGTGGGCATGGACGTGCGCTGGGACGGCGCCACCCTGAGCGTCGACGACATGATCAACGAAGGTGTGCGTCGCGCCTACAACCTGCCTGAAAACGTCCTGCGCGCCTCGATCCTGGCCGACCCGGCCGGTGCCCGCAAGAACACCAAGGACAACACCCCGGCAGTGATCCACTACTCCATCGTTCCCGGCGACAAGGTCGAGGTCGATGTCGCAGCCAAGGGCGGCGGCTCGGAGAACAAGTCGAAGATGGCCATGCTCAACCCGTCCGACTCGATCGTCGACTGGGTACTGAAGACCGTCCCGACCATGGGCGCTGGCTGGTGCCCGCCTGGCATGCTCGGCATCGGCATCGGCGGTACTGCCGAGAAAGCCGCCGTGATGGCCAAGGAAGTGTTGATGGAGTCCATCGACATCCACGAACTGAAAGCCCGTGGCCCGCAGAACCGTCTGGAAGAAATCCGCCTGGAGCTGTTCGAGAAGGTCAACCAGCTGGGCATCGGCGCCCAGGGCCTGGGTGGCCTGACCACCGTGCTCGACGTGAAGATCATGGACTACCCGACCCACGCCGCTTCGCTGCCGGTGTGCATGATCCCCAACTGCGCCGCCACCCGCCACGCCCACTTCGTGCTCGATGGCTCCGGCCCGGCCGAGCTGGAAGCGCCGTCGCTGGACGCCTACCCGGAAATCGTCTGGGAAGCCGGCCCGAGCGCCCGTCGCGTCAACCTCGACGCCATCACCCCGGAAGAAGTCGCCAGCTGGAAGCCAGGCGAAACCATCCTGCTCAACGGCAAGATGCTGACCGGCCGCGATGCCGCGCACAAGCGCATGGTCGAAATGCTCAACCGTGGCGAAGAGCTGCCGGTGGACCTGAAAGGCCGCTTCATCTACTACGTCGGCCCGGTCGACCCGGTCGGTGACGAAGTGGTAGGCCCAGCTGGCCCGACCACCGCCACCCGCATGGACAAGTTCACCCGCCAGATCCTCGAGCAGACCGGCCTGCTGGGCATGATCGGCAAGTCCGAGCGCGGCCCCACCGCCATCGAAGCGATCAAGGACAACAAGGCCGTGTACCTGATGGCCGTCGGCGGCGCCGCCTACCTGGTGGCCCAGGCCATCCGCAAGTCGAAGGTCCTGGCCTTCGCCGAGCTGGGCATGGAAGCGATCTACGAGTTCGAGGTCAAGGACATGCCGGTGACCGTCGCCGTGGACAGCAACGGTGAGTCGGTACACATCACTGGCCCTGCCCTGTGGCAGAGCAAGATCGCCCAGAGCCTGGCAGTCGAAGTGAAGTAAGCCTGATGTAACAGCGTCGCCTTTTTCGCGGGTAAACCCGCTCCCACAGGGACAGCACAAGCCTCAAGGCTGCGCGATACCTGTGGGAGCGGGTTCACCCGCGAAGAGGCCGCCCTGTTCTACACAATTCTTTCGAACTGCTCCGGCCAGTCCCTGCGGGTAAACACCTGCCCTTCCCGCCTCACCCGCCGCACCTCTTCCAGATCCACCTCACACACCAGCCACTGGCTGCAAACCGGACTCAGCTCTTCACTCAGCGCCACCACCCCATCCCCCGGCATCCCATGGTCCGGCGGCACGAACAACCCTGCCCGGCCGATATTCTCGTCCAGCGCCGGCGACCACGGCGCCAGCCCGACAGTAGGGCTCTGCAACACCGCAATCTGGTTCTCCAGCGCCCGCGCCTGCGCGCCAATGCGCACCCGGTGGTAACCCGCCTCGGTGTCGGTGCAACTTGGTGCAAGGATCAGGTCGGCACCACCCTCGGCCAGGCACCGGGCCAGCATCGGGAATTCGTTGTCGTAGCAGATCAGGATCCCCAGGCGCCCCAGTTCGGTGTCAAACACCTGCAGCCCCTGGCCCGCGGCTATGTCCCACTGCTCCCGCTCGAAACGGGTCATCATCAGTTTGTCCTGGAAGCCCAGCACACCGTTGGGGCCGAACAGCCAGGCACGGTTGCGGTAGCGCCCATCGCTGTCCAGTACCGGTACGCTACCTGGTTGCAGGTAGATACCCCAGCGCCGGGCGAGGCCCTCGCACAAGGCCTTCCAGGGCTCGATCAACGGCTGGATATCGGCAATGGAGGCCTTCAGGTCACCCCGTTGCTCGGCACTCAGCTGCCCGCTGAGTACCAGCCCGGCGTACTCCGGCAACAGCAGCAGGCGGGCCCCCGCTTCCACCGCCTCGGCGCACAGGCCTTGCAGGTGGTCGGCGTAGGCCTCCCAGGTTTCATGCAGCTCGATAGCGTACTGGCAGGCCGCCAGGCGGATCATATCGGCAGTTCCTTGAGCCAGAACGACATCAGCTTGTCAGAACTCTCCTGCTCGTCCAGGTCGCGCCAGGCGTAGCTGGTGCGCAGCGACGGGTCATGCAGGAAGCCGCGGTTACGCCAGAAGCCATGCAATGGCTTGTAGTCCGCTGGCCGCCGTGGATGCACGCCTGGCCGTTCGACCGCGCAGAACGCGCAGTAATCGAACTCGGCCAGTTTGTGTGCGTAGGACTCGCGCTCGATGAAAAAGCGCACCCCCAGGCCTTGGCCACGGTACTCGGGCAGTACCACCGATTCACCGAAGTAGTACACGCTGGCCGGGTCGCGCCCCTGGGCCAGGAACGGCTGCTGGAACTCAGGGGCGACATCCACCAGCGGCAGGCCGGTGGAGGCGCCGACCACCTTGCCGTGGTCGAGCGCCAGTACCACCAGGCTGCGCCCGGAGCGGGCATAGGTGGCCAGGTAGTCGGCCTCGTACTCCGGGGTGCCGTCATAAAGGTAGGGAAACTCGCGGAACACGGTAAGGCGCAGGCGAGCGAGGTCATCGATGTAAGGCGCGATAGCGGCGCCGTGCAACAGGCGTATTTCCATGCTTGGCGGTCGTTTTGTCGATGTGGATGACGCGCTCGGCTAAGCCGGGCTTGAGGGGAAACCCTATCATCCGGAGCAACGACCCGCCTTTTCCCTCCACGACAGGTATTGTTCCATGACCGCTACCGAACTGGTAAATGCTTACTACGCCGCCTTCAACGCTGGCGACATGCCGGCCTTTCTCGCCCTGCTCAGCGAGGATGTGATCCACGACATCAACCAGGGCGAGCGGCAGATGGGCAAGGCCCGGTTTGCAGCGTTCATGGACAAGATGAACCGCTGTTACCGCGAGCGCCTGGCCGACATCGTGGTGATGCAGAACGCCGACGGCAGCCGCGCGGCGGCGGAATTCACCGTGCATGGGGAATATCTGGCCGATGACGAAGGGTTGCCGGCGGCCAACGGGCAGACCTATGTGCTGCCGGCGGGGGCGTTCTTCTATATCCATTGCGGGAAGATTGCCCGGGTGACCAACTACTACAACCTCAATGACTGGGTCGAGCAGGTAGGTTGAGCCTGGCAGGGGTGTATTGCCTGTACTGACCTCTTCGCGGGTAAACCCGCTCCCACAAGGTCGCCACAAATTCCAAAAACCTGTGCAATCCCTGTGGGAGCGGGTTTACCCGCGAAGAGGCCCGATCAGGAGATGCGGGTACCAAGCACCTTGAGAAATGCCGCCAGCCACGCCGGATGCGCCGGCCATGCCGGTGCCGTCACAAGGTTGCCGTCCACATGCGCCTGGTCCACCGCGATATCGATGAACGTGCCGCCCGCCAGCCGCACTTCCGGCGCACACGCCGGGTACGCACTGCATTCGCGCCCCTCCAGCACACCCGCCGCCGCCAACAGCTGGGCACCATGGCACACCGCCGCAATCGGCTTGCCGGCCTGGTCGAACGCCCGCACCAGCTCCAGCACCTTTTCATCCAGACGCAGGTACTCCGGTGCCCGGCCACCGGGGATCAGCAACGCGTCATACCCCTCGGCACGCACCCGCACGAAATCGTAATTCAGGGCAAAATTGTGCCCCGGCTTTTCGCTGTAGGTCTGTTCGCCCTCGAAGTCATGAATCGCGGTACGCACGGTCTGCCCCGCGACCTTTTCCGGGCATACCGCATGCACGGTATGCCCGACCATGCTCAGCGCCTGGAACGGCACCATGACCTCGTAATCTTCGACGTAGTCACCGACCAACATGAGAATTTTCTTCGCCGTCATCGCACCCACTCCTTCGATTGCCTTGAGACAGTCACTGCACGATAGCCGGTCTCAGTCACGACGGTCGAGCAGGTTGACCACCAACCGGTCCAGCCAACCCCACAACCGCTGCTTCATCCGGCGCCACAGCGGCCGGGCATTCCAGTGGCTCAGGTCGACTACCTCGCTCAAGGCGAAATCACGCTCGAAACTGGCCTGCACGGCTGCCGTCAGAGGCGGGTCGAGGGCCTCGATATTGGCTTCGAGGTTGAAGCGCAGGTTCCAGTGATCGAAGTTGCACGAGCCGATACTGACCCAGTCGTCGATCAGCACCATCTTCAGGTGCAGGAAACACGGCTGGTACTCGTAGATGCGTACCCCTGCGCGCAACAAACGCGGGTAATAGCGGTGCCCGGCGTAACGTACCGATGGGTGATCGGTGCGTGGCCCGGTCAGCAGCAGCCGTACATCGACCCCTTTACCGGCGGCTCGGCGCAGCGACCGGCGCACGCTCCAGGTCGGCAGGAAATAAGGTGTGGCCAACCAGACTCGCTGCTTGCCGCTGTTGATCGCCCGCACCAGCGAATGCAGGATGTCCTGGTGCTGGCGGGCGTCGGCATAAGCCACCCGGCCCATGCCCTGCCCCTGCGCAGGCACCTTGGGCAGGCGCGGCAGGCCAAAGCCCTCGGCGGGGCGCCAGGCGGTACGACGGTTGTTGGCGTGCCACTGGCGATCGAACAGCAACTGCCAGTCGCTCACTACCGGCCCCTGCATCTGCACCATCACCTCGTGCCACTCACTGGTCGCCTCGCCCGGCGTCCAGAACTCGTCTGTGACGCCCGTGCCGCCCACCACTGCCCAGCGCTCGTCCACCAGCAGCAACTTGCGGTGATCGCGGTACAGGTTGCGCAGGCCACGCTTCCAGCGCAGGCGGTTGTACCAGCGCAGGTACACACCTGCGTCCAGCAGGCGCTGACGCAACTTGCTGTTGAAAGCCAGCGAGCCATAGTCGTCGAACAGGCAGCGCACCCGCACGCCGCGTCGGGCAGCCTGCTCCAGCGCTTCGACCACCGCATCCGCGCAGTCACCGGCCTCGACCAGGTACAGCTCGAGGTCGACCTGGAACTCGGCGCGCACGATCGCCAGGAGCATGCGCGGAAAAAACTCGGGGCCGTCGATCAGCAGTTCGAACTGGTTGCCATCCCGCCAGGGAAAGACCGGCCCCGGCATGTCAGCGGGCGGTGAAGATCAGCACCGCGCTAACCGGCACCGACGGGTTGATCGACTTGAGCCCGGCGAACTTGCGCAGGCGTTGCAGCCCCGGCAGCAGGCCGAAATCCTCGGCGCGCAGCACCAGGGGCTCAAGAGTCACCACCTGGAAGCGTCTCTCGTCCAGGCGGGTGGCCAGCAGCAAGGCGTTGTAGCTGTGCGACTGGCCATGCAGGGTCACGGTCAACGGCAGGCGCAGTTCGATCTGGGCACCGTTGGCCAGGTCGTTGATCGGCCGCAGGTCCAGCTGCGCCTGCACCTTGGCTTCGGCAAAGCGCTCGACCTCGAACAGGTCCTCGCGCATGCGTTCGTCACGCAGCGGAATACCGCTGCTCACCGAGTCCATCTCGATGCGCAACCCGGCCACACCCTTGCGGTCAACCGTGCCATGCAGCACCAGGAACCGGTGCACTTCGGCGCTGTTACCGTTCTTGCCGGTAATGAACGAAAGGCGCGAAGACTCGCCATCGAGGTGCCAGTTGGCATGGGCGGGCAGGCAAAAAGCCAGTAACAGGGCGGGTAGCAGGCGGGGCAGCTTGAACATGACAGATCTCGTGAAACCAGGCCGCCAACCTTACCCGCCCGCCTTCACGGCAGCAAGCGGCAGCCCTCGCGTGGGCCTTGCCAGGCGGCCTGGTTGCGTCGGCCCAGGCCTTCGGCGGTGACCTGCCGCTGTTGGCTGTCTTCCGCAAGCAAGCTCAGCGGCAGCCATTGCTTCACATAGCCTTGGCAATACGCCGGCTCGAAACCCATGACGAAGCGGCACGAGCAATATTCCTTGGCCGAGTAGGCCGAAAGAATGCCGGGGAAGTCTGCCAAGGCCTGGCGTTCGTACCAGGCCCAGTACACCACCCCCAGCAATACAACCAGCAGTACCCGCTTCATGTCCCCTCCCCGGCCAGAACCGCGAGTATCCGCTTGAGCAGTTCGTCGTGCTGGTAGCTGCCGTCGCGGTCATCGGCATAACGCACGATGACCAGCTTTTGCGTGGGCAGCACGTACAGCGCCTGGCCCCAGTGGCCAAGGGCTGCATAGGTGTCTGCGGGCGCACTCGGCCAAGGCCGTGCAGCGTCGGCCAGCGGCTGGTTGAGCCACCAATGGCCACCGGGGTTGGCCTCACCGGGCAGCGCTTCGGCCCCGGCAAACGGCGTGCGGTTGAAGGCCACCCAGGGCTTGGGCAGCAATTGCCGCCCCTGCCAGCGCCCGTCACGCTGCATCAGCAGGCCGATGCGCGCCAGGTCGCGAGCACTGAGGTACAGGTAGGACGAGCCCACGTAGGTTCCCGCGCGGTCCCGCTCCCATACCGCGCTGTCGATGCCCAAAGGGGTGAACAGCGCATGCCAGGGGTAGTCGCGGTACTGACCGGCATCGAGCATGCCACGCAGCGCGGCGGCCAGCAGGTTGCTGTCGCCACTGGAATAGAGAAACCGCTGGCCCGGGCTGGCCACCGCTTCCCGCGCGGCCGTATACGCCGCCATGTCCTCGCGGCCACGGGTATACAGCATGGCCACCACCGAGGACTTGAGCGGGGCGTACTCGTAGTCTTCCTGCCAGTCCAGGCCGCTGGCCCAATGCAGCAGGTCGGCCATGCGCACGCCAGGGTGGGCGTGCATGGCCGGGTAGAAACGGGCGACCGGATCTTGCAGCTGGAAGCGGCCTTCGCCCTGGGCTACGCCCAATAGCGTGGCGAGTACGCTCTTGCTGATCGACCAAGTGAGGTGGGCGGTGGCGGCGGTGCTGGGGGCGGCGTAGCGTTCGTGAAGGATACGGCCGTCGCGGATGATCAGCAGGGCGTCGGTGCGGATGCCGCTGCGTTCGGGGGTGGTGTGTGCGGGGAAGGCGTAGGCGTCGACGGCTTGCCAGTCGAGGGGGGGGCTATCGATCGGCCAGTCGGGCTCGGGCCAGTCTTCGGCCCGGGCACAACCCGCAACCATTGTCAGTATGATCAACAGTACCTTCATCGTGATCGCCGTCTTTGGGGCCGCTGCGCAGCCCTATCGCGACACAAGGCCGCTCCTACAGGTACAGCGTCAACCTGAACTTGACGCGGTCCCCTGTAGGAGCGGCCTTGTGTCGCGAAAGGGCCGCAAAGCGGCCCCAGGATTCATCGGATCATCCAAACCTATCAGGCATTCATGACAATCCCGCAGCAACCCAGGCCTTGTTCAGCCGCTTCTCCCGCGCCGCCGCCGCCAGTGCCATTACCCCCTGGTCACGCTGCCAGATCTGCGCCCACTGCGCCGGCCCCGCCGCCAACGCAGCATCGATCTCCCCTCGCAGCGCCTGGAACTGTGCAAACAATCCCCCCAGCAACAAATGGCAGCCAACGCTATCGGCGCACTGCCGGCTACCTTCGGCACACCCGGCCAGCAGCCCAAGCAACTGCAGGCGCAGGGCCTGTGGCCAGGCGCACTCCTGCCCCACGCCATACAGCCAGGCCGTCAACGCCGTAAGCACATACAAGTCCTCCAGCGAACGGAACGGCTTCACATAGGCATCCCAGCCATCACCGGCCAGCAACTCGCACGCCGCCTGCTCCAGCACCAGTCGCCCATGACCCACCTCCGGCATCAGCGGCAGGGTAGGCAGCGCTTCCAGCGTCACACCGGGCTCCCCGGGGTAGACCACCGCCAGGCTCAATTGTGGTGCCGCCCCAGTCGCCTCGCAGCGTGCCGCCACCAACAACCATTCCGCCTCCAGGCCTGCGGTGACGAAATCCTTGCTGCCGCTCAGCCGCAAGCCGTCCAGGCGCGTGTGCATGTCCGCCGGCCGCACGCTGCGCCGTTCGGTGGCACACAGGGCACCGAGGCTGGGTGGGGCACTGGGCCACAGCACGCGCAAGGCGGCCTGGTAGCCGACCAGGAAGGCCAGGCCCGGGGTGCTCATCGCGCGCCCGCCGAGCACCGCCAGTTCGAACGGGGCAACCGGGCCAAGGCGTTCGAGCAGGGCGGCATAGGTTTCGCCCAGGGTGCCCGCCAGCGCTTGGCGAAGCGGGTCGTTGAGTCGTTGCAACCAGGCCATCGGTCGGCTCCTTGCTGAAGGGCTTTCAGTTGAGGCTCAGGGGGGTGTCACGCAAGCATCACCAAAGATTCACAGGGGTGACACCCCATCTACCTAGGCTGACTTTGCACAACAAAGCCGACCGGCCGCAACCCTTCATGGCTGGCTTATGGAGACTCGTAATGACTCGGATCGCTCACGCTGGCGACAACAGCACCGAACGCCGTCTGCAAGCCGAACGCCTGGTTGGCGCCGCGGCCCTGCAGGAAGCCCAGGCCCTGCGCTACAAAGTGTTCAGCGCCGAATTCAAGGCCAAGCTCAAAGGAGCCGAGCAAGGCCTGGACATGGACGACTACGACGTGCACTGCCGCCACATTGGCGTACGCGACCTGAACACCGGTGAGCTGGTTGCCACCACCCGCCTGCTGGACCATCAGGCCGCCAGCAGCCTGGGCCGCTTCTATAGCGAAGAAGAATTCAGCCTGCACGGGCTGTTGCAGCTGCAGGGCCCGATCCTGGAGCTGGGCCGTACCTGCGTAGCCCCCGACTACCGCAACGGCGGCACCATCGCCGTGCTCTGGGGCGAACTGGCCGAAGTGCTCAACGAAGGCCGCTACAGCTACCTGATGGGCTGCGCCAGCATCCCCATGCAGGATGGCGGGGTACAGGCCCACGCGGTGATGCAGCGCCTGCGTGACCGCTACTTGTGCACCGAGCACCTGCGCGCCGAGCCAAAGAACCCGTTGCCCAACTTGCCCCTGCCGAACAACGTCATTGCCGAAATGCCACCGCTGCTCAAGGCGTACATGCGCCTGGGCGCGAAGATCTGCGGCGAGCCATGCTGGGACGAAGACTTCCAGGTGGCCGACGTGTTCATCCTGCTCAAGCGCGACGAACTGTGCCCACGCTACGCCCGCCACTTCAAGGCAGCGGTCTGATGCCGAAGCTGCGGGTAATGGCCCGCCTGACTCGACTGCTGCTGGTACTGCTGCTGGGCATGCTGATGGCCAGCGTGATTGCCCTGGGCGAACGCCTGGGGTTCAAGGCGCCCATAGAGCGCCGCCAACGCTGGACCTGCCTGTTCATGAAGCGCCTGGTCACTGCCTTGCCCTTCGATGTGCGGGTGATCGGCGAGCTGCCGCAGCGGCCGATGCTGTGGGTCAGCAACCACGTGTCCTGGACCGATATCCCCCTGCTCGGCATGCTGCTGCCGCTGTCGTTCCTGTCCAAGGCCGAAGTGCGCCATTGGCCGGTGGCCGGCTGGCTGGCGGAAAAGGCAGGCACTCTGTTCATCCGCCGTGGCGGGGGCGACAGCCAGCGCCTGCGCGAGCAGATCGCCGGGCAACTGGGCCTTGCCCGGCCACTGCTGATCTTCCCGGAAGGCACCACCACCAGCGGCCGTACCCTGCGCACCTTCCATGGCCGCCTGCTGGCAGGCGCCATCGACCGTGGCGTGGCGGTGCAGCCGGTGGCCATCCAGTACCTGCGTGAAGGCCAGATCGACCCGATTGCGCCGTTCATTGGTGACGATGACCTGGTGTCGCACCTGATGCGCCTGTTTGCCCTGCCGCGGGGCGAGGTGTGCATTCACCTGTTGCAGCCGATCGGCAGCGTGGGCAAGGAGCGAGCGGTGCTGGCGCTGCAGGCGCAGCAGGCGATTCACCTGGCGTTGTTCGGGGTTGGAGAAGTCGAGCTGGCGCCAAGGCGGCAGGCGCGGGCTGCCTGAATTGTTGCACTGCCTGTTCTGGCCCTTTCGCGGGTGAACCCGCTCCCACAGGGACCGCGCTCATCCTGAGTTCTGTGGTGTACCCGTGGGAGCCACTGCAATAGCAGTCCTGAGGTCTGTGGTATAGCTGTGGGAGCCACAGGGATGGCACTCATCCTGAGGCCTGTGGTGTCCTGTGGGAGCGGGTTTACCCGCGAAGAGGCCAGCAATGCCAACCCGGCACTAACTGCCAGACAACCGGCCAGCCGCAGCAAAGGCCTGCAACTGTGGATAAAACGCCCTGAAGTCCGCCAATAATG
>NZ_JAFGYI010000481.1:0-246 GCF_017490905.1 Pseudomonas sp. 32_A | reverse complement strand
CGCCGAACTTCTTGTTCCACACCACTTTGCCGGTGCGCTTGTCGAGCGCAATGACCCGCGCGTCGAGGGTGCCGAAGTAGATCTTGTCGCCGTAGATCGCCGCGCCGCGGTTGACCACATCGCAGCACGGGCGGATGTCATCGGGCAGGCGCGCATCGTATTGCCACAGTTTCTTGCCGGTACGGGCGTCCACGGCGAACACCCGCGAGTAGGAGCCGGTCAGGTACATCACCCCGTCCTTGACCA
>NZ_JAFGYI010000480.1:0-246 GCF_017490905.1 Pseudomonas sp. 32_A | reverse complement strand
GGCCCGGCGCTGACTTTTGGCTATGTGGCCGGGCGGCATATTGCCGGGGCGCAGGGGTATGAGTGAAGTAAGGTAAGGCCGGCAATTTTGCAGCGCCTGTGAGATCGAGCGCCGCCCGCGCGGCGCTCGATCTCACAGGCGCTAAAACTGCCACGGCAAACGCCTTGCGGCCCTCATGCGCCCCGGAGGCAAACTCTCACTGCTTCATGCCCAGCTCGGCATCATCCATCTGCGCCTTTGGTAGAA
>NZ_JAFGYI010000479.1:0-246 GCF_017490905.1 Pseudomonas sp. 32_A | reverse complement strand
ACCTGGTTGGCGTTCTCGCGGCGCAGGAACTCCGGCATGGTGTGGTCCTTGGCGGCGGCGAACATGATCTCGGCGCACAGCAGCACCCACGACAGCAGGGCCCCGAGCAGCGAGATGATCAGGCCGATACTGATCAGCAAGGCGCCCCACGGCCCGACGATATGCTCCAGTACCGAAGCCAGCGACGGGTTCTGCAGCCCGGCCAGTTCCGGCTGGGTCATCACCCCCAGCGACAACACGTTGACC
>NZ_JAFGYI010000478.1:0-246 GCF_017490905.1 Pseudomonas sp. 32_A | reverse complement strand
CCCAACCGGAACTGGCCAAGCTGCAGAACCCGTCGATGGCTGCCGTGCTGGAGCATGTGGTCGGCCACTGGGGTGCGGTGCTGATCAGCGTCGGCCTGATCATCTCGCTGCTCGGGGCCCTGCTGTCGTGGGTGCTGCTGTGCGCCGAGATCCTCTTCGCCACGGCGCGGGACAAGACCATGCCGCGCTTTCTGGCCAAGGAAAACGCCAACCATGTGCCGGCCAACGCCCTGTGGCTGACCAACT
>NZ_JAFGYI010000477.1:0-246 GCF_017490905.1 Pseudomonas sp. 32_A | reverse complement strand
CCGGTTTTGGCGAGTACATGGGCTTTTCCTCGGCCTGGGGCTACTGGATCAGTGCCTGGCTGGGCAACGTCGGCTACTTCGTGCTGCTGTTCAGCACCTTGGGCTTCTACTTCCCGGTGTTCGGCGAAGGCAACACCCCTGCCGCCATCATCGGCGCGTCGGTGCTGCTGTGGGCGGTGCACTTCCTGGTGCTGCGCGGCATCAAGGAAGCGGCGTTCATCAACCTGGTCACCACCGTGGCCAAGG
>NZ_JAFGYI010000476.1:0-246 GCF_017490905.1 Pseudomonas sp. 32_A | reverse complement strand
CATAGCACCGGGCCCGGCGCATAACCACGCAACAAAGATAGGGAATAGAGGTTCCAGAGCGGTTGGGGCGTACTGACCGGTGGCGTTCGCCGGAGTGTTTGTGTTGCCTGTGAGATCGAGCGCCGCCACCGCAAACATCATCACCGCCACCATCAGGTCGAGCATGCGCCAGGTCGCCGGCCGGGCCAGCCACGGCGCCAGCCAGGCCGCGCCGATCGCCAGGGTCGAGAACCACAGCAGCGAGGC
>NZ_JAFGYI010000475.1:0-246 GCF_017490905.1 Pseudomonas sp. 32_A | reverse complement strand
GCAGGGCCCCGAGCAGCGAGATGATCAGGCCGACGCTGATCAGCACCGCACCCCAGTGGCCGACCACATGCTCCAGCACGGCAGCCATCGACGGGTTCTGCAGCCCGGCCAGTTCCGGCTGGGTCATCACCCCCAGCGACAACACGTTGACCAGCACCAGCAACGCCAGCACCCCCAGGAAACCGATCACCGTAGCCTTGCCCACATCCGACCGGCGCTCGGCACGCCCGGAATACACACTGGCGC
>NZ_JAFGYI010000474.1:0-246 GCF_017490905.1 Pseudomonas sp. 32_A | reverse complement strand
GCACGAAGTAGCCGACGTTGCCCAGCCAGGCACTGATCCAGTAGCCCCAGGCCGAGGAAAAGCCCATGTACTCGCCAAAACCGGCCTTGGCGTAGGCATACACCCCCGAATCCAGCTCCGGCTTGCGGTTGGCCAGGGTCTGGAACACGAATGCCAGGGTCAGCATGCCGACCGCGGTGATTGCCCAGCCGATCAGCACAGCGCCAACCCCTGCGCTGGCCGCCATGTTTTGCGGCAGCGAGAAGA
>NZ_JAFGYI010000473.1:0-246 GCF_017490905.1 Pseudomonas sp. 32_A | reverse complement strand
ACGGCACCACCTTGGCCACGGTGGTCACCTGGTTGATGAACGCCGCCTCCTTGATACCGCGCAGCACCAGGAAGTGCACCGCCCACAGCAGCAGCGAGGCGCAGCCGATGGCGATTGGCGTGTTGCCTTCGCCGAAGATCGGGAAGAAGTAGCCCAGGGTGCTGAACAGCAGTACGAAGTAGCCGACGTTGCCCAGCCAGGCACTGATCCAGTAGCCCCAGGCCGAGGAGAAGCCCATGTAGTCGC
>NZ_JAFGYI010000472.1:0-246 GCF_017490905.1 Pseudomonas sp. 32_A | reverse complement strand
CGCCATCGCAAACGGACTGTTCGCCATATCAAAACCGTCGCTTAAGCTTTTTGGCTTTTTGCTTTTTGGATGCGGGCATTCACATCGAGTAGGCATTCATTCGCGATGGTGGCGCCAAGTCACCTTTCCGCCCTTACGGCGAGTCACTTTTTGCCAAACGCGGCAAAAAGTAACCAAAAAACGCTGCGCTCCCATCATCCGGCCCCTGCGCTGCGCTCCGGGGTTCCCTCACTCCGGTCTTGCTCC
>NZ_JAFGYI010000063.1:0-21187 GCF_017490905.1 Pseudomonas sp. 32_A | reverse complement strand
CCGTTGGCCAGTTGCTGGCCGCGACCAACAGCGCAGGGAATGCGCTCAGCCAGCACCTGAGTGAACGGACCAAGACCCTGATCGGCCATGTGCATCGCTCGGCGTTTGCCCTGTTCGCCGGGCAGCAGGTAACGCCGTTGCGCGTGTCGCTGACAGTGGGCGAGTACATGAGCCTGCTCAATGAAGCCCTGGAGGCGCGGACCGACGCGTTTCTGCAGCAGGTAGACAAACAGTTCCGTGATCCCCTGGGCCGCAAGGTGCGGGCCATGGTGCTGAGTGGGGCGATCAATATTGCGGCAGCGGGTAACCGTAGCCAGATGATCGAGGTGATGCTCTGGACGCTGGAAAGCGCCGAGAGTTTGCAGGCGCGGCTAGTTCAATTGCGGGCAAGTGCCGTATCGAGAGCCACTATGCTGGCGCGTACAATTACTGTCGGTACAAACACTTTTCGGCTAAGTGCAGAGGCGGCTCGTAGTTTGGCAAGCGATACGACTAATAGTTTGCGGAGTGCTGTAACAAACACGACAAGCGCCAGCCTGATGCTTGGGCTAGGCGGAATATGGTTCCATCAAGATAGCCTGCGCAAAAATTATCAGGCGCTACTTAAAACTTCCAACGTAGACTCGGAAGCGATCGCCGCAATATGGTCTTCTTCCCTTGGTGTGCTGGGAACAAGCGTAGAGAGTGTGGGACTTACCGCACAGTTACTTCGCCCGGAAAAGCTATGGCCAAGCGCTATTAGCACTGTGAATTTAGGTGAGCGCATCGCTAAGTTCGGTGGCGTCATAGCAGCACTCGCGGGGGTATCTGACGCAGCACAATATGCCTTCGCTGCGCGAAGATCAGCTGACCAGGGGGACGTTGCGTCCGCCCAAACCTATGGTTATGCAAGCGCCATTGCCTTTGCCACGATCTTCCCGGCGGGCTATGCCGCCCTTGTCCCAGGCACATTGCTAGGGCCGCTGGGGATCGCGATAATCTTGGGCTTGACAGCATACGCATTGGCGACCAGGGCGAAGCAAAAAGAATCCTCCGCGACAGAACTATGGGCTCGACGTAGCAGATGGGGGTTACCACCCGAACATCGGTATTGGTGTGAGGCAAAAAGTATTGATTTGGCTATTGGCGCTTTGAATGCCGCAGCTCTTGGCATGAGAGCAGAGGCCTCGATAAAAATTGGCTTCAAACAGGGGGGAAGTGAATCAGTAACCAGTGATAGCAGTACGGTGGCAGCAGGCTTTGTACTGAACGCGTATTTGAGCATGCCAAATTTCACGGTGGGTACTTCACGTTATCAATGGAAGCTGGACTTGCATCGAACCGGGGGAAGCAAAGGAACCATCACCCTATCAGGAGACAGCACTAGATTAGTATTGCCATCAAGCTCAGCACTGAGTGTTGCCGGTGTTTTTGCAGACGACATACTAAACAGCCTACACAAAAGCGTCGACACAGAAAGCAGGATCCTGAACATCCAAGGGGCATTCCCCTTGACAGATCACCACAACGTTACCTCTCTGGAGTTGAGCCTGATTTATTGGCCTGATCCTGATGACGAGTCGGCTCGTGCACAGATAACAATGACAGAGAACAGCATCAGATCTTTGGAGCACCTCAATTGGCCTCCCCATTACTAATCCCTCCTTGCGCGGGCTGGAAGGAGGATCTGCCTGGCCCAGCCACTCCTCCAGTCGTTGACAGGAATTTGGGCAGGCAGATACCAAACCATCAAGATACGATTTACCTTGAAGTGCCTCGCCACCCTATTTCACCTAGAGGTATCCTCTCGGCGCTCTCTCTACCTGCGGCCATATTTACGCTGCAGGTTCCTCATATGATCTTCAAAAGCTGGAGTATTGGCAGCATTGAGCTAGTCATTATTGGAGTTTTTGTGCTGCTCCTTGGCGTTTGGTGTACGTTTTTTGGATTCCAAGTTGATATATGTCCCCCTCGCGACCTACCCATCAGGTTCAACCGTGCGCGCCAGAAAATCTACGCCTACAACTTCAAACGCCAATGGTGGAACCCCCTCGACAAAGGCCAGGTCGTGCCGGTCAGTTACGACTGGTCCCAAGTCCGTGCCGAGCGCTGGTCACAAGCCGGCGCCCTGCCAAACGGCGGGATCATTTTCAAATGGGGTGTCATGCTGTCCATCGTTGCGCCAGGCACGAACAACGTCATCGACCGTTTTCACCTGAGCACCATGGGTGCCGACCAACATGCCTGGGCCTACATCTGCACCTACATGCAGGAAGGCCCCTCAGCCCTGCCACCACCCGGGGAACCCAAGGATCACAACGATGTGCTCTGGTGTGAGTTCGCGCTGCGCCTAGCACCCCGAGTAGTGTGGCCAGCGGAAATGGATCTGGAGTCGAGAACCGCCCCCTGAGCTTACTGTCTTGCGCTGCTCGCTCCGGCCCAAACCCAGGTAGGCCAGCTTCCACCGGTACTACGCGTGACTTGAAGACAATGCGGTCAATGTGGGAGCGGGCATGCCCGCGAACACCGGCGCAGCCGGTGCCATGCATCGCGCTGGATTCTTTGCGGGCACGCCCGCTCCCACAGGGGTTATATGGTCGGCGCCGTGGGGTCGTCCCCCAGCTACTGTCGCAGATGCCCGACCACGATCCGCAGGTAATGGGTGTCATCCGCGACGGGAGCTCCAGCATCCAAGGATCATTGCCACTGTCCGACCACCACACGATTCAGGCCACCGGATGCGCCCAATTTATTGCAAAAAGAAAACAATCTACGTACCAGCAGGAATGACAAACAATGAGCCGCCCAAGACTGCCCCCCCCCTGCACTGGCTGGCAAGAGGACTTGCCATCGCCCTTCGATGCACCGACTTTAGAACCTGGCTTGGCTCCCCATACGCCGAACTTTCAAGATGATATTTACCTCGACATTTGTCGCTCAGCAATGGCGTATCGTGGGATCGTTTCGATATTGGCACTTATCTTTCTGATTTCGATCCTGGTTGACCTTCCTTGGGTGATCAGGCATACAAACCCAACGGACATCGAGAGTGTTCTTCAGGAAATCATCATGCTCTCATTGTCAGCATGGTGCACTGTTGTCCTGTTCCGGGCAGATCTCTCAGCGCCCCGAGACCTGCCCATTCGATTCAACCGGGCCCGTAATAAAATCTACGCCTACAACTTCAAGCATCAGTGGTGGAACCCCTTCGACAAGGGCAAAGTCGTACCGGTCAGTTACGACTGGTTCCAAGTCCGCGCCGAGCGCTGGTCCCAGACCGGCGCACTGCCAAACGGTGGATTAATTTTCAAATGGGGTGTCACACTCTCCATCGTTGCCCCAGGCACAAACAATGTCATCGACCGTTTTCCTCTGGTCACGATGGGCGCCAATGAGCATGCCTGGGCCTACATCTGCACCTACATGCAGGAAGGCCCCTCAGCCCTGTCGCCACCAGGCGAACCCAAAGACCACAACGATGCGCTGTGGTGTGAGTTCGCCCTGCGTTTGGCACCGAAGGTAAACTGGCCGTCCGAGATGGATCTGGAATCGAGAACAGCCCCATGAAGCGTGGCGGGGTAATCCGAGCGGCTCAATCCCCCGTCGGCACGTCTACCACCTTCCAGCTGTCATCCGGATCGAAGCGTTTCATCTCTTTGGCCAGTTTGTCGCCGTGCGGCCCGAGATCTTTCTCGAATACCTCGCCGTCATGGCTGATCATGAAGCTCATCACCCCGGTATCGTCGTACTTGGCCGGCCAGGCAACCATGGCGAAGCCGCGGCTCATCTGGTTACCGATCAGGTAGCTATAGGCACCGCCTGGAGCGGATGGGCCTTGTGCGTCGAGGATGCGGAAGTGGTAGCCATACCAGGCGTCGCCGACCATGTCCTGGCCGAACAGCGGGCCCAGCGGGCTGACCTGGCCATCGCCGTCGTCGTCCCAGTACAGCCCGTCATGCTTGCCGGGCTCGCTGAATATCTTCTGCGCGTACTCCAGCGCACCGTTGCCGTTGTGGTCCTGGGTGGCGTAGTCCATCTGCGCATCGTGGTAGGCCAGCATCGATTGCATGGCACCCAGTTCATTACGGCCAATACGCCGGGCACGGATTTCGGCGCTGCCGGCCTTGAGGTCGAAACGCCAACCCTCGCCGCCTTTGGTCAAAGGTATGGGCAACGTCCAGTGATCACTGCCCACCGCGAGGATGGCCTTGTTTGCCCCCGACATGTCGATGCTGTGCTGCGCGCGATACTGCGCCAGGAAGGTGTCAACATCACTGCGTTGCACACCGCCGCGCGGTATGTAGGTACGCCAGTCATCGCCCAGCAATCGGGCCAGGCGGGCTTCATCAGGTTTCTCCTCGCCCAGCGCCGCAACAAAGGATTCCACGGCCTTTTCCGGTGTCGGGAAGGCCTCTTGCGCAGCCGTCTGGGTTGACCAGGCCAGGCCGGCTGCGATCACCAGCGCCGCTATCGATTGACGGTTCATCGGCGGCCCCCTCCCCCGCGGCGTGCGGGCGCACTGGGCCGGGAAATCTGGTGCCCGGCGGCACGCGATGCGCTCGGGCGCTGGGCGAACGACTGGCTGGTGCGACCACGATTGGCCTGCGCACTGGTGCGTGAGGGTGAACGCACGCCGTCAAAAGCATTGTTACGCGCCCGGCCGGCGGTATTGGAAGGCCGGTTTTGCGCAAGCTGCCGCCCCTGGCCTTCGCCCTGCCTGCGCTGGTTCACCTGGTTGCTCTGCTGCCGAGCCTGGGTGTTGCGGGTTTCCTGCCGGCGGTCGGTTGCCCTCGGGTTGTCGCTACGGGGCTGCATGCGGTTGCCGATAGAATTGCCCGCCTGCGCCTCGCGCATCTGCTGGCGTGCCTGGCGGTTGCTGGTGGCTGGCCGTTCGATGCCAGCCCGGTCCATCGACGCCCTGGCCTTGTCCCGCGCCTGGGCGCGCTGGGCGTCGTCACCGCGGAAGGCAGTACGCTGGGTAGCGCCGTCCAGTTGGCGACCGTACTGCTGGCGGCTGCGGGAGTCGCGGTACGGTACGCCGTCGCGGTTGGCGGCGTTGTGTTGCCATTTGTTCTGGTTGTTGGTGATGCGGTTGTTGGCGTTGATGTTGTTGTAGCGGTTGACGTCGATGTCGATATCGTTGTTGCCCCAGTCACAGTCACCCCACAGCGAGGCAACGATCGCCACGCCGGTACCGAAGGCCAGGCCTGCCACCAGCGCGGAACCGGGGTAGTACATGGGTGGTGGCGGGTAGTATGCCGGCGGCGAAGCCGGGTAGGCCCAGGTGCCGTAAGTGGTGGTCGGGTTATAGCTGGGCACATACACCACTTGGGGGTCGGCCGGCTCGATGATGATGGTGGTGGGCGGGCTGCTGGCTGTAACCACCTGGGCGCTGCTACCGCTGGAGGCCGGTGCCGGTGCCGGGGCGGCCTGCACGGTCACGTTCTGGTACTGGTTGCTTTGCAGGTTGCCGGCGGCCTGGGCCTGGTGACGCAGGCGCTGCACGCCGCCCATGACATCGTCAGGCTGCGCGAGGAAGGCGTCGCCCAGGCGCTGCACCCAGACCGGGTCCTGCCCCAGGGTTGCCAGCACCTGCGGGAAGGCCACCAGCGCTTGTACGCTTGGGTCCCATGGCTGGTTCGCCACCTTCTTGACGGCATCGTCGCCGGTGGCCTTGGGGTTGGCCTTGGACCAGGTCACCGCTTCGCTCACTTGCCCCGGATAAGTGGAGGCCATCAATACCTGTGCCAGCAGCGCATCGGGGTACAGCGCGATGGGCGCAAGCATCTGGTCCAGTTGCTCCTGGGTGAACACCGGGTCCTTGGCCGCGACCGTGTCGGCTTGTGGTGCCGGGTCCGGGGCGGGTACATCCTCTGCCTGCACCGGAGCAGGCGCGGCATTCAGATACAGGATTACCAACAGGACCGCTGTCAATGGGATGCGCATCGCTTCTCTCCATGAGATCAGACCGCGTGGGTTAAGGGTAGCAATGGCGCTGCTTTTGACCAGATGCGAGTGCGCGAAATTTTCGTGTTCCAAGGGTGGGAGTGGTTGCTGCCTTTGAATCCATGACAAGGCTGGGCTGAGATCTGTAATTGACTGTACCGGTCCTTTCGCGGGCACGCCCGCTCCCACAGGTACTCCACAATATTCAAACCCGTGTTGAACCCATCGATAGTCACTATCGAGAATGGCAATTTCTGCCGAACGACATGGCCGAATAACCTAGCTCCATCGACTCGCCGCCCACCACCCCGGCCCCTTGGAGCTACCTGATGAACACCTTGGCCCGCCTGCTGTCCGCCACCCTTGCCGTTATTGCCATCGCCATCATCAGCGGCTGTGCCAGCCACCCCGAACTGCGCCCCTACACCGCCGAAGAAACCCGTCAACTGCAACTGGAATCCTTGCAACGCCGTGGCCTGTCGCTTGACGACTACGAGCAGCAACGGCGGGTAATCCAGCGTGCCGGCAACCTGCCTGTGGTGACCGAAGCTGCCGACGCCGACCGTTCGACCAAAGGCTGAGTGGGCCAGCCAGCGGTTCCCTCCCGTTACCTGCACAGGTATGCTCTACCGCTCAATCGCAAGCCTTCCAGGACGGAGACCATGACCAGGCCCCTTCTGTTGCTGAGTGCTGCACTGCTGTTCAGCCCCGTGCTACTGGCCCAACAGATCAAACGCGAACTGGGCGGCTTCGACTTCACGCTCGGCACCACACCCTCACGCAGCATGGCCCAAGGGCTGATATCTCCCAGCGCCATCGGTGCGTTCCACGGCGGCCTCGACTTCAGCCACCCCAACGGTTGGTACCTCGGCCAGTACGCCCCGAGCATGGGCGTGACGCCCGACTCCACCTTGAGGCTGGACAGTTACCTGGGCTACAAGCACCAGTTCGACAGCAGCCTGGGCTACGAGGTGGGGTTGATCCACTATAGTCAGCCAAACATCGCTGGCCCCGACAGCTATGCCCTGTACGGTGGCGTTTCGGTGCTGGGCAGCCGTTTCGGTGGGGCGCTACGCGACAACCCCGATAACCGCACCGGCACGCTGTTCGCCGACTTCGGCCAACTGCCGCTGTTTGAGGTCGACCTGAGCGTCAAGCTAGCCCATCACCGCCTGGGTACGCCATTCACCATTGATGGTGGCAGCCCGGTGCATGCCTTTTCCGATTGGTCGCTGGAGCTCTCCCGACCCTGGCTCGGCATCGACCTGAACCTGATCTACAGCAACTCCAACCTCAGTGGTGGCGGGTGTGATGCGTATTCGGGCATCAACACCTATTGCGACAGCATGGTCACGCTCAAGGCGCAACGCAGTTTCTTTTAACGCCGCGATGCCAGCGCCAGGGCAATACCGCCCAACACCACCACGCACGCCACCAGCAAGCGCAACGACAATGGCTCGCCGATCAGGCCAACCCCGCCCAACGCTGCAATCACCGGGACGCCAAGCTGCATGGTCGCCGCCTGCTGCGCGCTGATTTGCCTGACCACGCTGTACCACACGGCATAGCCCGCACCCGAGGCCAGCATCCCGGAACCCAGCGCATACAGCAAGCCAAGCGGGCTCAGGTGCCAGCCGGCACCCATTAACAACATCGGCGACAGCAATACCAGGCACGGCAGGCTCCGGGCGAAATTGCCAGCGGTGTCGGCCAGCGGCCGGGGTGAGCCTTTGCCCAGCAGCGTGTACACGCCCCAGGCCACGCCGGACAGAGCCATCAACAAGGCGCTGGCGAAGGGGGGCGCCGCGGTACCGGGCAGCAGCAGCACCAGCAGGCCGGCAAAGGCGATCAGCATGCCCAGCAGCATCCGCGCGGTGACAGGTTCGCCTTTGTACCAGGCGAAGCCGAACATGGTGATCTGCACCGCGCCGAACAGCAGCAAGGCACCCGCGCCCGCGCCCAACTGCAGGTACGCCGCAGAAAACAGGAATGCATAGAGGAACAGCGCCAGGCCGCCACGCCAGCTGCCCCCCATGGCAAGCGCGGGTTTGCGGAGGCGGATCAACAGCAGCAGGAACAGTGCACCACTGGCCAGCCGCACCACGGTGAAGGACGCCGGGTCGATGGCCCCATCCTTCAGCGCGAGCCGGCAGAACACCGAGTTGGCAGCGAAGGCCGCCAGGCTGAAAAGTGCAGGCCAGACCCAGGCCCGGGCCTTGCGGCCGGTGAGCGTTGTGGTGCCGGTGCTCATGGTGTGGTCACCTCTGAGATCAATGGTTGCCATGCTGGTAGGGCGAGCACCGATATACAACATAGTGTTTATCTGACGCCAGCACCGAATCGCCCGGGCCTATATCGCTGCCAACGCCTCGATCTCCACCAGCATGCCGTCCAGCGCCAGCCGGGGTACCGGTATCAGCGTACAGGTCGGTTTCATGCCTGGGCCCCAGGCCTTGTCAGCTTCGGCTACCCACTCATGCAGGCGCGTTTCGGAATGCTCGACGATCAGCAGGGTCAGCTTGAACACCTGGGCCAGGCTGGCGCCTTTCGACGCCAGGGCAATCTCCAGGTTGGCCAGCGCCTGACGCGCCTGCTCGGCGAACAGCGGTGACAGCCGCCCGTTGCGATCCTCCCCGCCCTGGCCGGCGATGAACAGCAGGCGGCTGTCGGCACGAACCTCGGCGACATGGGAATAGGCATTGCCGCTGGGGTCGTACAGGCCCTCGGGATTGCTCAGCTGGAACGCGGTTGAATGGCTCACGATAAGCCCTCGATCAGTTGGAGGAGGGACGGAGTATCGAACCTTGAGTCAACTTGAGGTCAAGCGCGGTTTTCAGGAACAGGCTTGCCCGCGAAGCAGGCGCCAGGTGTAAGACGTTTCGCACAGCGCGCTGGCTTCCTTGAACCACGCGTCTGTATGCGCAGTGGCCGCCAGGCGCTAGATTGCAAGGCCCCGGCATGGAGGCCTGCATGCAACAAGGAAAACACCATGAGCAAACATCAATTTCTACTCGCCTACACCATCAAGCCACGCGATCCGGATGCGGATGAATATGATGCGGCACAGGCACGCCAGCATTTGCGCGAGAACATCGGGCTGGATACCGTCGAACACATCGAAACCACCCTTTTGGGGCAGGTTCAGCTAGACAGCGTCACACCTGTTGGCCGGGCCAACGAGGCCGAACGGTGGATCCGCGATCTAATCCACGCGGAGCTCAAGCGCCTGCGTGTGCTGACGAGTGTAAAATTCTATGGCTGCCTGATGGTCGACGGCCTGGGGTCGGCGATCCGTTTCAGCATCGTCTAGCGCAAGGGCCGGCATCAGGCGCCCCCGCGCCTGATGCCGCGCACGGTCATTTTTCCTCCAGCACCGCCCTGCCCTTCACCGCCCGGGGGCCACGCCAGGCCCAGAACAGCAAGCCTGGGAATGGCGCGTAGACCACGAAGACGATCCACAGCATCTTGCGCTCGGCGCGCCGGTCACTGCCGATGATGTGCCAGATGGCCCAGATTTCCAGCAGAATCACAAAGGCCGCGATGATGATCCAGATCGTTCCGATTTCCATGAGCGCTCTCCCATTTGGCATGTAATGGGTTGGGTTGCAGAGGCTGCCGAGGGTTCAGATTGATTTGCCTGGCGGCATGGCACCGCGGCCCTTTGTAGGAGCGGCCTTGTGTCGCGATGGGCTGCGCAGCAGCCCCAGGATTTTTGCTCTACAAAAGATCGCAGGGGGCTGCTGCGCAGCCCATCGCGACACAAGGCCGCTCCTACAGGGGGCGGTGACAGCTCTCAATGCCGAGGTGCAGTCTCCAGCGCCGCCTTCAACGCCGGCGCGTCGGCAAATGCCCGCTGGCTCACCAACTTGCCCTGCTTCAGTTGCAACCACTGCACCTGGCCATCCTGCCCGGGATAACGGCTGGCTACCCGCCCGTCGCGGTCGAGCAGCACCCGGTAGTTGTAATCGCGCATGGCGGGGATGGCGAACAGCTTGCTGATCAGCGCCGGCATGCGCTGGATGTCGGCAACAAACACCGCATTGCGCGCTTCCAGATAACCCTCGGGCTGGTCGGCCAGCGCCGCCTTCACCAGCTTGGCACCATCCATGTCGCGCGCCACCAGCAGGATTTGCGTACCGGCGTCGAGGCTGCAGGCCTGGTCGTGCTGGTCGAGCAGCGTCCACGGCGCGAGCCTGTCGCCCGGTTCCAGGGCATTGGCCAGCAATGGCATCAGGCAAAGCAACAGGGCAGTGGCGTACTTCATCAAGGGCATCCTCAGTGACGGGAGCATCAGCATAGCGGCAACGGGCCAGGCCAGACAGGTTGTCTGAACACGACCTGGAACACGACACGGCCACCCGGGAGATTGTCTTTCCCCCGGCCACCCGCCACACTCTCGAGGCCAGCCAGCAAGCGGAGTCCAGAGTGCCCACGCCACGCCAGTTCAGCAAGAAGACCAGTACCAGCAACATGCTGCGGCTGAAGTCCACCAGCGCCAATGCCCAAGCCCCCTATCGGGTCGATTTCGTATTGCTCGAACACTTTTCGATGGCCAGCTTCACGGTGGCCATGGACGTGCTGGTCACAGCCAACCTGCTGCGCGCCGACAGCTTCCGGTTCACCCCGCTGTCGCTGGATGGCGACCGCGTGCTCAGCGACCTGGGGCTGGAGCTGGTGGCCACCGAGTTGTCTGCCGAGGCGCTGAAGGAGCTGGACCTGCTGGTGATCTGCGGCGGCCTGCGCACGCCATTGAAGTACCCCGAGCTTGACCGCCTGCTGGGCGATTGCGCGGCCCACGGCATGGCCCTGGGCGGGTTGTGGAACGGCGCGTGGTTCCTCGGCCGCGCCGGGGTGCTGGACGACTATGGCTGCAGTATCCACCCCGAACAGCGTGCCAGCCTGTCCGAGCGCAGCCCGCAGACGCGGATTACCCCGGCCAGCTTCACCCTCGACCGCGACCGCCTCAGCGCTGCCAGCCCCAATGGTGCCATGGAGCTGATGCTTGGCCTTGTGCGCCGGTTGTATGGCGACGGCCTGGCCGAAGGCGTCGAGGAAATCCTGTCGTTCTCTGGTGCCCGCTACCGCCAGGTCGGCCCGGGCGCGAAGAAGTCCATGAGCCTGCACTTGCGCACCATCGTCGAACTGATGGAGAACAACCTCGAGGAAACCCTCAGCCTCGACCAGCTGGCCGCCTACAGCGGGCGCTCGCGCCGGCAGATCGACCGCCTGTTCCAGGCCCAGCTGGGCACCTCGCCACGGCGTTACTACATGGAGCTGCGCATCACCAAGAGCCGCCGGCTGTTGCAGTATTCCGACCTGTCGGTGATGGAGGTGGCAGTGGCCTGCGGGTTTGTTTCGGTGTCGCACTTCAGCAAGTGCTATGCGGCCTACTTTGGCTACCCGCCGTCGCGTGAGCAGCGGTTGGGCGAGTGAGCATCAAGGCTTCATTCATGTGTCGCCTGGGCCGGCCCTTTCGCGGGTAAACCCGCTCCCACAGGTACTGTGCAAATCTTTGGGACAGCGGTGATCCTGTGGGAGCGGGTTTACCCGCGAAGAGGCCGGCCCAGGCACTGGAAAACCTTCAGGGGCGGCGCTCGATCTGGATATACCGCAACACCGCATCACAAATCATCGCTTTGTGACGCGCCTTGACCTGCTCATCGGACAGGTCGATCTGGAAGATCTCGCCAAAGGTGTGGCGGTTCGAAACCCGATAGAAACAGAACGAGCTCATCAGCATGTGCAGGTCGATGACCTCGATGCCGGCGCGGAACACACCTTCCTGCACCCCACGGCGCAAGGTATTGCCCAAGGCCTCGAGCACCAGGCTGCTCATTTCGCGAATCGCCGGCGACTGCTTGACGTACTCGCCGTAGTGGATGTTTTCGGTGCAGATGATCCGCACGAAATCGACGTTGCGGTCGTGGTGATCGAAGGTGAACTCCACCAGCCGGCGGATCGCCTGCTCGGCCGGCAGCGACTCCAGGTCCAGGCTTTGCTCGGTCTTGCGGATATCGCCGTACAGCTTGATCAGGCACTCGCAGTACAGCTGCTCCTTGCTGCCGAAGTAGTAGTAGATCATGCGCTTGGAAGTGGCGGTGCGCTCGGCAATGGCGTCGACGCGGGCACCGGCCAGCCCTTGCTGGACGAACTCGTTGATGGCGGCCTGGAGGATGTCCTCGCGCGTTTTCTCGGGGTTGTTCTTGCGCGTCTTGCGCCCCCCTTCGGTTTCAGGCTGGCCGAGGCTGACTACGGAATCACTCATACCCACTCACAGGCTGTTTATTGGAATGGGGGGATTATCCGTGAGCGCAGCCATGCAGGGAAGCGCGCTGTTGGTCGGGTGGCCACCAGCCACGGCTACTGGCCATCTGCAAACGGCGCCTGCCCAGCCAGGCGCCGGGTCAGTCGCGCTGGGCGGTATTGCGCTCCAGCGGCGGCGTCAGGTGCAGCACGCGGTTGCGCCCGCCTTCGGCCAGCAGGTAGCCCCCCTTGCCATCGGCGACGATCGACTGGGGCGCCTTGAGGAACGACAGCACGGCCTGTCTCGAGCCGTCGGCATCGATGCGCAGCAGCCGGGCTCGGTGGGTGTTGTCTTCGCTGATCCACAGGCCGCGCTGGTCGCAGAACAGGAACGTCGGGTTGCGCAGGCCATCGACCACCACCGGGTCCCGGCCATCGTCGGACAGCGCGCGGACCTTGCCGTAGGCCTTTTCGGTATACAGCAAACGCCCGTCGCTGCAGCGGGTCAGGCCTTCGGTTTCGGTCAGGCCGGAGCGCAGCACATCGAGCTGGCCGCTGCGCCAGTCATAACGCATCAAACGGCCATTGCCCTTGCGGTCCTCGATGGCGTACAGGTGCTCACCGTCGTTCCACAGGCCCTGCACGCTCTCGCCGTCGAACAGCCGCGTGACCTGGCCATCGCGGGCCAGGCTGACCGGGGCAAGCCCGCCTTCCTGGCTGAACACCCAGCCACCCTGCGCTGCCACCATGCCGTCTGGCTTGGACAAGTTGTCGATGACTACCACCCGGTCGCCTTCAGCGGTAATCCTGAGGATGCTGCCACGGCCATCATCCAGTTCACGGCTGACCAGCAGGCTGCCATCGGCTTGCGGCAGCAGCGACGCGGCCTTGGTCACATCGCGGTGCAGCACCTCGACGTCCCAGCCGGAGGCAGCCTGGACCGGGTAGAAACTCTGCCAGGCAAAGAAGCCCAGGGTGGCGGTGAGCAGGCCGGCGGTTGCGGCCAAGGCAATAGGAGTGCTGCGCTTGCGCAGGATGTGCAACATGTAGGGCTCCTCGGGAATGCCGGGGAGCCTAGCAAGCGAATGTGAAAAAAATGTCGAAACGGACCAATCGTTACAAAACAAAAGGATATAAAAATAACAAAACAATCTAACCAACAGGAATATAAAAATTGAAAGCCAAACGCCACCTCCTTAGTCTGGGCACATCGTTTCCCTTCCAGCTCAAGGAGCAATGCCCATGCCCGCCCGTGCCTTCTCCCCCCTGCGCCGCCTGTTGATCGGCGGCTTGCTGGCCAGTGTCGCCAGTACCCTGTTGCCCTGGTCCCAAGCCCTGGCTGACGAAACCAGCACTCTGCGCATCGGTTACCAGAAGTTCAACAGCATCAACATCCTCAAGGGCAGCGGCGCCCTGGAGAAGGCCCTGGCGCCACAAGGCGTGAAAGTCAGCTGGCACGAGTTCGCCGCCGGCCCGCAGTTGCTCGAAGCCTTGAGCACTGGCGCCATCGACCTCGGCCATGCCGCCGACGCACCCTCGGTGTTCGCCCAGGCCGCAGGCAAGCCAGTGGTGTACCTGGCCGCCGAGCAACCCTACCCACGCGGCATCGGCCTGGTGGTACGCGAGCAGGACCACCTGGCCAGCGTGCAAGACCTCAAGGGCAAGCGCGTGGCCACTGGCCGCGGCTGGAACGCCCAGTACCTGCTGGCCGTTGCCCTGCAACAGGCCGGCCTCAGCTATCAGGACATCACCCCGGCCTATGTCAACAACGCCGCCGATGCCGTGGCCGCCCTGCAATCGGGCAGCGTCCAGGCCGTGACCCTGTGGGACCCGTTCCTTGCCGCGGCAGAAAGCCAACCGGGCCTGAAGAACCTGCGCGATGGCAGCGGTCTGTCCAACAACCGCACCTTCTACCTGTCCACCGCCGGCTTCGCCGACCAGCATCGCGCCTTGCTGAAGACCTTCTTCGCCGAGCTGGGAAAGGTCAGCCAGTGGGCCAATGCCAAGCCTGCCGAAGTCGCCGCGCTGCTGGCTCCGCAACTGGGGATCAACGCCAGCGTGCTGCAAGTGGCCAGCGAGCGGCGCAACTACAACGCCGTGGCCATTACCCCGCAGATCGTTGCCGAGCAACAGAAGCTGGCCGATACCTTCCAGGGCCTGGGCCTGATTCCACGCAAGCTGCAGGTAGCCGACGCGGTCTACCCGGCTTCCGTGTTGCCTTGAGCGGAGCACGCCCACCATGCCCCGCCCGATCCGCTTCAACGCCTTCAGCATGAATGCCGCCAGCCACCAGTCCCCCGGCCTGTGGCGCCACCCACGTAACACCAGCGTGGCCTTCAACCGCCTGGACTACTGGACCGACCTGGCCCGCCTGCTTGAACGCGGCCTGTTCGACGCCCTGTTCATCGCCGATGTGCTGGGCATCTACGACGTCTACCAGGGCGGCCCCGAAGCCGCCCTGCGCGGTGGCGTGCAGGTGCCGGTCAACGACCCGCTGCTGCTGGTGCCGGCCATGGCCGGGGTTACCGAGCACCTGGGCTTCGGCGTCACCTTCTCGCTCACCTACGAACACCCCTACCCCTTCGCCCGGCGCATGTCCACGCTCGACCACCTGAGCAATGGCCGGGTCGGCTGGAACATCGTCACCGGCTACCTCGACAGCGCCGCGCGCAACCTGGGCCTGGCGCGCCAGCTGGGCCACGACCAGCGCTATGACCTTGCCGAGGAATACCTGCAGGTGCTGTACAAACTATGGGAAAAAAGCTGGGAGGAAGACGCGGTGCTGCTGGAGCGTGACAGCGGACGCTATATCGAACCTGCCCGAGTGCACCCCATCAACCATGTGGGTGAACACTTCCAGGTGCCAGGCATGCACCTGTGCCAACCTTCGCCGCAACGCACGCCAGTACTGTTCCAGGCCGGTGCTTCGGCACGCGGCCAGCAGTTCGCGGCGCGGCACGCCGAGTGCGTGTTCATCAGCGGGCCGACGCCCACGGTACTGCGCCGCTACGCCGACGGTATCCGCCAGGCCAGCGAGGTGGCCGGGCGTGGCCGGGACGAGGTGCTGATCTACGCCCAGGCGCTGTTGATCGTTGCCCCCACCCGTGAGGAGGCCGAGGCGCGCTTCGCCGAGTACCGCAGCCATGTAGACCTGGATGCTGCCCTGGCGCTGCTGTCGGGCTGGACCGGCATCGACTTTGCCGGCCTCGACCCCGATGCGCCGATCGAATACGTCGAGAACGATGCCGGCCGCGCAGCCCTGGCCGCCTTCACCGCCGCCGACCCGAACCGCCGCTGGACCGTGCGCGAGGCTGCCGAATTCATTGGCCTGGGTGGCCGTGGGCCGGTGCTGGTGGGTGCTGCCAGCGAGGTGGCCGACCAGCTGGAAAGCTGGCTGGACCAGACCGGCATCGATGGCTTCAACCTGACCTACGCAGTGCAACCGGACGACCTGGCCCATGTGGTCGAGTTGCTGGTGCCCGAGCTGCAACGCCGTGGCCGCTACCCGCTGAGCTATGCCGAAGGCACCTTGCGCCACAAGCTTTTCGGCCAAGGCGACCGCTTGCCGGAAGAGCACGCAGGCCGACAAGTACGCATTCAACCGGCAAATACCGGGTATTCCAACATTTAATTTGTGGATGGCACACACTCGACCCTATTCTGTCGCCACATCCCCTGCGCCGCACCGGCCGGTGCGGTTCACGGCATGGGGAGAGAACAACAAGTCGAGATCGTCCATGTCGAACCATTCCTACTTCGCCCCCCACGGTGGGCACCCGGCTCAGACCGAGCTGCTGACTGACCGTGCCATGTTCACCGAAGCCTATGCCGTCATCCCCAAGGGCGTGATGCGTGACATCGTCACCAGCCACCTGCCGTTCTGGGACAAGATGCGTATGTGGGTCATCGCTCGCCCGCTGACCGGTTTTGCCGAAACCTTCTCCCAGTACATCGTCGAAGTGGCCCCGGAAGGCGGTAGCGAACGCCCTGAGCTGGACCCGAACGCCGAAGCCGTGGTGTTCATCGTCGAAGGCGAACTGGACATCACCGTCGAAGGCAAGCACCACACCCTGGTACCGGGCGGCTACGCCTTCCTGGCCCCAGGCGCCGAGTGGAGCCTGCGCAACAACAGCAAGTCCAACGTCACCTTCCACTGGCTGCGCAAGCACTACCAGAAGGTCGAAGGCCTGGACGTTCCCGAGTCGTTCGTTACCCACCGTGACAACGCCACCGTCATCGAAATGCCGGGCACCGAAGGCCGCTGGGTCACCACCCGCTTCGTCGACATGGCCGACATGCGCCACGACATGCACGTGAACATCGTCACCTTCCAGCCGGGCGGCGTGATTCCGTTCGCCGAGACCCACGTGATGGAACACGGCCTGTACGTGCTGGAAGGCAAGGCGGTGTACCGCCTGAACCAGGACTGGGTCGAAGTGGAAGCCGGCGACTTCATGTGGCTGCGCGCCTTCTGCCCGCAAGCCTGCTACGCCGGCGGCCCAGGCAAGTTCAGCTACCTGCTGTACAAGGACGTGAACCGTCATGTGCACCTGACGCTGAACCCTAAGCGTTAAGCCCAGGCTGATGCCCGAAAGCCCGCCAACCTGGCGGGCTTTCTGTTTGCCGCGCATACTGAAACACCCATCCCCGCGCGGTACCAGCCATGAACCGCTGCCTGCTGCTCGCCGCCCTGCTGCTGTGCACGCCCGCCCCGGCCGCCGATGACTGGAACCTGGCCTACGACCGCGAAGGCATCCGCGTGTATCTGAGCGCCGCCCCCGACTCGCCCTACCAGCAATTCCGTGGCATCAGCACCATGAATGCCAGCGTTCGTACACTCACCGACCTGCAGGAGAACCTGCGGGTGGCCTGCAAGTGGCTGTACGCCTGCGCCGAGATGCGCTTGCTGGATGTACAGGGCGAAAACACCTGGATATACCTGACCACCAACCTGCCGTGGCCGACGATGCCGCGCGACATCGTACTGAAGGTGACCACCGAGCGGCTTGACGACGGTACCTTGGTGCGGCACCTCAGCGCCGATCCGGGCCGTTTGCCCGAAGAGCCCGGGCTGATCCGCGTGCAGCACTTGTCGGGCGAATGGATCATGAAGCCGCTGGGCAAGCGCAAGACCGAGGTGATCTACCAGTTGCAAGCCGACCCGGCAGGGGATGTGCCGGGTTGGCTGGCCAATCGGTTCGTGGTGGATGCGCCGGTGGTAACCCTCAGAACCCTGAGGGCCGTAGCCGAGCGTCAGCCATGAGGCCCACTTCGCGGTAGTCAAGCGCCCCGGCAAATGCTTGCCGGAGAGCCGCCCGCCAGAATGCCCGGGCTTCAGTCAAACTCGAAGGACGGGTTGCAATGACCGACTTCAGTCGGGTAGGTGCCGTCGGGGCAGGGTGTGCTTGGCACGCCAATGCTGCGGATGGTCCGGCGCCGGGCTTCAGGCTGCTCGGTAGACGCTGCAGTCGTTTCGCTGACAGCAGTATCCGCATCTTCAGGCTCGTTGCCATGGGCTACCTGAACCAGGCCCGCGGCGGCCAGCAAGGTTATGAATGCAATCTTTTTCATAGGGTCTCCGGAATGAGATCAAAGGGGGGGGGAGCAGATCCTATGCTCGGCCCAGTCTGGATGGCTTTAGCCAGAGTCCCCGCAAATCAATCAGAAACCCGCCCCTGCCTTGTGGGAACGATCGAGGCAACAGTCATAGTCCCAAGGCAATCGACGCGTCACCGAACCCCGCTACCGCATTTGCAGCGCTCAGATGCCGCCACCCGCCAACAATTGCGTCATCACTTCGGCCAACGCCTTGACCATCACATCCGCCGTCGGCCGGTGGACGATGACAATTTCATAGCTGTCGACCTCCGGCAGCCCTTGCCCTGCCCCCAGCACCCGGTGCTCGCCAGTCGCCGCCCGTGGCGGCAGCAGGCTGATGCCCATGCCATCGGCGACCGCGGCCTGGATGCCGCTGAGGCTGGAGCTGGTGAAGCTGATGCGCCATCGCCGGCCCATGCCTTCGATGGCGGTGATCATGTCGTCGCGGTACAGGCCGCGGGGCGGGAAAGTCACCAGCGGGATCGGGTCCAGTTCGAAGGCCGGTGTGCGCGCGCTGTCGATCCACTGCAGGCGCTCGGGCCAGCAGGCCACGCCTTCGCGGCTGTTACGCCGCTGCTTGAGCAACACCAGGTCGAGCTCGCCGTTGTCATAGGCCTGGCTGAGGTCGCGGCACAGGCCGCTGGTCACTTCCAGCTTCACCTGCGGGTGCAGCCGGCTGAAGGCCGACAGCGCATTGGTGGTACGCCCGCCCACGAAGTCCTCTGGCACGCCAAGGCGCACAGTCACGCCAACCATCGCCCCGGCCAGGGCTTCGAGCATCTGGTCGTTGAGCGCCAGCATGTGCCGGGCGTAGCCGAGCAGGGTCTGCCCGGCATCGGTCGGCAGCACATCGCGATTGCCGCGCACCAGCAGGCGGTGGCCAACCATATCCTCCAGGCGGCGCACCTTCTGGCTGATGGTCGATTGGGTGGAGTGCAGGCGGGCAGCAGCCGTGGTGAAGCTGCCGCAATCGGCCACCACGACAATGGCGCGCAGCAGGTCGAGGTCGAACAGGGCCCTATTCGATTTCAAGCTGATTGACATCTTGATATTCAACTTCTGAATGGCAAGACTGACTTCTATCACGCCACCTGCTGCACCGCAACGCGCACTGCTAGTCGCCGACCGCTACCCCTTCGCGCCGAGGGTCGGCACCGCCCAACCAGCCCTTGCCACTGCGCTGGATGATCTGCATACCGCTGGTCATGGTCATCGGCGTCACCTCATGCCCCCAGGCTGCCAACTGCCGGATCAGCGCCGGGCTGGCCAACCCCGCCTCCACTTCGGTGCCGGCATTGCGGCTGCCGAAGTTGGGCAGGCCGGCGGCCTGCTGCGGGTCGAGCTGCCAATCCAGCAGGCCGATCAGCGCCTTGTTCACGTAGCCGATGATCTGCGAGCCGCCAGGCGAGCCCAGGCTGGCCACCAGCTCGCCGGAGGCTTGCGAGAACACCAGGGTCGGCGCCATGGCCGACAGCGGTCGCTTGCCCGGTTGCACCCGGTTGGCCACGGGCTTGCCTTGTTCCCGGGGGATGAACGAGAAGTCGGTCAGGTGGTTGTTGAGCAAAAAACCCTTGACCATCAGGTGCGAGCCGAACGCCGCTTCCACCGAAGTGGTCATGGCCAGGGCCTGGCCGCTATCGTCCACCGCGCTGAGGTGGGAGGTGGAAATGCGCAGTGGCGAGCGGTCGGGCGCCAAGGCCAGGTCGGCGCCCTGCGGCTGGCCCGGGCGGGCGCGCTTCATGCAGTACTCGCCAACCAGCGCTGCGCGGCTGGCCAGATAAGCAGGGTCGGTCAAGGCCTTGAGCGGGACCGGCACGTAATCGCTATCAGCCAGGTATTGGGCGCGGTCGGCGTAGGCCAGGCGTTCGGCCTCGGCAACCAGGTGCACCGCCAACGGCGGCGCCTCCAGGCCAGCCGGGGACGAAGTCGCTACAGGCCGCAGCGCCGACAGATCGCGTTGTGGCGAGGCGCGCTGCACGGCTTCGAGAATTCCCAGAGTCTGTAGCACCGTCACCCCACCCGATGATGGTGGCGGCATGCCGCAGATGCGCCAGGCCTTGTAAGGCCCGCATACCGGCTCGCGTTCCTTGGCCTGGTATTGCTGCAGGTCCTGTAACGACAGATAACCGGCATTGGCGTGGCCACGGACCTTGGCCACCATGGCTTCGGCGATTTCACCGGTGTAGAACGCATCAGCGCCCTGCTCGGCAATCTGCTCGAAGGTTTGCGCAAGCTCGGGGTTGCGCAAGGTAGTCCCGACCGCCAGCGGCTTGCCCTGTTCATCCAGGAAGTAGCGGGCCATGGCCGGTGACCGGGCGATGAACGGGTCGCCCGCCACCAGGGCGTGAAGGCGTTCGGAAACCGCGAAACCGTTGCGTGCCAGGGCAATGGCCGGGGCGAACAGGTCGCGCCAGGGCAGCTTGCCGTGCTGCTCATGGGCCAGCTTCAGGGCACGCAGAATTCCCGGTACACCCACCGAACGCCCGCCGATCTGCGCAGCCCTGAATGGCATCGGTGAACCATCGGCTTGCAGGAACAGGTTTTCCGTCACCGCCGCCGGGGCTGCCTCGCGGCCATCGAAGGCCTGCACGCGCTGGCCATCCCAGTAAAGGATGAACGCTCCGCCGCCGATGCCGCTGGATTGCGGTTCGACGAGGGTCAGCACCATCTGCATGGCGATGGCCGCGTCGATGGCACTGCCACCGGCAAGCAGCATCGCCCGCCCCGCTTCGCTGGCCAGCGGGTTGGCAGCTGCGGCCATGTGCCGGCTGGCATGCACTGGTTGCAGGCCAGTGCGGTAGCCGGAGGCCAGTTCCGGTGGCGCCGGCAGCACCTGATCGGCGCAGGCCCAGCCACTGGCGGCTACCAAGCACAAGGCGCCCATCAGGGGGGTGGGGAATGTCATCGTTAAGCTTCCTGCCATTACCTATTCAGCAAGGCACTGTGGGTCATGCACAAACTTGACTTCAAGCCCTGGCGTGTTTTTTCTAGGATGCGGGCAGGACACCGAGGAGCTTGCTGGAGGCGGTGATCCTCGGCGACGGTGGGCCGCGGCATGTAGAGACCGTGCGCCGGCTGCTGGCGGCCGGGGCAGATCGGCAGATTGCCGACAAGGATGGAGTGACTGCGCTGGAGCATGCGCGGCAGCGGGGGTATCGGGAGATGGAGACGTTACTCGCCCGCTGATTTCAAGCCAGGCACTGCCCTTGTAGGAGCGGCCTTGTGTCGCGAAAGGGCCGCAAAGCGGCCCCGGCAATTTTGCAGGAATGCGAAGATCCCGGGGGCGCTTCGCCCCCCTTTCGCGACACAAGGCCGCTCCTTGTATCTCGACTTTCGCCTCACAAGAGGCGAAAGTTCTCGACTGATCATCGAGGGAGGGTCATGAAGCGGAGCCGCTCCAAGGGCATCGAGCCCGTATTGT
>NZ_JAFGYI010000471.1:0-246 GCF_017490905.1 Pseudomonas sp. 32_A | reverse complement strand
CCTTGCTGATCAGTATCGGCCTGGCGGTTTCGCTGCTTGGCGCGCTGCTGTCCTGGGCGTTGCTGTGCGCCGAGATCCTCTTCGCCACGGCGCGGGACAAGACCATGCCGCGCTTTCTGGCCAAGGACCACACCATGCCGGAGTTCCTGCGCCGCGAGAACGCCAACCAGGTACCGGCCAACGCCCTGTGGCTGACCAACGCCATGGTGCAGATCTTCCTGGTGATCACGCTGTTTTCCAACAGCA
>NZ_JAFGYI010000470.1:0-246 GCF_017490905.1 Pseudomonas sp. 32_A | reverse complement strand
CAAGCGCTGAGGCCCCATGGATGGGGCCTGCAGCGCGTACTCCCGGGAGCAAGTCCGTAGTGAGGGGACCCCGTAGCGAAGCGAAGGGGCCGGATGATGGGAGCCGACGGTTTTTGGTTCCTTTTTGTCGTGGCAAAAAGGAACCAAAAACCGTCCGCTCCCATCATCCGGCCCCTACGCTGCGCTCCGGGGTCCCCTCGCTACGGGCCTGCTCCCGGGAGTACGCGCTGCAGGCCCCATCCATGG
>NZ_JAFGYI010000469.1:0-246 GCF_017490905.1 Pseudomonas sp. 32_A | reverse complement strand
CCCAGCCGGAACTGGCCGGGCTGCAGAACCCGTCGCTGGCTTCGGTACTGGAGCATATCGTCGGGCCGTGGGGCGCCTTGCTGATCAGTATCGGCCTGGCGGTTTCGCTGCTTGGCGCGCTGCTGTCCTGGGCGTTGCTGTGCGCCGAGATCATGTTCGCCGCCGCCAAGGACCACACCATGCCGGAGTTCCTGCGCCGCGAGAACGCCAACCAGGTACCGGCCAACGCCCTGTGGCTGACCAACG
>NZ_JAFGYI010000468.1:0-246 GCF_017490905.1 Pseudomonas sp. 32_A | reverse complement strand
ACATGGTTGGCGTTTTCCTTGGCCAGAAAGCGCGGCATGGTCTTGTCCCGCGCCGTGGCGAAGAGGATCTCGGCGCACAGCAACGCCCAGGACAGCAGCGCGCCAAGCAGCGAAACCGCCAGGCCGACGCTGATCAGCACCGCACCCCAGTGGCCGACCACATGCTCCAGCACGGCAGCCATCGACGGGTTCTGCAGCTTGGCCAGTTCCGGTTGGGTCATGATGCCCAGCGACAGTACGTTGACC
>NZ_JAFGYI010000467.1:0-246 GCF_017490905.1 Pseudomonas sp. 32_A | reverse complement strand
CCGGTTTCGGCGACTACATGGGCTTCTCCTCGGCCTGGGGCTACTGGATCAGTGCCTGGCTGGGCAACGTCGGCTACTTCGTACTGCTGTTCAGCACCCTGGGCTACTTCTTCCCGATCTTCGGCGAGGGCAACACGCCAATCGCCATCGGCTGCGCCTCGCTGCTGCTGTGGGCGGTGCACTTCCTGGTGCTGCGCGGTATCAAGGAGGCGGCGTTCATCAACCAGGTGACCACCGTGGCCAAGG
>NZ_JAFGYI010000466.1:0-246 GCF_017490905.1 Pseudomonas sp. 32_A | reverse complement strand
GTGCGAGCATCTTCTCGTCGCGGGCGGAAAAACGCTCTGACGTGGGCAAGGCCACGGTCATCGGCTTCGTTACCGTGCTGCTGTTCCTGGTGCTGGTCAACGTACTGTCGCTGGGCATCATGACCCAGCCGGAACTGGCCGGGCTGCAGAACCCGTCGCTGGCTTCGGTACTGGAGCATATCGTCGGGCCGTGGGGCGCCTTGCTGATCAGTATCGGCCTGGCGGTTTCGCTGCTTGGCGCGCTGC
>NZ_JAFGYI010000465.1:0-246 GCF_017490905.1 Pseudomonas sp. 32_A | reverse complement strand
CACCATCGCGAATGAATGCCTACTCGATGTGAATGCCCGCATCCAAAAAGCAAAAAGCCAAAAAGCTTAAGCGACGGTTTTGATATGGCGAACAGTCCGTTTGCGATGGCGACGCTGACTCACCTTTCCGCCCTTACGGCGGGTCCCTTTTTGTCGTGGCAAAAAGGAACCAAAAACCGTCGGCTCCCATCATCCGGCCCCTACGCTTCGCTCCGGGGTCCCCTCGCTACGGGCCTGCTCCCGGGA
>NZ_JAFGYI010000464.1:0-246 GCF_017490905.1 Pseudomonas sp. 32_A | reverse complement strand
CACCATCGCGAATGAATGCCTACTCGATGTGAATGCCCGCATCCAAAAAGCAAAAAGCCAAAAAGCTTAAGCGACGGTTTTGATATGGCGAACAGTCCGTTTGCGATGGCGACGCTGACTCACCTTTTCGCCCTTACGGCGAGTCACTTTTTGCCAAACGCGGCAAAAAGTAACCAAAAAACGCTGCGCTCCCATCATCCGGCCCCTGCGCTGCGCTCCGGGGTTCCCTCACTCCGGTCTTGCTCC
>NZ_JAFGYI010000463.1:0-247 GCF_017490905.1 Pseudomonas sp. 32_A | reverse complement strand
AAAGCGGGTAACGATGGCCTGACAGGTTTGGCACGTTGCAACAAATGTGGGAGCGGGCTTGCCCCGCGAAGCGCCGCGCGGGCGGCGCTCGATACCACAGGCGCAGAAAATGTTGTGGCGAACACCTAGCGGCCTTCATTCAACCTGAAGCCAAACCCTCACTGCCTCATCCCCAACTCAGCATCATCCATCAGTGCCTTGGCCATCGCACTCAGGTAATGGGCAGCCCAGATCATCATCGGCTTCT
>NZ_JAFGYI010000462.1:0-247 GCF_017490905.1 Pseudomonas sp. 32_A | reverse complement strand
CACCACGAAAATCAGCAACGGCACCACCTTGGCCACGGTGGTCACCTGGTTGATGAACGCCGCCTCCTTGATACCGCGCAGCACCAGGAAGTGCACCGCCCACAGCAGCAGCGAGGCGCAGCCGATGATGGCGGCAGGGGTGTTGCCTTCGCCGAAGATCGGGAAGAAGTAGCCCAGGGTGCTGAACAGCAGTACGAAGTAGCCGACGTTGCCCAGCCAGGCACTGATCCAGTAGCCCCAGGCCGAG
>NZ_JAFGYI010000062.1:0-21800 GCF_017490905.1 Pseudomonas sp. 32_A | reverse complement strand
TGCTCCCGGGAGTACGCGCTGCAGGCCCCATCCATGGGGCCTCAGCGCTTGACGGGCATCCATGCCCGTCACCTCCCTCCGCAAGACCTGCGTTCGGCCTCCTGAAGTCGCGAAGATCAAGATCAAGATCAAGATCAAGATCAAGAGCAGCGCAGCTCTAGGTTTGGGCCAGCACAGACAAAACTCTACAATCCGAGTAAAGTGCCGCCCCCGCCGTTTTCAGCAAAAGGATCCCTTCCATGACACACCCTTTGGACATCGCCGTCGTCGGCGCCACCGGCAGCGTCGGTGAAGCCCTGGTGCAGATTCTCGAAGAGCTGGATTTCCCGGTCGCCACCCTGCACCTGCTGGCCAGCATGGAATCGGCGGGTAGCAGCGTGATGTTCGCTGGCAAGAAGCTGAAGGTGCGTGAAGTGGACAGCTTTGACTTCGCCCAGGTCAAGCTGGCCTTCTTCGCTGCAGGCGCGGCAGTCAGCCGAAGCTTTGCCAGCAAGGCGCTGCAGGCAGGCTGCACGGTCATCGACCTGTCCGCTGGCTTGGACGACGCCCTGGCCCTGGTGCCCGAAGCCAACGCCGAACGCCTGGCCGGCCTGGCATTGCCCGCCCGCATCGTCAGCCCGTGCTCGGCCGCGGTTGCCCTGGCTGTTGCCCTGGCACCGCTCAAAGGCCTGCTGGATATCGAGCGGGTGCAGGTGATGGCCGCTCTGGCGGTGTCTGCACAAGGCCGTGAAGCGGTCACCGAACTCGCCCGGCAAACCGCCGAGCTGCTCAATGCCCGGCCGCTGGAGCCGCGCTTCTTCGACCGGCAGATGGCGTTCAATATGTTGGCCCAGGTCGGCACCGCCGATGAGCATGGCCACACGGCTCTGGAGCGCCGCCTGGTCAGCGAGCTGCGCGTGCTGCTGGGCCTGCCGGAACTGAAGATTTCCGTGAGCTGCGTTCAAGTCCCGGTGTTTTTCGGCGATAGCTTCAGTGTGGCGGTGCAGAGCCGTCGCCCGGTAGACCTGGATGCGGTCAACCAGGCCCTCGAGGCGGCCGACAGCGTCGAACTGGTGGGGCTCGACGATTATCCGACCCCGGTAGGCGACGCAGTGGGCCAGGACGTGGTCTATGTTGGTCGTGTACGGCACGGTGTTGATGAAGACCAGCAACTCAACCTCTGGCTGACCACCGACAACGTGCGCAAAGGCGCCGCGCTCAATGCCGTGCAAGTGGCGCAATTGTTGATTAAACACATGCCGTAAAAGATACTGGCGAGCACTATTGTCCTGCTCCGCATGCAGGTTTCAGGACGCTTCATACAAGGGAAGAGGTCATGCTTCGAATTCGCAAACTGGTTCTGGCCATGGCTGCAGCATCGGCGCTGTCGTCGGGCATGGCGAATGCCCTGGGCCTGGGGGAGCTGACCCTCAAGTCGGCACAGAACCAGCCCCTGGACGCCGAGATCGAGCTGCTCGACGTGCGCGACCTCACCGCCGCCGAAGTGGCACCGAGCCTGGCGCCACCGGAAGAGTTCAGCAAGGCCGGGGTGGCACTGCCGACATACCTCGAAGACCTCACCTTCACGCCGGTGATCAACCCCAACGGCAAGAGCGTGCTGCGGGTTACCTCCAGCCAGCCGCTGCCTGAGCCGGTGGTAAAGTTCCTGGTCCAGGTAATGTGGCCGCAGGGCCGCCTGCTGCGTGACTACAGCGTGCTGCTCGATCAGGCCAAGGCCCAGGGCGACAAGCCTGCGGCAGCCAATGTGGCGCCAGCGGTGACCGCTGCCGGCAGTTACACCACCCAGCGCCGCGACACCTTGTGGCAGATTGCCGCGCGCAATGCACAGGGCGGCTCGATCCAGCAGACCATGATCGCGATCCAGGCGCTGAACCCGGACGCCTTCATCGGCAACAACATCAACCAGCTGAAGGTTGGCCAGGTGCTGCGCCTGCCCGACCAGCAGCAGATCCAGAACATCCCGCAGGGCGAGGCGACCGCCGAGGTGGCCGAGCAGTATGCCGCCTGGCGGGAAGGCCGCCGCCTGGGCCCGCGTGCCCGCCAGCTGGACGCCACCCGTCGCGGTGCCGCCGAGGCAGCGCCGGCACGTATAGCCCAGGGCGACAACCTGCGCCTGGTCAGCCCGGGCAACCAGGCTGGTGCCGACCAGGCCAAGGCCCTCAACGACAAACTGGCGGTGGCCCAGGAAAGCCTGGACACCAGCCGTCGCGACAACGAAGAGCTCAAGAGCCGCATGGCCGACCTGCAGAGCCAGTTGGACAAGCTGCAGCGTCTGATCGAGCTGAAGAACAACCAGTTGGCCCGGCTTGAAACCCAAGGGGCGGCTGCGCCGGCCCAACCGGTCGTCAAGCCGGCTCCTGCCGCTGTCGATACCGCACCCAAGCCGGTGCCTGCCGCCGAGGCCGCACCTGCTGGCGAGCCTGGCAGCGCGGTCGATGAAATCATGGGCAACCCGCTGCTGCTCGGGCTGATTGCCGGTAGTGCCTTCCTCGTACTGCTGCTTCTGTTGCTGTTGCTGGCGCGCAAGCGCAAGGCTCAGCAGGAGGCGGAAAAGCACCTGCGCATGGCGCGGGCGCTGGAAGAAGAGCAGGGCGCAGGCTTCGACAGCGACAGCGCAAGCCTCGATGGTGTCGAGGTCTCGGCTCCGAGTGTGACCTTGTCGCCGGCTGTGGTCGCCGCTTCGGCAGCCGCCGCTACCGCCGCGGAAAAAACATCGGTACCCGCCGTCGAAGTGCAGCCTGAGCCGCAAGCCGACCCCTACGCCGCGCTGCTGGCTGAGGTCGAGCAATGCGTGGCCGAAGGCCGCCTGAACCGCGCTACCGACCTGCTGGAGCCTGCCGTGGCGGCCGCGCCGCAGCGTGACGACCTGCGCCTGAAACTGATGGATGTGTATGCCCGCCAGGGTGACCAGAGCGCGTTCGCCGAGCAGGAGCGCAAGCTGCCGGCCAGCGAGCAGAACAGTGCAGCGGTTGCCGGGCTGAAAGAGCGCTACCCGGCCATGCTCGGCCTGGCCGCTGCCGGCCTGGGCGCGGCAGCCCTGGCTGCCGAGATGGATGAGCAGTACGTGCAGGAACTGCTGCAGGATCAGCCTGAAACGCCAGTGATTGCCGACATGGCGCCCGAGCCAGAGGTGGCGGTTGAACCAGAGGCCGTTGCCGAAGCCGAACCTGAGGCAGTGCTCGAGCCGGAAGTTGATCTGGATGCTGAGCTGGATGCCTTCGATGAAGTGCCGACCCTCGATGCGCCGGACGAGCAGGACCTGGACAGTGCCTTCGACCTGAGCCTGGGTGACGAGCTGCCCGAGCAAGACCCGCTGGCAGCGCCGCTGCTGGACGAATCGCTGGCCCAGCAACCTGTCGTCGACGAGCCGGTACTGGATGAACCGGTGCTGGAAGCGGCTCAGCCGGAAGACGAGCCGTTTGCCGTGGATGCCGAGCTGCAGGCTGACGCCGACGCCGAGTTCGAGGCCATGCTGGCTCAGGCCGATACACAGCCCGCTGTGGACCTGTCCGACTTCGACCTCGACGTCAGCGAACCGGTTGCCCCGGCCGCCCCGGCTGCAGTCGACGAAACCCCGGTGGATGTCGCTGCCGAGCTGGCTGCCTTCGACAGCGAGCCAGCATTCGACCCGCTTTCCGAGTTCGACCTGCCGTCCGACTTCGATCTTTCGCTGTCGCTGGAAGACGATTCGCCGGCAGCCAAGAGCTTTGCCTCGGAGCTGAACGACGTCAACGCAGAGCTGGACAAGCTGTCGCAGAGCCTCGAATCGCCGTCGCTGGAGCCGCACTTCACCAGCGAGGACGCGGCTGCCCAGCCGGAGCCTGAACCACTGGACGACCTGGACTTCGACTTCTTCTCCGGCAGCGACGAAGTGGCCACCAAGCTTGACCTGGCCCGCGCCTATATCGACATGGGCGACAACCAGGGTGCACGCGACATCCTCGATGAAGTGGTCAAGGATGGCGATGACAGTCAGCGTCAGGAAGCCGAGGACATGCTCTCCCGACTGGTCTGAGGTTGTCTGTACCGGCCTCTTCGCGGGTAAACCCGCTCCCACAGGTGACTCACAGGATCTGAAATCTGTGGGGCCCCTGTGGGAGCGGGTTTACCCGCGAAGAGGCCCTCAAGCGCGACACACATTCAGCGGCAGCCCTACACGGCTGCCGTTGTCGTTATAATCCCCGCCATTCCGTACACCCCCACAGGTTTCATGCTCTTGGACATCATCGACACCGCCGCCGAGTCCGCGGCCGAAGGCTACTCCCGCATCGCCCTGGGCGTGGAATACAAAGGCGCGCGCTACCGTGGCTGGCAGCGCCAGGCCAGTGGCGTGCCCAGTGTCCAGCAGGCCCTGGAGCAGGCGTTGTCCAAGGTGGCCAACGAGCCGATCTCGGTAATCTGCGCCGGGCGCACCGACGCCGGCGTGCATGGCTGCGGGCAGATCGTGCACTTCGACACCCGCGCCGTGCGCGACGAACGCGCCTGGACCATGGGCACCAACTTCAACCTGCCCCATGACATCAGCGTGGTCTGGTCGCGACCGATGCCGGCCGACTTCCATGCCCGCTTCAAGGCCTGCGCCCGGCGTTACCGCTACGTCATCTACAACGACCCGATCCGCCCGGCGCACCTGGCCGAGGAGGTGACCTGGAACCACCGCCCGCTGGATGTCGAGCGCATGGCCGAAGCCGCGCAGTACCTGCTGGGTACCCATGACTTCAGTGCCTTCCGCGCCAGCCAGTGCCAGGCCAAGTCGCCGATCAAGCACATCTACCACCTGCGCGTCACCCGCCATGGCCAGATGATCGTGCTGGATGTGCGCGCCACGGCTTTCCTGCACCACATGGTGCGTAACATTGCCGGTGTACTGATGGCCATCGGTGCCGGCGAGCGCCCGGTCACCTGGGCGCGCGAGGTGCTGGAGGGGCGCAACCGCCGCGAAGGCGGGGTCACGGCGCACCCGTACGGGCTCTACCTGGTGCAGGTGGAGTACCCCGAGGAATACGCACTGCCCAAGCGTTACATCGGCCCGCACTTTTTGACCGGCTACGAGGCATTGGCAGACTGACGGGCGAAAAGTCATTTGCTAACATCCGGCCTTTCACCGTAACAAGCAGGGTTCGCTGTCCATGAGCAATGTTCGCAGCAAGATCTGCGGGATTACCCGCATCGAAGACGCACTGGCCGCTGCCGAGGCGGGGGCCGATGCCATCGGCTTGGTCTTCTATGCCAAGAGCCCGCGCGCCGTGGATGTGCGCCAGGCGCGGGCGATCATCGCCGAGCTGCCGCCGTTCGTGACCACGGTCGGGTTGTTCGTCAATGCTTCGCGCTGCGAGCTGAACGAGATCCTCGAAGTGGTTCCGCTGGACCTGCTACAGTTCCACGGCGACGAAACCCCGCAGGACTGCGAAGGCTACCACCGCCCCTGGATCAAGGCCCTGCGCGTGCGCCCGGGCGACGACCTGGAGGCGGCCTGCCAGCTTTACGCTGGTGCCCGCGGCATTCTGCTGGATACCTATGTGCCGGGCGTACCCGGAGGCACCGGTGAAGCGTTCGACTGGTCGCTGGTGCCGGCGCGCCTGAGCAAGCCGATCATCCTGGCAGGCGGGCTGTCTGCCGACAATGTCGGCCAGGCCATCGCCCAGGTGCGGCCGTACGCGGTGGATGTCAGTGGCGGCGTGGAGCAAGCCAAGGGCATCAAGGACGCGGCGAAGATCGAGGCATTCATGCGTGCGGTGAAACAGGCGTGATAGCAGATGTGACGGCTGGCTGCGCGCCATCGTCCATAGCTTTCGCAGCCCTGCGGGGCAGCCGCCTGCGCCTGTGGCGGCAAGACAACACATTAGCGGTGGGGTGGCGCGCTGGAAGTCCTGGCGGCCGGTCCATCATCGTTTCATGAAAGATTTTGAGCTCAAGGGCAGGGTAGGGCCGGCGACACCGGCCCACGCCTGCCAATACTGGAGAAAGAAAGCATGAGCAACTGGTTAGTCGACAAACTGATCCCTTCGATCATGCGTTCCGAGGTGAAGAAGAGCTCGGTGCCTGAAGGCCTGTGGCACAAGTGCCCGGCCTGCGAGGCCGTGCTGTATCGTCCGGAGCTGGAAAAGACCCTGGATGTCTGCCCCAAGTGCAACCATCACATGCGCATCGGCGCACGTGCGCGCATCGATATCTTCCTCGACGCCGACGGCCGTGCCGAGCTGGGCGCCGACCTGGAGCCGGTCGACCGCCTGAAGTTCCGTGATGGCAAGAAGTACAAGGACCGCCTGGCAGGCGCGCAGAAGCAGACTGGCGAGAAAGACGCCCTGATTTCCATGAGCGGTACCCTGATGGGCATGCCGATCGTGGTCAGCGCCTTCGAGTTCTCGTTCATGGGCGGCTCCATGGGTGCCATCGTCGGCGAGCGCTTCGTGCGCGCGGCCAACTATGCCCTGGAGCACCGCTGCCCGATGGTCTGCTTCTCCGCCTCGGGCGGTGCACGCATGCAGGAAGCGCTGATTTCGCTGATGCAGATGGCCAAGACCTCGGCCGTGCTGGCGCGCCTGCGCGAAGAAGGCATCCCGTTCATCTCGGTACTGACCGACCCTGTGTACGGTGGTGTCTCCGCCAGCCTGGCCATGCTCGGTGATGTGATCGTCGGCGAGCCGAAGGCGCTGATCGGCTTCGCCGGCCCGCGCGTTATCGAGCAGACCGTGCGCGAGAAGCTGCCGGAAGGCTTCCAGCGCAGCGAGTTCCTGCTGGAGCATGGCGCCATCGACCTGATCATCTCCCGTGGCGAGCTGCGCCCGCGCCTGGCCCGCCTGCTGGCGCAGATGACCGGCCAGGAAACCCCGGAGCAAGCGCGTGAGGCGGCTGCCGTCGCGTGATGAAACAACGATCCCTGGGCGAATGGCTCGCCTACCTCGAGCAGTTGCACCCCTCGGCCATCGACATGGGCCTGGAGCGGTCGCAGAAGGTGCTGGCCCGGTTGGCGCTGGGTAAGCTGGCGCCACGCGTGGTGACGGTAACCGGCACCAACGGCAAGGGCTCGACCTGCGCCTTCGTGGCCTCGCTGCTGCGTGCCCAGGGGCTCAAGGTCGGCGTGTACAGCTCGCCGCACCTGTTGCGTTACAACGAGCGGGTGCTGATCGATGGCCAAGAGGCCAGCGATGAGCGCCTGTGCGATGCCTTCGCCGCCGTCGAGGCGGCGCGGGGCGAAATTTCCCTGACCTACTTCGAGATGGGTACCCTGGCCGCTTTCTGGTTGTTCTACCAGTCGCAGCTGGATGCCGTGGTGCTGGAAGTGGGCCTTGGTGGCCGCCTGGACACCGTGAACGTGGTGGATGCCGACCTGGCCCTGGTGACCAGTATCGGCGTCGATCATGTCGATTACCTGGGGGATACCCGCGAGCTGGTGGCTTTCGAGAAGGCCGGCATCTTCCGTCAGGGCAAGCCGGCACTGTGCGGTGACCTGGATCCGCCGCAGCCGTTGCTGGACAAGGCTGCCGAACTGGCCGCGCCGCTGTTCCTGCGCGGGCGTGACTTCGACCTGGCCAGTGCCGATGGCAGCTGGATCTGGCGCGGTATTACGGCTGATGGTGCGCAGGTAGAGCTGCGTGACCTGCCTTTGCTCGACCTGCCCATGGAAAACGCCACGCTGGCCCTGCAGGCCTACCTGCTGATGGGCCTGCCCTGGGACGCCGGGCAGATTCGCCAGGCGTTGTTGGCTACGCGCATCACTGGCCGCCTCGACCGCCGCCTGCTGAGCTGGCAGGGCAAGCCGGTGGAGCTGTTGCTGGATGTGGGGCACAACCCGCATGCTGCGCAATACCTGGCCCGGCGCCTGGCGGCTCGGCCGCTCAAGGGGCGCCGCCTGGCGGTGTTCGGCCTGCTCGCCGACAAGGACCTGGACGGTGTTGTCGCGCCGTTGCAGGGCCTGATTCACGACTGGGCGGTGGCGCCGCTGGATACCCCGCGCAGCCGCCCGGCTGCGGAGCTGGCCACGGCCTTGACGAACGTCGGCGCCGCGGTGAAGTCTTATGCCAGCGTCGACGCTGCCCTTGAAGGGCAGTGCGCGCAGGCAACGGCGGATGACCAGATCTTGCTGTTCGGTTCGTTTTTCTGTGTTGCCCAGGCACTGGAATGGCTGGAGCGGCACGCCCAGGAGGGTGGAGTAGATGGCAGTGCTGGATAAAGGGATGAAACAGCGCATGGTCGGTGCGTTGGTGCTGGTGGCGCTGGCGGTGATTTTCCTGCCGATGCTGTTCACCCGCGAGGACGAGATGCGTCAGGTGCGCGTCGAGGCCCCGCAGGCGCCGGCCATGCCAAGCCTGCCGGAAGTGAAGGTGGAGCCGGTCGCCGTGCCGGAGCCGCAGGCTATTGCGCAAGAGCCGCAACAGCCACCGGTGGTGGTGGACGAGTCCACCGCGCCGGCGAGCACGCCCAGCCAGCCGATTACACCCTCACCTCAGACCCAGCCTCAGGTGCAGGCACAGGCACAGGCCCAGGCCCAGCCCGCCAAGCCGCAGGCGCCCGTGTCCAAGGTCGAGCCTCAGCCGGCAGCCAAGCCGGCCGCGCCGTCGAAGATCGACGTCAATGGCCTGCCGGTCAGTTGGTCCATCCAGTTGGCCAGCCTGTCCAACCGTGCCGGGGCCGAGAAACTGCAGCAAACCTTGCGTAGCCAGGGTTACAACGCCTATATCCGCTCGGCCGGTGGCATGAACCGCGTTTACGTAGGGCCGCTGATCGAGCGTGCCGAGGCCGAACGCGTACGTGACGCGATCAATCGCCAGAACAGCCTCAAGGGCTTTGTGGTGCGCTTCCAGCCTGAGCGCAGCTGAGTCTGGCAGGGGCGGCTTTGCCGCCCATTCGCGGGTGAACCCGCTCCCACAGGGAGCGCGCAATGGCAGGGTTTGCACATCACCTGTGGGAGCGGGTTTACCCGCGAATGATCCAGCACCAATCCACCTGACATTCCGCTTACCCAACCCCCCACCGCTCTGTTAAAATGCGCCGCCTCAAACGTCTGCAGGCAGCACCGTGGCATTTACCTTGGTCGATTGGGCGATCATCGCGATCATCGCCGTCTCCACACTGATCAGTCTCAAGCGCGGCTTCGTCAAGGAAGCCTTGTCCTTGCTCATCTGGATCATTGCCGGTGCGGTTGCCTGGATGTTCGGCGGTTCGCTCTCGGTGTATCTTGAAAGCTACATCCAGACGCCGTCGATGCGCGTCATCGCCGGCTGCGCCATTCTTTTCGTCGCCACCTTGCTGGTGGGGGCCATGATCAACTTCCTCATCGGCGAGCTGATCCGCGTGACCGGGCTGTCCGGTACCGATCGTTTCCTGGGCATGGCCTTCGGCGCCGCGCGCGGGGCCTTGCTGGTGGTGGTGGCCATCGGGCTGATCAGCCTGGGGCCGGTTCAACAGGACACCTGGTGGCAGGAATCACGCCTGATACCACAATTTCTCTTGGTCGCCGACTGGTCGAAAAACCTGATCCTGGGTTTTACCGGCCAGTGGACACCCAGTGGGCTGATCGGCACTCCAGCTGATCTTCCGTTCAAGGAACAGTTGCTCGGGCCGGCAAAGCCCTGAGCGCTATTCACTCAAGTTTCGTCAAAGTAGGGGTTGCGTCGCATGTGTGGCATCGTCGGTATCGTCGGTAAGTCGAACGTCAATCAGGCGCTGTATGACGCGCTTACGGTCCTCCAGCACCGCGGCCAGGACGCTGCCGGTATCGTGACCAGCCATGACGGCCGGTTGTTCCTACGCAAGGATAATGGCCTGGTGCGCGACGTGTTCCAGCAGCGCCACATGCAGCGCCTGGTCGGCAGCATCGGCATCGGCCACGTGCGCTACCCGACCGCGGGCAGCTCTACCTCGGCCGAGGCCCAGCCGTTCTACGTCAACTCGCCGTACGGCATCACCCTGGCACACAACGGCAACCTGACCAACGTCGAACAGCTGGCCAAGGAGATCTACGAGTCCGACCTGCGCCACGTCAACACCAACTCCGACTCGGAAGTCCTGCTGAACGTGTTCGCCCATGAGCTGGCGGTGCGTGGCAAGCTGCAGCCGACCGAAGAAGATGTGTTCGCCGCGGTTTCCCACGTGCATAGCCGCTGTGTCGGCGGTTACGCCGTGGTGGCGATGATCACCGGCTACGGCATCGTCGGTTTCCGTGACCCCAACGGCATCCGCCCGGTGGTGTTCGGCCAGCGTCACACCGACGAAGGCGTGGAATACATGATCGCCTCGGAAAGCGTGGCCCTGGACGTGCTCGGCTTCACCCTGATCCGCGACCTGGCGCCGGGCGAAGCGGTGTACATCACCGAAGAAGGCCAGCTGTACACCAAGCAGTGCGCCGAAGCACCGAAGCTGCAGCCGTGCATCTTCGAGCATGTCTACCTGGCCCGCCCGGACTCGATCATGGATGGCGTGTCGGTGTACAAGGCCCGTCTGCGCATGGGTGAAAAACTGGCCGACAAGATCATGCGCGAGCGCCCCGAGCACGACATCGACGTGGTCATCCCGATCCCGGACACCAGCCGCACCGCGGCCCTGGAGCTGGCCAACCGCCTGGGCGTGAAGTTCCGCGAAGGTTTCGTCAAGAACCGCTACATCGGCCGTACCTTCATCATGCCCGGCCAGGCCGCGCGCAAGAAATCGGTACGCCAGAAGCTCAACGCCATCGAGCTGGAGTTCCGCGGCAAGAACGTGATGCTGGTGGACGACTCGATCGTGCGTGGCACCACTTGCAAGCAGATCATCCAGATGGCCCGCGAAGCCGGCGCCAAGAACGTCTACTTCTGCTCCGCAGCGCCTGCGGTGCGCTACCCCAACGTCTACGGCATCGACATGCCGAGTGTTCACGAACTGATCGCCCACAACCGTACCACCGAACAAGTGGCCGAGTTGATTGGCGCCGACTGGCTGGTCTACCAGGACCTGCCGGACCTGATCGACTCGGTCGGCGGCGGCAAGATCAAGATCGACCACTTCGATTGCGCGGTATTCAACGGTGAGTACGTCACCGGCGATATCGACGAAGCCTACCTCGACCGTATCGAGCAGGCTCGTAACGACCTGGCCAAGGTCAAGAACCAGGCGGTCAGCGCGATCATCGACCTCTACAACAACTGATTTCGGGAGCGACGGCATGACGGATCAATGGGATGCCGGGCGACTGGACAGTGACCTCGAGGGTGTCGGTTTCGACACCCTGGCGGTGCGCGCCGGTCAAAACCGTACACCGGAGGCCGAGCACAGCGAAGCGCTGTTCCTGACCTCCAGCTATGTGTTCCGCACGGCTGCTGACGCGGCCGCACGCTTTGCCGGCGAAACGCCGGGCAACGTCTATTCGCGCTACACCAACCCGTCTGTGCGTGCCTTCGAGGAGCGCCTGGCGGCCATGGAAGGCGCCGAGCAGGCCGTGGGCACCTCCACCGGCATGGCGGCGATCCTTGCCGTAGTGATGTCGTTGTGCAGTGCCGGTGACCATGTGCTGGTTTCGCAGAGCGTCTTCGGCTCGACCATCAGCCTGTTCGAGAAGTACTTCAAGCGCTTTGGCGTGCAGGTGGACTATGTGCCACTGGTCGATCTTGCCGGCTGGGAAAAGGCCATCAAGGCCAATACCAAGCTGCTGATCGTCGAGTCGCCGTCCAACCCGCTGGCCGAGCTGGTCGATATCACCGCGCTCAGCGAAATCGCCCATGCCCATGGTGCCATGCTGGTGGTGGACAACTGCTTCAGCACCCCGGCGCTGCAGCAGCCTTTGAAACTGGGGGCCGACATCGTGTTCCACTCGGCCACCAAGTTCATCGACGGCCAGGGCCGCTGCATGGGTGGCGTGGTTGCCGGCCGTGCCGAGCAGATGAAAGAAGTGGTGGGTTTCCTGCGTACCGCAGGCCCGACCCTCAGCCCGTTCAACGCCTGGATCTTCACCAAGGGCCTGGAAACCTTGCGCCTGCGCATGCGTGCGCACTGCGAAAGCGCCCAGGTACTGGCCGAATGGCTGGAGCAGCAGGAGGGCGTGGAGAAGGTGCACTATGCCGGCCTGCCGAGCCACCCGCAGCACGAACTGGCCAAGCGCCAGATGAGTGGCTTTGGTGCGGTGGTCAGCTTCGAGGTCAAGGGTGGCAAAGAGGGCGCCTGGCGCTTCATCGACGCTACCCGGGTGATTTCCATCACCACCAACCTGGGTGACAGCAAGACCACCATCGCCCACCCGGCCACCACCTCCCATGGCCGCCTGACGCCGCAGGAGCGTGAAGCCGCCGGTATCCGCGACAGCCTGATCCGCGTTGCCGTGGGCCTGGAAGATGTGGCCGATCTGCAGGCCGACCTGGCGCGCGGGTTGGCTGCCCTGTGATTGAAATCCGCGGCGGTACGCCCGGCCATAACGGCCGGGTAGCCCTGGTGACCGGTGCCGCGCGCGGCATCGGCCTGGGCATTGCCGCGTGGTTGATCTGCGAAGGCTGGCAGGTGGTGCTCAGTGACCTCGATCGCCAGCGCGGCGCCAAGGCGGCCAAGGCCCTGGGCGACAATGCCTGGTTCATCACCATGGACGTTGCCGATGAGGCCCAGGTCAGCGCGGGGGTGTCCGAGGTGCTGGGGCAGTTTGGCCGCCTGGACGCGCTGGTGTGCAATGCGGCCATCGCCAACCCGCACAACCAGACCCTGGAAAGCCTGAGCCTGGCGCAGTGGAACCGAGTGCTGGCGGTCAACCTCAATGGCCCGATGCTGCTGGCCAAGCATTGTGCGCCGTACCTGCGTGCGCACAATGGGGCGATCGTCAATCTCACCTCCACCCGGGCGCGGCAGTCCGAGCCCGATACCGAGGCCTACGCGGCGAGCAAGGGCGGCCTGGTGGCCTTGACCCATGCACTGGCCATGAGCCTGGGCCCGGAGATCCGCGTCAATGCGGTCAGCCCGGGCTGGATCGATGCCCGTGATCCGTCGCAGCGCCGTGCCGAGCCGTTGACCGAGGCGGACCATGCCCAGCACCCGACCGGCAGGGTAGGGACGGTGGAAGACGTTGCGGCCATGGTGGCCTGGTTGTTGTCTCGGCAAGCAGCGTTCGTCACCGGCCAGGAGTTCGTGGTCGATGGCGGCATGACCCGCAAGATGATCTACACCTGAGCATTCTGCATATCCTGTACCGGCCTCTTCGCGGGTAAACCCGCTCCCACAGGTACTGCACAGTTCTCAAGACCTGTGCAGTACCTGTGGGAGCGGGTTTACCCGCGAAGAGGCCGGCACAGACAACCACACCGCTTTTGCTTTTTTGAAAAAAATCCAACGGGGCTATTGACTTAGCTTCGCCATCTGCGTAAATTTCGCGGCCTCAGCGAAGCAAACGCAACAAGCAACATCGCGAGGGTGATTAGCTCAGCCGGGAGAGCATCTGCCTTACAAGCAGAGGGTCGGCGGTTCGATCCCGTCATCACCCACCACTTCCTGAGATGTTCCTGGTGCTTCAGGTTTCGCAAGAAGCCGATAGCCAGAGAGGAACGCACTGCGCAGCGGTAGTTCAGTCGGTTAGAATACCGGCCTGTCACGCCGGGGGTCGCGGGTTCGAGTCCCGTCCGCTGCGCCATTTTTCAGTACAGATGGGTGCCTGGCACCGGTCTGAAGCCACAAGGTAAAACGCCTTGGGCTGATCCCAGTTTCAATCGGGCGAAAGCCTGAACGATACGCAGCGGTAGTTCAGTCGGTTAGAATACCGGCCTGTCACGCCGGGGGTCGCGGGTTCGAGTCCCGTCCGCTGCGCCATCTTCGTTTCAAGGTCCCTTGAACACCTTGAAGCAAACACAAGAGAAGCGATCATGTTATCGCTTTTTTTGTGCCTGCCCTGAGGCCATCGCGCCGAATGGGTAGACCCAGGTTTCAATCGGGCGCAAGCCTGAATGATACGCAGCGGTAGTTCAGTCGGTTAGAATACCGGCCTGTCACGCCGGGGGTCGCGGGTTCGAGTCCCGTCCGCTGCGCCATCTTCGCCTCGAGGCCCCTTGAACGCCTCGAAGCCACGAGAAAGCGACCTTCGGGTCGCTTTTTTCGTTTTTGCGCTTGGCAATTGCCGCCGTTGACCCAGATTTACACGAACCTGACAGACTCTTCACCGATCAGCGGTTCCTGTGCCTGCCTGCTGTGTTGCACAATAGGCACCTTCTCGACTTACCCGGAATTCGCAATGACCAGATCTTCCGTCTTTGGTGCGCTCGGGCTGGCCCTGGTGCTGGCGGGCGTGACCGGTTGTTCCTCGAAAAAAACCGCCGTCTACGAGCACGAGAACTTCGATGACTCGGGCACCTTCTCGCGCAGCTTCCCGGTGACCGATGCCGGCTCCTGCGAGGCCGCCCGGCGCGCCTTGCTCAGCCAGGGCTACATCATCACCAGCAGCGGCGCCAACCAGGTAGTGGGCAACAAGAGCTTCCAGCAGAACAGCGAGAACCACCTGCAGATCAGCTTCAACGTCACCTGTGCGCCGGATGTGAGCGACGAGCAGCGTTCGACCATGTTCGCCAACGCGCTGCAGGACCGTTATGCGCTGAAAAAGTCCAATACCTCCGCCAGCCTGGGCGTTGGTGTACTGGGATCGGTGTCGATGCCGATCGGCTCCAGCGACGACTCGATGGTCAAGGTGGCCAGCGAGACGGTGACGGCGGCGCAGTTCTATGACCGCTATTTCGCCCTGGTGGAGAGCTACCTGCCAAAGCCCAAGCCTGAACAGCAGAGCAAGACCAAGGTCGAGCAGCCCGCGCCGAAGGTCGAAGCGCCGGCGGCTGCCCTGGGGCTCCCGGAGCAGGCTGCGGCGGCGCCGGTGGCACCGGCCCCGACAGCGGCACCTTTGGTTGAAGCGGCGCCCGCCCCGGCTGCCGTCACCCCAGCCAGCGAGGCAGTAGCGGCACCGGTGGTGGATGACAGCCAGGGCTCGCAACCGGTGGCCCCGCCAGCGGAGGCGGCACCTATTGAAGTACAGCAGCAAGCCCAGCCTGCCGAGGCCGACGAGACCGCGGCCCCCGCACTTTGATGGCTTGCCTGTACCGGCCTCTTCGCGGGTAAACCCGCTCCCACAGGTACTGCGCAGAGGTTGAGAACTGCGCAGTACCTGTGGGAGCGGGTTTACCCGCGAAGAGGCCGGCGCAGCCAGTGCACATCCCCTGTTACAGACACCCGCTGATAACTTCTTGAACACCTGCTACGTTTACCACTCATAAGCTTGTCATCATTCCTTCACTCCACCTGCTTAGGTTGAAGGCGACACCGATAAAGATCATGAGATGAGAGGACGCAGGGCTATGGACGAATATCAGGAAGAGCTTCTCGAATTCCAGGCTTATGAACTGGACACCCCGGAGCCGGCTGACGACGCTACCGAGCTCTAGCCTACCCGCCGCTGGCTGCGGCGGAACTCCCCCGGTGTAAGGCCCGTCCAGCGCTTGAAGGCGCGCTGGAAGGCCTCGGCCGATGCAAACCCCAGCAGATAGGCAATTTCGCCGAAGGCCAGCTCCGTATCGCGGATATAGGTCTCGGCGAGATCGCGCCGTGTTTCGTTGAGCAGGTCGCGAAAGCGCGTGCCTTCCTCGGCCAGTTTGCGGCGCAAGGTCCAGGTTGGCAGCTGCAGGTGCAGCGCCACTTCTTCCAGGTCCGGTTCACGGCCACCATTGAGCAACGGGCCCAGCAGATGGGTGATGCGCTCACCCAGGCTGCGTACGCGCGTGCGTTGCAGCATCTCCGTTTCGCACAACTGCAGCAGGTGCTGCCAGGTGCTCGGGCAGTGCCTGGGGTTGGCCAGTTGCAGCGTGGCACGGCTCAGGCGCAGCTGGTTGGCGTCGGCCGCGAACTGCACGGTTGCGCTACATAGTGGTTGGTAGCGCGCGGCGTAGGCGGGTGCGGTGAACTCGATATCCATATGTTCGGCCTGCACCGCCGTACCGACCAGGTCGGCGAGCTGGGCAAGCCAGCCGGCGAGTAGCGAATCGACCACGAAACGGTTGTAGGCGTTGTAGGGGCTGATGGAGTAGAAGCGTAGCCAGGCGCCCTGGGCATCTTCCTGAAAACTGGAGTGGCCGCGGTAGTTGGCGGCGTAAAGGGGCTCGAAGCGCAACAGGGTGCGTGCCGCCTCGCCCAGGTTCGGCGCCTGCGCAGCGGTGACCCCGGCCAGGCCTGCATGCGCCAGGCGGCTCAGGCGCCCCATGTGCAGGCCAAGTGCGGCCTCGCCGCACAGTTCGATGGCGGCGTGCCCCAGGTGCATGTAGCGCGGGATCGACAAGCGTGCATTGGCCTCGCCCAGGCGTGCCGCGTCCAGGCCATAGCGCTGCAGCAGCGGCTCCGGGTCGTGGCCGAGCTCGCGCAGGGCCTCGCTCAGCGGCTGGACAAAGCCGACCGAAAGGTCGCCCAGGCGCACACGGGGGCGAGCCATTGGCCTACAACCACAGGTTCAACAGGCGGGCGCCAGGGCTGGGCGTTCCCGCCAGCAGTTCGCCGGCCTGGCGGGCAAAGCCCTGGCCGTCGCTACCCTGTTCCCAGAACTGCCCGCGCATGAACACGCTCATGCTGCTGACGCCGGCCCCGCCTGCCTCGGTCAGGCGTTGCCAGGCGGCCTGTTCACTGACTTCGCCGCGCTGCAAGGCCAGCCCGGCGCTGGCATCCTGATGGCGATTGCCGCGCCACGGCGCTTGCCAGCTGCCCTTGCCGCTTAGAAACACCGGGTTGGCGACCAGTTGTACCGCCTGTCGTGCCAGTTGCTGGTGGTTTTCCGGGTACCAGCTGTCACTGCCCACCAGCACGCCCAGGCGCCCGGCAGGGGTTTGCAATACCTGCAGCGGGTGCTGGCGGCCATCGTGCACATAACGGCGCATTTCGCTGTCGGGGAACTGCTGGTGTTGCGGTTGGCCCAGCAGCGAGCCGTCACCGGCGAACACCACGCTGCTGTTGAACAGCGGGCCGCTACCGGCATGCAGCACACCCTGTTTCACGTAGGGGGCGGGCAGCACGATGGAGCCGGCTACCAAAGTGACGTTGAATTCCTTGGCCAGGCCACCGAACAGTTGCTGGTAGTCCGCAGCCATCTGCTCGGCCTTCATGCGCAGGTGCGCGTCGGCGCGCCAGTCGTCCCCGTCGGCACGGAGCATGGCCAGGCCATAGCGCAGCGGGTTGCTCAGTTCCAGCCATTGCAGGGCTTCACGGCTTTGCGTGACCTGGTACAACTCGTTCTTTTCCCCACGCGCCCACAGCCAGGTACCGATGTGCTCCGGTAGCACCACCACCGTGCGCGGGCCCACCAGCCCTTGGGCGCGGGCCTGCTCCAGGTACGCCGCGAGCTTGCGACGCAGGCGTTGCAGGTTCTGGTAATCGCCAGGGTAGAGCACCGGCTCGATACCCAGCAGGTTGCCATGCTCGCCCGGCACGCCATGGTTGAGCGCCAGTTCGATTCGTAAATCGGAAAGGTAGTGGCCTTCCGGGCGTTGCATCGTCCAGAAGCCATAGCCGCAGAGGGCGGCGATCATCACCAGCGCCAGGGCGCTTGCCAGGAGTTTTCGCATGGAGCAGAACAGCGCCTTGGAAACGAGAGTTTCCTAGGGTAGTCGCGCTGTGCGCGAGGATCAATAACTTGTCAGTTTCGATCATTGAGCCCATTCAAACGGCTGTTTAATGTCGCAGGCAGACAAACGACGGGGCCCGCCAGCCGGTGCGGCGCCCGCATCCCGTGATCACGCCACCTGGGGACCTTCTTCCATGGCCGCCGACCGCTACCCGCACCTGCTTGCCCCGCTCGACCTGGGCTTCACTACCCTGCGCAACCGCACCCTGATGGGCTCGATGCACACTGGCCTCGAAGAGCGCCCGGGCGGCTTCGAGCGCATGGCGGCGTACTTTGCCGAGCGCGCCCGCGGTGGCGTCGGCCTGATGGTCACCGGCGGCATTGCACCCAACGATGAGGGCGGGGTGTATTCCGGCGCGGCCAAGCTCAGCACCGAGGAAGAGGCCGACAAGCACCGTATCGTCACCGATGCCGTGCATGCCGCCGGTGGCAAGATCTGTCTGCAGATCCTGCATGCCGGGCGCTATGCCTACAGCCCACGCCAGGTGGCGCCCAGCGCGATCCAGGCGCCGATCAACCCGTTCAAGCCCAAGGAGCTGGACGAGGCGGGTATCGAGAAGCAGATCGCCGACTTCGTCAATTGCGCAGTGCTGGCCCAGCGCGCCGGTTACGACGGCGTCGAGATCATGGGTTCGGAAGGCTACTTCATCAACCAGTTCCTCGCCGCCCACACCAACCACCGTACCGACCGCTGGGGCGGCAGCTATGAAAACCGCATGCGCCTGGCGGTGGAAATCGTCAGCCGGGTGCGCGAAGCGGTAGGGCCGAACTTCATCATCATCTTCCGCCTGTCGATGCTCGACCTGGTCGAGGGCGGCAGCATCTGGGATGAAATCGAGCTGCTGGCCAGGGCTATCGAGAAAGCCGGCGCGACCTTGATCAATACCGGCATCGGCTGGCACGAAGCGCGTATCCCGACCATTGCCACCAAGGTGCCGCGGGCAGCATTCAGCAAGGTCACCGCCAAGCTGCGTGGCGTGGTGAACATTCCGCTGATCACTACCAACCGCATCAACACCCCGGAAGTTGCCGAGGCGGTGCTGGCGGAGGGCGATGCCGACATGGTCTCGATGGCTCGGCCGTTCCTGGCCGACCCGGACTTCGTCAACAAGGCCGCTGCCGGCCGCGGCGACGAGATCAACACCTGCATCGGCTGCAACCAGGCCTGCCTGGACCATACTTTCGGCGGCAAGCTGACCAGTTGCCTGGTCAACCCGCGTGCCTGCCACGAGACCGAGCTCAACTACCTGCCGGTGCGCACCGTGAAGCGCATTGCCGTGGTCGGCGCCGGCCCGGCGGGCCTGGCAGCGGCTACGGTAGCGGCCGAGCGTGGCCACGTGGTGACCTTGTTCGACAGCGCCAGCGAAATCGGTGGCCAGTTCAATGTGGCCAAGCGGGTGCCGGGCAAGGAAGAGTTCCATGAAACCCTGCGCTACTTCCGCAACAAGGTCGCCAGCACCGGCGTGGACCTGCGCCTGAACACCCGGGTCGATGTGCAGGCCCTGGTGGACGGTGGCTACGACGAGATCATCCTGGCCACCGGCATCGCCCCGCGCACGCCGCCCATCCCCGGTATCGAGCATGCCAAGGTGCTCAGCTACCTGGATGTGCTGCTCGAGCGCAAGCCGGTGGGCAAGGCTGTCGCGGTAATTGGCGCGGGTGGCATCGGCTTCGACGTTTCCGAGTACCTGGTGCATCAGGGCGTGGCCACCAGCCAGGACCGTGAGGCGTTCTGGAGGGAGTGGGGTATCGACACCCACCTGCAGGCACGCGGTGGCGTGGCCGGGATCAAGGCCGAGCCGCATGCCCCGGCGCGGCAGGTGTACCTGTTGCAGCGCAAGAAATCCAAGGTGGGTGACGGCCTGGGCAAGACTACCGGCTGGATTCACCGTACCGGGTTGAAGAACAAGCGGGTGCAGATGCTCAACAGCGTCGAATACCTGGGCATCGACGATGCCGGCCTGCATATTCGCGTGGCCGATGGCGAGCCGCAGATGCTGGCGGTGGACAACGTGGTGATCTGTGCCGGGCAGGAACCGCTGCGCGAACTGCAGGACGGGCTTGTGGCGACGGGGCAGTCGGTGCACTTGATCGGTGGCGCTGATGTGGCGGCCGAGCTGGATGCCAAGCGGGCGATCAACCAGGGTTCGAGATTGGCGGCTGAACTCTGAGATCGCCGGGCCGCTGCGCGGCCCTGTGGGAGCGGGTTCCCCCGCGAAGAAGGGCACGCGGTGCATGGCACCGGCTCTGCCGGTGTTCGCGGGTGAACCCGCTCCCACAGGGGCGTAACGGGCTCCCAAGGTTTCCCTGTAAACTGCGATCCATGCCTGCACTCGACCTTCCCCAAGCCCCATTGCACCCCCTGAACCTGCCCTGGCTGCAGCAAGCCAAGGTCGCAGCCGCCATCCTGCGCCTGGACCTGATCGACCCGCTGATCAGTGGCAACAAGTGGTTCAAGCTTCGCCACCACCTGCAACAGGCCAGCGCCAGCAACGCCCCGGGCCTGATCAGCCTGGGCGGCAACCATTCCAACCACCTGCACGCCCTGGCAACCGCTGGCAAGCGCTTCGGCTTCGCCACCGCCGGCCTGCTGCGTGGCCACGCCCAGGACACGCCAACCGTGCGTGACCTGCAGGCGCTGGGCATGCAACTGCACTGGCTGGGCTATGGCGGCTACCGTGCACGAAACGAAGCGGGTTTCTGGGAGCCCTGGCAGGCACGCTACCCGGGTTGGCACTGCATCCCCGAAGGGGGCGGCGGGCTGGCCGGAGCACAGGGCTGCGCGCTGATCATGCAACAGGCGCAAGCGCAGATCGCGGCACTGGGCTGGTCGGGCTACGACGCCTGGTGGCTGGCCAGCGGAACGGGGACTACCTTGGCCGGCCTGGTAATGGCCGAGGCGGGCGCACATGTCGTGCATGGTGCAATGGCTGTACCCAGGGGCCATGGTGTACCGGAGGCGGTAGCGACATTGGCCGGTGCGCATGGCTACCAGCTGCACGACGCCTGCCGTGGCGGTTTCGGCAAGTTCGACGCTGAGCTGCTGGCGTTCGTCGCCGACTGCGAGCGGCACACCGGCGTGCCGCTCGAAGCCCTGTACACCGGCAAGGCCCTGCTGGCCCTGCGTGAGCAGGTCGAGGCCGGGCTGTTCGCGCCCGGCACCCGTCTGCTCTTCGTACACACCGGCGGCCTGCAGGGCCGGCGCGGTTACTTGTAGGGCAGCATGCGCAACAGCGTGTTGTCGCGCTTGATGTAGTGGTGGTACAGGCCGGCCACCGCGTGCAGGCCGATCAGCCAGTAGCCCCAGCTGCCGATGCGTTCATGCCAGCCCTTTATGAACTTGGCCTGGTCCGGGTTCGGGCCGATCAGGTGCGGCAGCTCCAGGCCGAAGAACGGCACCGGCTTGTCGGCGGCGCTGAGGATCAGCCAGCCGGCCAGCGGCAGGATGATCATCAGCAGGTACAACGACAGGTGCATCAGGTGCGCCAGGCCGGTCTGCCAGGCCGCAGGCTTGGGCACGATGGGTGGGGTCGGGCGGCTCAGGCGGATGGCCAGGCGCAACCAGACCAGCACGAACACGCTGAGCCCGAGCATGAAGTGCAAGTCCTTCATCAGGTTGCGTTCGACGCTGTCCTTGGGGAACAGGCCACGCAGTTCGATAAGGGCATAGACAGCGGCCAGCAGCACCAGCATCAGCCAATGCAAGGCGATGGACAGGCGCGCGTAATGGGTCGCGGAGGTGGATGAAACCATTGATCGGTCCTCGTCATCAGGTCGGAATGGCGCTCTTGCTGGCGCTCAGGTAGTACTGTAATGGCTATGGGGGCACAAATCTTTGCGCCAGGTCTGTGAAAATTGTGTTGTCTGCACCGGCCTCTTCGCGGGTAAACCCGCTCCCACAAGGACTGCACAGTCTTCATGTGCTGCGCGGAACCTGTGGGAGCGGGTTTACCCGCGAAAGGGCCAGTAAAGGCAACATCAGACATCGGGTAGATGCGGCCAATCGTCAGCCACCAGAAACACCCGCTCGGCCTCCTGCCACGCCCCGTCAGCCTCTTGCTCCAACCTCACCAGCAACTGCGCCGGAGCCTGCCGCTCCAGCACGTAAAGCCACGCCGCAAACTGCTCCACCGCCCAGCACTCATGCGCCTCGACCCGCGCCAGCGCCAGCCAGGCATGCCGTTGCAGCGGCTGCCATCGCTCACCTTCGCCC
>NZ_JAFGYI010000461.1:0-247 GCF_017490905.1 Pseudomonas sp. 32_A | reverse complement strand
GGCAAACAGCAGCAGCGGCACCACCTTGGCCACGGTGGTGACCAGGTTGATGAACGCCGCTTCCTTGATGCCGCGCAGCACCAGGAAGTGCACCGCCCACAGCAGCACCGACGCGCCGATGATGGCGATTGGCGTGTTGCCCTCGCCGAACACCGGGAAGTAGAAGCCCAAGGTGCTGAACAGCAGCACGAAGTAGCCGACGTTGCCCAGCCAGGCACTGATCCAGTAGCCCCAGGCCGAGGAAAAG
>NZ_JAFGYI010000460.1:0-247 GCF_017490905.1 Pseudomonas sp. 32_A | reverse complement strand
GCCAGCCTATGACCATGCCGATATCACCGCGCTGGCGGGGGCCACCCTGGCGATGGAAATGCTGTGCCTGTATGCGGCGCGGCACAAGGTGGACAAGGGCCAGTAACCTGGGGCCGCTTTGCAGCCCCCAGGGCCCATACTGAAACATCAGGAATCATCTCCACCCGCATTCACACTTTTGCCGCGAACCCTTCGCGCCTTAGGCTATCAAACCCACCAGGCGCGGCATTCTCGTACAGGAGGTGAA
>NZ_JAFGYI010000459.1:0-247 GCF_017490905.1 Pseudomonas sp. 32_A | reverse complement strand
CTCCCGGGAGCTGGCCCGTAGCGAGGGAACCCCGGAGCAAAGCGCAGGGGCCGGATGATGGGAGCCGACGGTTTTTGGTTCCTTTTTGCCACGACAAAAAGGGACCCGCCGTAAGGGCGGAAAGGTGCGTATGCGTCGCCATCGTAAATGGACTGTTCGCTATATAAAAACCGTCGCTTAAGCTTTTTGGCTTTTTGGGATGTGGCATTCACATCGAGTAGACATTCATTCGCGATGGTGGCGCAAA
>NZ_JAFGYI010000458.1:0-247 GCF_017490905.1 Pseudomonas sp. 32_A | reverse complement strand
GGTGGTGACCAGGTTGATGAACGCCGCTTCCTTGATGCCGCGCAGCACCAGGAAGTGCACCGCCCACAGCAGCACCGACGCGCCGATGATGGCGGCAGGGGTGTTGCCTTCGCCGAAGATCGGGAAGTAGAAGCCCAAGGTGCTGAACAGCAGCACGAAGTAGCCGACGTTGCCCAGCCAGGCACTGATCCAGTAGCCCCAGGCCGAGGAAAAGCCCATGTACTCGCCAAAACCGGCCTTGGCGTAG
>NZ_JAFGYI010000457.1:0-247 GCF_017490905.1 Pseudomonas sp. 32_A | reverse complement strand
TATGCGTCGCCATCGTAAATGGACTGTTCGCTATATAAAAACCGTCGCTTAAGCTTTTTGGCTTTTTGGGATGTGGCATTCACATCGAGTAGACATTCATTCGCGATGGTGGCGCAAAGTCACCTTTCCGCCCTTACGGCGAGTCACTTTTTGTCAAACGCGACAAAAAGTAACCAAAAAACGCTGGCTCCTATCATCCGGCCCCTGCGCTTCGCTCCGGGGTCCCCTCGCTACGGGCCTGCTACCG
>NZ_JAFGYI010000456.1:0-248 GCF_017490905.1 Pseudomonas sp. 32_A | reverse complement strand
TGGTTGATGAACGCCGCCTCCTTGATACCGCGCAGCACCAGGAAGTGCACCGCCCACAGCAGCAGCGAGGCGCAGCCGATGGCGATTGGCGTGTTGCCCTCGCCGAACACCGGGAAGTAGAAGCCCAGGGTGCTGAACAGCAGTACGAAGTAGCCGACGTTGCCCAGCCAGGCACTGATCCAGTAGCCCCAGGCCGAGGAGAAGCCCATGTAGTCGCCGAAACCGGCCTTGGCATAGGCATACACCCC
>NZ_JAFGYI010000455.1:0-248 GCF_017490905.1 Pseudomonas sp. 32_A | reverse complement strand
TCAAGACCATGCAGGTGGTGCGCTTCCTCGACAAGAAGCGCAATACCTTGGTGTACCTGGTGTACAGCGACCGCATCGTCGAAGGTAGCCCGCAGAATGCGGTGACAGCGATTCCGATCCTGCCTTGTGTCGCGATAGGGCCGCAAAGCGGCCCCATTACCCCGATATCAGGCCAATTCTTCGGCCTGATCCTCTCGCACAACAGCCTTCACTTCATCCCGACGGCTGATGAACTTCCAGTCCGCTTC
>NZ_JAFGYI010000454.1:0-249 GCF_017490905.1 Pseudomonas sp. 32_A | reverse complement strand
TGTTGCCCTCGCCGAACACCGGGAAGTAGAAGCCCAAGGTGCTGAACAGCAGCACGAAGTAGCCGACGTTGCCCAGCCAGGCACTGATCCAGTAGCCCCAGGCCGAGGAAAAGCCCATGTACTCGCCAAAACCGGCCTTGGCGTAGGCATACACCCCGCCATCCAGGTCAGGCTTGCGATTGGCCAGGGTCTGGAACACGAATGCCAGGGTCAGCATGCCGACCGCGGTGATTGCCCAGCCGATCAGCA
>NZ_JAFGYI010000453.1:0-249 GCF_017490905.1 Pseudomonas sp. 32_A | reverse complement strand
AAGAAACCTACGATGGGCAGCCGGCCCTGCGCCGCAAGGACCTGCTGGTGGCGCTGGTTGCCTTGGTGTATGCCGTGTGGCTGTTGTATGCCGGCGGGCTCAAGTACCTGCTGCTGTCGGCGCTGCTCTACGCACCTGGCGCCATCCTGTTCGCCAAGGCCAAGCGTGAAGTCGGCCAACCTGTCTTCACCAACGTGGAAAAGCTGATCTTTGCAGCCGTGGTCATCGGCGCCCTGGTGGCAGCCTTTG
>NZ_JAFGYI010000452.1:0-250 GCF_017490905.1 Pseudomonas sp. 32_A | reverse complement strand
CGTGGAAACGGGCGGCGGGCTTGTGCCTGTCTCCGCGATCTTTTTTCTTCCCCGCCTAGAGATACGATGACTGATCGCAGCTGGTCTGCCATCTGGGTATCGGGCATCTCTTGTTGTTCCTTGTGCCCCCCTCCACAAAAAAATCTCCCCAAGGGACTAGTCATCGTACAAGTTGTACGATAACTTACCTCCAACGCATAACAACACCCTTCACCCAAGCGCCACAGGATGCCAACAACAATGACTCCAC
>NZ_JAFGYI010000061.1:0-23556 GCF_017490905.1 Pseudomonas sp. 32_A | reverse complement strand
TGCTCCCGGGAGTACGCGCTGCAGGCCCCATCCATGGGGCCTCAGCGCTTGACGGGCATCCATGCCCGTCACCTCCCTCCGCAGTCCCTTCGCTCGGCCTCCTGAAGTCGCAATCGGCAGCGCCTGAACTATCGCGCGCTTAGAAGCAAGATCAAAAACGAAAAGCGAAAAGCGAAAAGCGAAAAGCGAAAAGCGAAAAGCGAAAAGCGAAAAGCGAAAAGCGAAAAGCGAAAAGCGAAAAGCGCTCAGCGTCGCACCTGCTTGAGGGTTTCGGCGATCAGGAAGGCCAGCTCCAGCGACTGGTCGGCGTTCATGCGCGGGTCGCAGTGGGTGTGATAGCGGTCGGACAGCGCATCTTCGGTGATCGGCCGGGCACCGCCGATGCATTCGGTGACGTTCTGCCCGGTCATCTCGATGTGGATGCCGCCGGCATGGCTGCCCTCGGCCTGGTGCACCTGGAAGAACTGCTTCACCTCGTCCAGGATCTGCGCAAAGTCGCGGGTCTTGTAGCCGCTGCTGGCCTTGATGGTGTTGCCGTGCATCGGGTCGGAACTCCACAGCACCTTGCGCCCTTCGCGCTCGACGGTGCGGATCAGCCCCGGCAGATGGTCGCCAACCTTGCCGGCGCCCATGCGCACGATCAGGTTCAGGCGCCCGGGGTCGTTGGCCGGGTTCAGCGTGTCGATCAGGCGGATCAGTTCTTCAGGGTTCATGCTCGGGCCAACCTTGACCCCGATCGGGTTGTGCACGCCGCGCAGGAACTCCACATGGGCACCGTCCAGCTGGCGGGTGCGGTCGCCGATCCACAGCATGTGCGCCGAGCAGTCGTAGTGATCGCCGGTCAGGCTGTCCTGGCGCACGAAGGCTTCTTCATAGTTCAGCAGCAGTGCTTCGTGGGCAGTGAAGAAATTGGTTTCGCGCAGCTGTGGCGCGCTGTCCAGGCCGCAGGCGCGCATGAATGCCAGGGTTTCGTCGATGCGGTTGGCCAGTTGGTGGTACTTGTCGGCCAGCGCCGAGTTGGCGATGAAGTCCAGGTTCCACTTGTGCACCTGGTGCAGGTCGGCAAACCCGCCCTGGGCGAAGGCGCGCAGCAGGTTGAGGCTGGCGGTGGCCTGGTGGTAGGCCTGCAGCAGGCGCTCCGGGTCGGGAATGCGGCTTTTCGCGTCGAAGCCGATGCCGTTGACGATGTCGCCACGGTAGGCGGGCAGGGTGATGTCGCCGATGGTTTCATCGCCCGCTGAGCGCGGCTTGGCGAACTGCCCGGCCATGCGCCCGACCTTGACCACCGGGCAGCCGGCGGCGAAGGTCATGACAATGGCCATCTGCAGCAGCACCTTGAAGGTGTCGCGGATTTTCGCCGCCGAGAACTCGGCGAAGCTCTCGGCGCAGTCGCCACCCTGCAGCAGGAAGGCGCGGCCTTCGGTGACCTCGGCGAACTGCCGGCGCAACTCGCGTGCCTCGCCCGCGAACACCAGCGGCGGGTAGCTGGCCAGCGTCTGTTCGACCTTCAGCAGGTGCGCGGCATCGGGGTAGGTCGGTTGCTGCTGGATCGGCAGGGCGCGCCAGCTGTCGGGGCTCCACGGTTGGTTCATCTCGGGCTCGGTCTTGTCGGTTGTAGGCTATGGGCCATGGTAACAGTTGGCGCTGCGCTTGTTGCATCGAGGGTGTTGGCGGACAATGCGCGTTTTTGCGCGGGTGGGTGGCAAGCATGACGGCGGAACGGCAAGAGCGGCTACTGGCACGGGTGGAGGACGCCTTTGGCGTCATCAGCGTGTATGAAGTCGACGACTACCGCTTTCTGGAGTTCGGCGATGCGATCGAGCAGAGCTGTGTGTTCACGGCCGACCCCAGCTGGCTGGAATATGACTATACCCGGGCCATGCTGGTGGGCGCGTTGTGCCACGAGCAGCCGGAAAGCGCGCTGTTTCTCGGCCTGGGTGCCGGCACGCTGACCCAGGCCTGCATGAAATTCCTGCCGCTGGACGATATCGAGGCCATCGAGCTGCGCCCGGACGTACCGCGCCTGGCCATGGAGTATCTGGGCCTGGACGACGACCCGCGGCTGTATGTACGCATCGGCGATGCCCTGGAGCTGTTGCCCACGGCCGAGAAGGCCGACCTGCTGTTCGTCGACCTGTACACCGACCATGGGCCGGGGGTGGGCCACCTGGCGTGGAACTTCCTGGAGAACTGCCAGCAGCAGCTGAACCCGGGTGGTTGGCTGGTGATCAACCAGTGGGCCACCGACGACGGCAAGCCGCTGGGCGCGGCGTTGCTGCGCGGGTTGTACCACCGGCATTACTGGGAGCTGCCGGTGAAGGAGGGCAATGTGATCCTGCTGGTGCCGTCGGACCTGGAGCAGACGCTGGACCTGGATGGGCTGAGGGCCCGGGCCGAGGCGCTGGCGCCGCGTCTGGGGTATAGCCTCGAGGGGCTGATCCGCGAGATTCGGCCGGCTACCTGAATACCGCGTCGCCTGATTCGCGGGTAAACCCGCTCCCACAGGGATGTCATGGACCTGAGAGCAACGCTGTACCTGTGGGAGCGGGCGACGCGGTATCGCAGACTGGAATCGTTTCAGCCGCATATTGCTGATGGCCTGATACTGGCCGGACACCCTGAAAATATTCCTCACGTACCCGCACTATTTCGGGTATAGTACGCGCCGGTCTTTTAGCGGACCGCAAAATCAGGTGGTGCAAACCCTCCGAGTCCAGCTTCGGCTGCACGTCCGCTAGGCGGACTTTCCCACGTTTTCTTTTTCAATCGTTTTCGCAAATCCCCGCCGCCAAAGCTGCCTGGGTGACCTGTCGGTCTTTCATGGCTTGTGCAGCTTTGGAGCATGGGTCTTTGCGGATGCACCTAGAGGCAGACCCATGACCCAGGAAACCGGCGGCTTCGCCGCTCTCGATCTCAATCCGAATATTGTTGCTGCCGTTCTGGCGACCGGCTACGAAGAGCCGTCCGCCATTCAGCAACAATCGATCCCGATCATCCTCGCCGGTCACGACATGATCGGCCAGGCGCAGACTGGCACCGGCAAGACCGCTGCCTTTGCCCTGCCGATCCTCAACAAGATCGATGTGAGCAAGCGCGAACCGCAAGCCCTGATCCTGGCGCCAACCCGTGAGTTGGCGCTGCAAGTTGCTACCGCTTTCGAAACCTACGCCAAGCAGATGCCGGGCGTGAACGTGGTCGCCGTCTACGGTGGTGCCCCGATGGGCCCACAGCTGCGTGCGATCCGTAACGGCGCGCAAATCGTCGTGGCCACCCCGGGCCGCCTGTGCGACCACCTGCGTCGTGACGAAAAAGTCCTGTCGACCGTGCAGTACCTGGTACTGGACGAAGCCGACGAGATGCTCAAGCTGGGCTTCATGGACGACCTCGAAGTGATCTTCGATGCCATCCCGGCCAGCCGCCAGACCGTGCTGTTCTCCGCCACCCTGCCGTCGTCGATCCGCTCGATCGCCGAACGCCACCTGCGCGAGCCCAAGCACGTCAAGATCCAGAGCAAGACCCAGACCGTTACCGCGATCGACCAGGCCCACCTGATGGTCCACGCCGACCAGAAGATCCCGGCTGTGCTGCGTCTGCTGGAAGTGGAAGAGTTCGACGCGCTGATCGCCTTCGTGCGTACCAAGCAAGCCACCCTGGACCTGGCCTCCGCGCTGGAAGCCAAGGGTTACAAGGCTGCCGCGCTGAACGGCGACATCGCCCAGAACCAGCGTGAGCGCGTGATCGACTCGCTCAAGGATGGCCGCCTGGACATCGTTGTCGCTACCGACGTCGCTGCCCGTGGCCTGGACGTACCGCGTATCACTCACGTGTTCAACGTCGATATGCCGTACGATCCGGAGTCCTACGTACACCGTATCGGCCGTACCGGCCGTGCCGGTCGCGAAGGCCGTGCACTGCTGCTGGTCACCCCGCGTGAGCGCCGCATGCTGCAGGTGATCGAGCGCGTAACCGGGCAGAAAGTTGCCGAAGCCCGCCTGCCGAATGCCCAGGCCGTGCTGGACGCCCGCATCAAGAAGCTGACCAACAGCCTGGCGCCGCTGGTAGCCGAAGCAGAAGCCACCCACGGCGACCTGTTCGACCGCCTGACCAACGACCTGGGTTGCAGTGCCCGCGCTCTGGCTTCGGCCCTGCTGCGCAAGGCCACCAATGGCCAGGCGCTGGACCTGGCTGCGGTAGAGCGTGAGCAGCCACTGGTGCCGAGCTTCGCCCCGCGTGGTGAGCGTACCGAGCGTGGTGAGCGTGGCGAGCGCCCGGAGCGTGGTGACCGCGAGCGCCGTGCGCCATTGCCGCTGGCTGAAGGCCGCGTGCGTTGCCGCACTGCCCTGGGTGCCCGTGACGGCATCGCTGCCAAGAACCTGCTGGGCGCGATCCTCAACGAAGGTGGCCTGGCCCGTGACGCCATCGGCCGTATCCAGGTGCGTGATAGCTTCAGCCTGGTCGAGCTGCCGGAAGATGGCCTTGAAAAGCTGCTGTCCAAGCTCAAGGACACCCGCGTGGCTGGCAAGCAGCTGAAGCTGCGTCGCTACCGCGAGGATTGATCCTGGCGCAATGAAAAAATCCCCGGCCTTGGCTGGGGATTTTTTTGCCTGTGCCGGCCCTTTCGCGGGTAAACCCGCTCCCACAGCTACAGCGCAAGCCTTAAATCTGTGGAGACCCTGTGGGAGCGGGTTCACCCGCGAAGAGGCCTTTCAGTCGAACCGATAAATGTCCATCCCCAACGCCCCCAGGGTGAATCCTTGGTGCACCACTGCAAACTCACCCCCAGCCCCAAGGGCAAAGAACAGCGGCAGCAAATGCTCATCACTGGGATGGTTACGCACCGCAAACGGTGCCTGTTGCCGATACCCTAGCAACGCTTCCTGATCATCCGCCCTAAGTTTTTCAACCACCCAATCCCTGAACGCCAGCGCCCAAGGCTCGATCACATCCGGCCCGGCATGCCAGTCCAGCTCGCCCAGGTTATGGGTAATACTGCCCGAACCAATCAGCAGCACACCCTCGCCACGCAACTCCGCCAACGCCTTGCCCACCTTGACCTGCAGCGCCGGCCCCATGTGGCTGGGCAGTGAAACCTGCACCACCGGAATACTCGCATCCGGGTACATCAGCGACAGCGGTACCCAGGCGCCATGGTCGAATGGCCGCTGCGCGTCCAGACGGGCTGGCAGCCCGGCAGCCTGTAGCAGTTCACTGATCTGTCCGGCGAGGGTGGGGTCACCGGGCGCCGGGTACTGCACCGCATACAGCGCCGGTGGGAAACCGTAGAAGTCATGCCAGGTCTCTGGCCGTGTATTGCCGGTCACCAGCAGTTCGCGGGTTTCCCAGTGCGCCGACACCACCAAGATCGCTTTCGGCCGGGGCAAGGTGTTGGCCAGCCGTGCCAGCGCCGGCCCGCTGGCGCCGGGTTGCAGGGCAAGCATGGGGGAACCATGGGAAATGAACAGGCTGGGCAGCATGACGGGGTCCTGGCGGTTAAGATGCAATCATCTTCGATCAACCACAGATCGAAATCCAAACCAACTTTTACCGACAAACCATCTAAAAATCGGGAGTGATCATGGAGCCAGCGTTCTGGCAGCAGCGGTGGGCCGACAACCAGATCGGCTTTCACCAGGCGCAGGTGAACCCTTATCTGCAGAAGTATTGGCCAACGCTTGGCCTGGTGCCGGGCAGCCGTGTGCTGGTGCCGTTGTGCGGCAAGAGCCTTGACCTGGCCTGGCTGGCCGGGCAGGGGCATCGCGTGTTGGGCGTAGAGCTGTCGCGGCGTGCGGTTGAGGCATTCTTCCGCGAGCATGGGCTACAGGCCGAGGTGGGGCAGCGGGGGGCTTTCGAGGTTTGGCGCAGCGGTGACGTGGAGCTCTGGTGTGGGGATATCTTTGCGTTGCAGGCAGAGGATATCGGGGACTGCGCGGGGCTTTATGACCGGGCTGCGGTGATTGCCTTGCCGTCGCAGATGCGTGGGGCTTACATGCAGCTGTTGTCGGGTTTGCTGCCGACGAGTTGCCAGGGGGTGGTGGTGACTCTGGATTACGACCAGGCTTTGCTGGGCGGGCCGCCGTTTTCGGTAGGGGATCAAGAGCTGCGGCAGGGGTTTGCCGGCTGGCAGGTGGATGAGCTGGAAGTTGTCGAGGTGATTGAGGAGAGCCCGAAGTTTTTGCAGGCCGGGGTATCGAGTTTGCTGGAGCGGGTTTACCGAGTCAGCCGCTGACAAGTGTGTAGCCTGTACCGGCCCTTTCGCGGGTGAACCCGCTCCCACAGGAACACCACAGGCCTGAAGATTGCGGGATCCCTGTGGGAGCGGGTTTACCCGCGAAGAGGCCGGCACAGGTGTACAAAAAAGGGCGACCGAAGTCGCCCTTTCCGCTTACCAGTTGGATCAACCGCGACGGCGCAGGGCCTCGATACGGTCTTCCAGCGGCGGGTGGCTCATCAGCAGCCCGGCCAGGCCGTGCTTCAGGCCACCATTGATGCCGAACGCCTTCATGGTGTCGGGCATGTGCACCGGCAGGCCTTGCTCCACGCGCAGGCGCTGCAGGGCGCCGATCATCGCCGTGGTACCGGCCAGCTGTGCGCCGGCTTCGTCGGCGCGGTATTCGCGGCGGCGCGAGAACCACATCACGATCATGCTGGCCAGAATGCCCAGGATCAGCTCGGCAACGATGGTCGCCACGTAGTAGGCAATGCCCTGGCCTTCTTCGTTCTTGAAGATCACCTTGTCGACGAAGTTGCCGATGATGCGCGCGAAGAACATCACGAAGGTGTTCACCACGCCCTGCACCAGCGCCAGGGTGACCATGTCGCCGTTGGCCACGTGGCCGATTTCGTGGGCCAGCACTGCGCGCACTTCATCGGGCGAGAAACGCTCCAGCAGGCCCTGGGACACAGCGACCAGTGCGTCGTTGCGGTTCCAGCCGGTGGCGAAGGCGTTGGCTTCGTATGCGGGGAAAATACCCACTTCGGGCATCTTGATGCCTGCTTCACGAGACAGCTCTTCGACCGTTTGCAGCAGCCACTGCTCGTGGCGGGTGCGCGGCTGGCTGATGATCTGGGTGCCGGTGGTCATCTTCGCCATCCACTTGGAGATGAACAGCGAGACGAGGGAGCCGGCAAAACCGAACACGGCGCAGAACACCAGCAGGCTGCTGAGGTTCAGGTCGACCCCGTTGGCGGCCATGAACCCGTTGAAACCGAACAGGCTCAGGGTAATGCTTGCAACCAGCACCACCGCAAGGTTGGTGGCTACAAACAACAGAATGCGCATCATGGTTGTTACGTTCTCCTGACGGATGAATTGTCGCTTACTGCGGGGTATATAAGGTGCCGGCCGTGCCGATTCAATCGGGCGACTATTTCAAACTGTGTACGGCGGAGTATGGCAGAGGATGGCGTGGGGGCTGTGGGATAGAGCGTTGCAGGATGTAAGAAACATCCTGTGGGAATGTTGGGGCCGCTGTGCGGCCCATCGCGACACAAGGCCGCTCCTACAACTGATCGCGTAATCCTGTAGGAGCGGCCTTGTGTCGCGAAAGGGGCGCAAAGCGCCCCCAGGGCCAGCACTTACTGCGAATAACCCTTCAGGAAATTCCCGATCCGGCCAATCGCCGCCTCCAGGTCATCCACCCGCGGCAAGGTAACCACACGGAAGTGGTCCGGCCACGGCCAGTTGAACGCGGTACCCTGAACGATCAGCAGCTTCTCCGACAGCAGCAGGTCAAGGGCGAACTTCTCGTCGTTGAGGATCGGGCACACTTTCGGGTCGATCCGCGGGAATGCATACAGCGCCCCCATCGGCTTCACGCAGCTCACGCCCGGGATGTCGTTCAGCAGCTCGTAGGTGCGATTGCGCTGCTCCAGCAGGCGGCCCGGTGGCAGCACCAGGTCGTTTATGCTCTGGTAGCCGCCCAGCGCGGTCTGGATGGCATGCTGGGCCGGCACGTTGGCGCACAGGCGCATGTTGGCCAGCATGTCGATGCCTTCGATGTAGCTTTGCGCGTGGTGCTTGGGCCCGGAGATGATCAGCCAGCCGGAACGGAAGCCCGCCACCCGGTACGACTTGGACAGGCCGTTGAAGGTCAGGCACAGCAGGTCGGGGGCCAGCGAGGCGGTGCTGATGTGCACGGCTTCGTCGTACAGGATCTTGTCGTAGATCTCGTCGGAGAACACCACCAGGTTGTGCTGGCGGGCCAGTTCCAGCATGCCCAGCAGCAGCTCTTTGGAGTACACCGCGCCGGTCGGGTTGTTCGGGTTGATGATCACCAGGGCCTTGGTGTTCGGGGTGATCTTGGCCTTGATGTCCTCAAGGTCGGGGAACCAGTCGGCCTGCTCGTCGCACAGGTAGTGCACCGGTTTGCCGCCGGCCAGGCTCACGGCGGCGGTCCACAGCGGGTAGTCGGGAGCCGGGATCAGCACTTCGTCGCCGTTGTTGAGCAGTGCCTGCATCGACATGACGATCAGCTCGGACACGCCATTGCCGAGGTAGATGTCCTCGATGGTGACGCCTTCGATGCCTTTTTGCTGGCAGTACTGCATCACTGCCTTGCGCGCGCTGAACAGGCCTTTGGAGTCGCTGTAGCCCTGCGCGGTGGGCAGGTTGCGGATCACATCCTGGAGGATTTCGTCAGGCGCCTCGAAGCCAAACGGCGCCGGGTTGCCGATGTTCAGCTTGAGGATGCGGTGGCCTTCCTCCTCCAGGCGTTTGGCGTGCTTGAGCACTGGGCCGCGAATGTCGTAGCAGACATTGGCGAGCTTGTTCGATTTGCTGAACTGCATGATGGGATCCCGATTGAGAAAACGCGCTACGCCCCGCCGAAAGGTTTGAAAGGGCAGGAAGCGGGTGCCAGACTGAACGCCTGGCACACGAAGCCAACTAATATACGTGCCACCCGCGCCCCGGAAAAGACGGTGCGCAGCGAAATTCAGCCTGCCGAGGTCCCTACATGCAAAAGATCGAGAAAACCCTGGAACAATGGCGGTCGATGCTCGACCCCGAGCAGTACCAGGTGTGCCGCCTCAAAGGCACCGAGCGGCCGTTCAGCGGCAAGTACAATAGCGAGCGCCGCGACGGCATCTACCACTGCATCTGCTGCGGCCTGCCACTGTTCGATGCGCAGACCAAGTTCGATTCCGGCTGCGGCTGGCCGAGCTTCTACGCGCCCATCGAGGACAGCGCGATGATCGAGATCCGCGACACATCCCACGGCATGATCCGCACCGAAGTCACCTGTGCCCGCTGCGATGCGCACCTGGGCCACGTGTTCCCCGATGGCCCGCCACCGACCGGCCTGCGCTACTGCATCAACTCGGTGTGCATCGACCTGCGCCCGCGCGACTGACCGGAGCCCGACCATGGCTGGATCGATACTGGACATCCCCTGCGTGACCCTGGGCGGCGAGCACAAGAAGCTCGGCGACTTCCCCGGCAAGGCGCTGCTGGTGGTCAATACCGCCAGCCAGTGCGGCTTTACCCCGCAGTACAAAGGCCTGGAGCAACTGTGGCAGGCCTATCGCGCACGCGGCCTGGTGGTGCTGGGCTTCCCCTGCAACCAGTTCGGCAAGCAGGAGCCGGGCGATGCGCGGGAAATTGCCCAGTTCTGCGAGCGCAACTTCGGCGTGAGCTTCCCGCTGTTTCGCAAGGTCGAGGTCAACGGCCCCGGCAGCCACCCGCTGTTCGCCGAGCTCAAGCAGCGCGCCCCGGGCATTCTGGGCAGCCAGAAGATCAAGTGGAACTTCACCAAGTTCTTGGTCGACCCGGCCTCTGGCCAGGTAACGCGCTACGCTCCCACCACCAAGCCGCAGGCCCTGGAAGCCGACATCGAGCGCCTACTCAGCCGTTGACGGGTACCCAGTGGTCGACCAGTGCCAGCAGCTCTTCGCGGCGGAACGGTTTGGCCAGGTAGTCGTTCATGCCCGCTGTCCGGCAGCGCTCGCGTTCTTCGGGCATGGCGTTGGCGGTGAGAGCGACGATCGGCAGGTCGGGCCAGCGGCCGCTCTGGCGGATGCGCCGGCTGGCCTCGTAGCCGTCCATCACCGGCATGTTGCAGTCCATCAGCACCAGGTCGAACTCGTCCTGTTCCAGTAGCTCCAGGGCCTCGGCGCCCTGGGTGGCCAGCTGCACCTGGCAGCCGAGCTTGGCCAGCATGCCCTTTGCCACCAGCTGGTTCACCGGGTTGTCCTCCACCAGCAGGATGCGCGCGCGGCCTTGCTCCAGGGTGATGGCAGGGGTGGCCAGCGGGTGTTCGGGCTCGTGGCCCTGCAAGGTGCGGCGCAGGGTCTGGTACAGGGCGTTGCGCGACAGCGGCCGGGCCAGTTGGTGCAGGGGGGCGAGGGCGACCGACTGTTCGCTGGGCAGGAAGTTGCCGTAGGCAGTCACCAGCAAGATCGGTGTCTTCAGCGCCGGGCGCAGTTCGAACAGTTGGTCCAGGCTGTCGGTGATCAGCAGGTCGATGGCCGAGGCGTCCAGCCCCGCGCTGCTGTCATGGCGCTGGTAGGCAAGGCCCCAGGCGGGCAGCAGGTCCTGCAACAGTTCATCGAGCCCGCTGCCGGCTGCGTTCAGCGCAGCCACATGCCCGTGCAACGGTGCTGGCGGGATGGCCTCGGTGTGCACGGGCAGCGGTAGCTCGGCGGTGAAGCGGCTGCCGAAGCCCGGGTCGGACTTGATATGCAGGTGGCCCTGCATGGCCTTGCACAGGTTGCGCGTCAGCGCCAGGCCCAGGCCGGTACCGCCGTACTGGCGGGTAATGCCGGCACCGGCCTGGGTGAACGGCTGGAAGATCCGCGCCTGGGCTTCTTCGGGGATGCCGATACCCGTGTCGCGCACTTCCAGGCGCACACCGCCGACAATGGTCGTCAGCCGTACATCCACGCGGCCGAAGCGGGTGAATTTGAGGGCGTTGGACAGCAGGTTGCTGACGATCTGCCGTACCCGTGTGGGGTCGCCAAGCACGCTGCTGGGGAAGTCGCGGCCGATCAGGCAGGTCAGCTCCACGCTTTGCGCGGTGTTCTGTGACAGCAGGTTGGCGGTGTCCTCGACCATCGAGCCCATGTCGAACGGAATGCGTTCAAGCTCCAGCTGGCCGGCATCGAACTTGGACAGGTCGAGAATATCGTTGAGCAACTCCACCAGCACCTTGCCCGAGTCATGGGCAATCGCCAGCTGTTGGCGTTGCTCGCTGGGCAGCGGGCTGTCCAGGGCAAGGGCGATCATGCCGAGCATGCCGTTGAGCGGGGTACGGATTTCGTGGCTCATGTTGGCGAGGAAGGCGGCGCGCGCCTGGGCCATGTCCAGCGCCCGGCGGCGGGCTTCTTCCAGCTCCTGGTTGGACAGGCTCAGGCTGCTGTTGCTGGCCTTCAGTTCGTTGGTGCGTGCCGAGACGATATCTTCCAGCTCGTTGAGGTACTGGGTCAGGCGGTTTTCTGCGGTGCGCCGCTGCTCGATCTCGGTGGCCATGCTGACAAACTGCTGGTTGGCGACCCTCACCAGTACGCCGATCTCGTCGTGTTCGTGGCCATGCGGGCAGGCCACGCGGGTTTGCCGGGGCTTGCGCGGGTCACTGCCACTGAGCGCGCCGATCACCGTCACCAGCGGCTTGGTCAGCATCATGTAGAACAGCGCCAGGAGGATGCCGGTCAGCACCAGGCTGCGGGCGAAACCGTTGAGCAGGGTGATGCCGGCACGGTCGAGAAAGCGGCTGCCGAAGGCATAGGTGTCTACCTCCAGGTACAGGGTGCCAAGGTATTCCTCGGGCATGTGGGTCAGGTACAGGCGTTCCCTGAACTGGCGCTGCTCGCCGAACAGGAAGTCGCTGAGCGGCCGGTAGCGGTCCTCCAGGCGCGGCCGTTCGACGTCGGCCAGCACTGTTTCGTTGTTATCGATCAGCCGCGCACGGACGATCGCTGGTGACTGCAGCAGGCCGCGGGTCAGCTCCAGGGCCAATTCCGAGTCGATGTTGTAGGCGATGCGCGAGGCCGGGTTGTGGCTGATTTGCAGCAAGGCACGCACTTCACGGTTGATGGACGCGTCTTCGCTGGCATAATCGATGCCGATCTGGATGAGACTGAGCAATGTTCCCAGGATGAAGCCGACCAGGACTGTCAACCGGGCTTGCTTGTATGACAGGCGATTGGTGAACTTGATATCCATGTGTCCCGAGCCGGTTTCACGTCCCTTGCGCTGCGCAAGCATAGCCGATCAACCCCGGCTACTGGTGGGTCTGTCGCACATTCAGCCTTGATTGCTCAATTGCTGGTGCCGGCCTCTTCGCGGGTGAACCCGCTCCCACACGTACTGCAACGCCCTCAGGCCTGGTGCGAGCCCTGTGGGAGCGGGTTCACCCGCGAAGAGGCCGGCACAGCAGCCTAGAATCCAAAAATTTGCAGGAGTTTTCATGGACGCCCGCTTGATTGCTTTCCTGGACCGCGCCGAATCGGTACTGGCCCGCCTCGAACCCCTGTTGCCGGCCCAGCGCCCGGACATCGACTGGGCCACCACCCTGGCCGCGCGCTGGCAGCGCGATGGCCGCAGCGGCTACCTGCTGCCGCTGGAAGTCAGCCTGGATATCCGCCTCAGCGACCTGATCGGCGTCGACCAGCAGCGTGACCAGCTCGGCCGCAACACCCATCAGTTCATCAACGGCATGCCGGCCAACCATGCACTGCTGTGGGGCTCGCGTGGCACCGGCAAGTCGTCGCTGGTCCGCGCCCTGCTGGCCGAGCACGCAGGTGCCGGCCTGCGCCTGATCGAAATCGAGCGCGACCACCTGGCCGACCTGCCGCGTGTGGTCGAGCAGCTGCAGAAGTTGCCGCAGCGCTTCATCCTGTTCTGCGATGACCTCTCGTTCGAAGCCGGGGAGGGCGACTACCGGGTGCTCAAGAGCGTGCTCGACGGCTCGCTCGAGCAGGCTCCGGACAACGTGCTGTTGTACGCCACCTCCAACCGCCGCCACCTGGTGCCGGAGAAGGAGAGCGACAACGAAAACTGGAAGCGCGTTGACGGCGAGCTGCACCCCAGCGAAGCGGTGGAGGACAAGATTGCCCTGTCCGACCGTTTTGGCCTGTGGCTGTCGTTCTACCCCTTTACCCAGGAGCATTTCCTGAACGTGGTCGAGCACTGGATCGGCCAGCTCGCGCAAACTGCCGGCCTGGCCTGGCAGCGCAGCGAAGAACTCGACATCCTCGCCGTGCGCTGGGCCACCGGCCGCGGTAACCGTAATGGCCGTTGTGCCTATCAGTTCGCCCGCTACTGGGTCGGGCTGCAATTGCTGGAGCAAAAGTAAATGATCGACCTCAATGCCAGTGGCGCCGGCCTCGACGGCTACAACCTGCTGGCGGCGCAAGTGCAGGCGCTGTTTGCCGACGAGCGTGACTTCATCGCCAATGCCGCGCAGTTTTCGGCATTCCTTTATAACCAGGTGGACGACCTGAACTGGGCCGGGTTCTACCTCAATCGCAACGAAGAACTGGTGCTGGGCCCGTTCCAGGGTCAGGTGGCGTGCGTGCGGATCCCGTTCAGCAAGGGCGTGTGCGGAGCAGCTGCGGCCACCCGGCAGACCCAGCGGGTAGAGGATGTGCATGCGTTCCCTGGGCACATTGCCTGTGACAGTGCGTCCAACAGCGAGCTGGTGATCCCGCTGGTGAAGGAGGGCAGGTTGATTGGTGTGCTGGACCTGGACAGCCCGAAACTTGGGCGGTTCAGTGAGGCGGATCAGGTAGGGCTGGAGCGGTTGGCGGCGATTTTTCTGGAGCTGACCGACTGCTGATGGTCGTTGCCTGTACCGGCCCTTCGCGGCTAAAGCCGCTCCCACAAGGATGGCATCAAGCTTGGGGGCGATGCGCTCCCTGTGGGAGCGGCTTTAGCCGCGAAGAGGCCGGTACAGGTTAAAGCATCAGTCGTACATCACTTTCTTCTTCCAGGTCTCTTCCTCATCGGTCTTGAGCCCCTGGGTCAGTTCATTCTGCTCATCCTCCGCCGGGGCCATGCGGTCCAGCACCTGGGCATTGGCCCGGGCCAGCAGCTTCTCCAGGTAGGTCAGCTGCTCTTCATACACCTTGGGCTCCGGCTGCTTGCGCAGGTACTGCACGCCGCGTTCGAAAGCCAGGCGCGCCTGGCCTGGCTGGTTCTTCTGCAGGGCCTGCTGGCCGAGGTTGTTGAAGAACTCGATATGCAGCAGCACCAGGATATGGCGGATTTCCTTGACCCATTGCTTGGCCTCGGGCGTGGGCAGGAAGCCCTCCTGGGCGGCGCGAGTCACCTGGTTGTGCAAAGCCTCCAGCAGGAAGCGCACATCCTTGGCCTTGATCTCGGTCTGGATCGGGTTGGGCGGGTTGTTCACCGGAATCTGCCCGCCTAGGGCAATCAGCGCCTCCAGTTCGGCAATACGCGCCTTGAATCCGGCGTTGTGCTTGTCCATCGCCAGTTGACGCTGGTTCAGGTTGAGCTCCAGGCGGGTCAGCAGCAGCTTCAGCGCCGGGGTCATGAACTGGCCGGGGAAGGTCTCGGTGATTTCGCCACAACGGCGCAGGCGGTCGGCCAGCTCGACCTTCATCCGGGCGCGTTCGAGCTTGCCGTTCTCGACCACATTGTTGAGGTAGCCGATCACGATCAGCAACGCGATGCCCGCCACGATGAGCAGGGTGATCAGAAGTGGTGTCACCGTTAATGCCTCATTGAAGAAGAATTACACCCTTGAGTGTAGTGAGTTCGCCTGGAGACGAACAGCGGCTACATGCCTGCACTGGCCACTTCGCGGCTGAAGCCGCTCCCACAGGTACATCACAGGCCTCAAGTGCAGTGATGTACCTGTGGGAGCGGCTTCAGCCGCGAAGTGGCCGGTACAGGCACCCCTCCATCTATATCGGCACACCGGCCCGCAACTGCACCCCAACCCACCCGGAAGTCATTGATTTAAATAAATTTCTACAAAGGGGTTGACGCCTGTACCAACCATCCATAGAATGCGCGCCACTTGCAGCGTAAAGCACACAGCGAAACGCCGCAGGGAGTGAAAGCAGGCAGTAATGCCAGCAGCGTGTCCCCTTCGTCTAGTGGCCTAGGACACCGCCCTTTCACGGCGGTAACAGGGGTTCGAGTCCCCTAGGGGACGCCAAATTGCGGGAATAGCTCAGTTGGTAGAGCACGACCTTGCCAAGGTCGGGGTCGCGAGTTCGAGTCTCGTTTCCCGCTCCAGTTTCTCCGGCAACGCCTGACGGCGGGGCAGGAAAAGAAAATCCAGACTGAATCGTGAGGTTCAAACCTGGTGCACTGAAAAGTGTCGTGTGTCCCCTTCGTCTAGTGGCCTAGGACACCGCCCTTTCACGGCGGTAACAGGGGTTCGAGTCCCCTAGGGGACGCCAAATGCGGGAATAGCTCAGTTGGTAGAGCACGACCTTGCCAAGGTCGGGGTCGCGAGTTCGAGTCTCGTTTCCCGCTCCAGTTTAAATACTGTGGCGTCTATGCGGTGCAGTGGTGGTGAAGGTCTTCAAGGCGCTTCACGCCGATAGTGGTAAAGCTTCAAAATGCGGGAATAGCTCAGTTGGTAGAGCACGACCTTGCCAAGGTCGGGGTCGCGAGTTCGAGTCTCGTTTCCCGCTCCAAACATGTAACGCAAAAAGGGACCCTAAGGTCCCTTTTTGCGTTACATGTTTAAATTTCGCAAGCCCCCCAGTGGGCGCGTCCTGCGCCCCTGGCATAGGGCATCAGCGATAGCTGATGGTGAACTTCAGTGCCCCGCTGGCGGGCCCTGCCGTAACCGTTGGGCCATTCTGGTAGTAACGTGCCTTGAAATCCAGGCGTGTGTCGCCGATCGTCAGCCAGGTTACCGGCTCGTCTTGTTCAAGCGTCATGGGTGAGCTGTCACTGCGCAGTAGCTGGATGGCAATGCCTTGCGCCGGAGAGCTGTCATTGAGGCTGAATAACCCGAGGCTGGGGTCGATCACACTTGAACCCAGTGCGCCTTCCAGACGAATGTGCGCACGCGCCACGCTGCCTGCCGGGTCATCCTCGCAGTCGCTCAATGTGATGTGGAAGTTGACCGGCGGCGAAGTATCACCAGGCGTGGAGAAGATGGCGGCATCGTGGGGGCCCAAGCTAACCGGGTTGTCGCTCACCGCATCGGCTTTGAGCGTGCATTGCGCCTGGTTCACGCCTGCTCCCACGCTCAACTGAAGCGCCGGACCGAGGTCGGTGATGGTGCCTGTTGCAACTCGTGTGTTGAAGTGAGTGCGGCCTGCCGGTATGGGGCCAGTCTTGATCAGGTAGTAATCGGCATTCAGGTCGTTTATCAGTAGCGGTGATGGCGAGATGTTTACCGTATTGTGGCCTTCATAGGGTACGGCTGGATGACCGTCGACGGGTCGAAAGCCGTTGTTGGCCCCGGTATAGGGGTGCCTGAGGCGGATGTACAGGCCGACCCCCGTAATGCCGGTTTCCAGTACTTTACCGGTGACGTCCCAGCCGTTAACGGGCGGTAGCGGTTTGCCATGCACCGGTACAGTGGCAGGCATGAGGAATGTCAGTACGCTGCTGCCGTCGTTGTCGCAGCGGATTTCCCGATTCGAGGGGTCCTTTGAAACCAAGCGCTGGACGGAGCCGATGACGGTGCCGAGCTCGGCATCCCTGGGCACCCAGAATTCGCCCAGGTTGACGCTGTGGCCGACCGTGCCGCTCGCCCCTTGCCAGGTGCAACCTGGAATGGCGTGGGCCTGCGGTAGGTTGATTAGCTGTGTGCCAAGGGCCAGGCCCAGGGCAAACAAGCTTGGCAGGTATCGTTGAGGTCGCATGAATAGGTTCCGTTGTTGGGCAGAAGTCATCAGGCTTCAGTGGCGGGGCAGGTCAGGGTTTGAAAGTAGAAGCCCTGCTGCTGACGCATGCTGGCGGGCTTGATCGATAGCTGACATTGCTCGGCCAGTTGCTCGCCCCATCGCACCTTCAGCACCTGACTGGTTGCTTCGGTAGCCACCAGCGCTTGGCCGCCTTGTCCCACCACCGCCAGCGTCTTGCCCTGGGTATCCTGGACCTGAGTACCGAAAGGCAATGGTTTACCCTCGGTGTTCAGCAGGGTCAGTACCAGGCGCGCAACACGACGTGCGGCGAACGTGCGCTGCACGATTGCGCCTCGTCTCGGTATGGCCTGGGCTGTGCCGTTGTCGATTTCCACATCCGGTTCGAGCTGGTCGGTGGTGAGTGTCAGGCGGTTGATCCGATAGGGCTGCAGGTGCGGTGCAAGGGCATAACCCTTGGCGTTTGTGCGCGCAGCTGTCGCGTTTTCCATGCCGGCGCCGGGGGTGTCGGGTACATGGATCAGCGCGTTGGTCTCGCCGAAACTGGGGCTGAACACCAAGCCATCGCCGTGCACCAGCGCGGAGCCGCTGGCGTTGACCGACAAATTGCGGTAGTCGTTGCCTTCAAAATAGCCGGCACCAAAGTTGACGTGCGGAGTCAGGTAGCCGGCCGATAGCTCGGCACTCTTGTTCTGCTGGCCATCATTGGCCAGAGCTGCCTGATAATTGAGGCGGTTGTCCAATGCACCGCCACTGAGGCTGGCGCGCTGGCTGAAACGCCCAGCCTGTTGCTGGGTGTCCAAGGTGACGCTGCTGCCCAGGCCGAAGTCCAGAGGGAAGGACAGACTGAGGCCGAGAATGCGGTCGTTGTCGTGGGTCTTGTTGAGTGACTGCGAGGCGAACAGGCTGTAGTTGATGCCTTTGTGATGCGTGTTGAAGTAGAACTGGTATTGACGGCGCTGGCGCTGGGTTTGCCAGTAGTCATCCTGGCTCAGGTTGAAGCTGAGCGAGCTGCTGCGGCCCAGTTGCTGGTAGATCGATGCTTCCAGGCGGCTGCGGCGGCTGCCTGGCCAGTGCTGGTCGTTGTTCCGTTGCGCCACGGCTTCGTCAAAGTCGCGAAAGCCCTCGGTGGAGTAGCGATAGCCGGCAAAGCGCAGGTGTGTACGGGTAGGAAACGCCTTGCCATAACGGGCAGCGTAACTGTTGCCGCTGACCTGGCCAAGTGCTGTGCCCAGGTCGCTGCGGGCATGGGTGACATCGAACGACAATGCGCCGGCCGCGCCAAAGTCCTTGCCTAGCCCCAAGGCGTTGGCGCTGTAGTCGTCGCTGGTCAACATGCCACCATACAGGGTGCTGCTCCAGCCGATACCACGGGCAAGGGTGCCCTGCAGCAGCTGGGGTGTTTCGTCACCGTTGGCGGTGTTGTAGCGCCCGGCCGCGAGGTTGTAGCGCCAGATGCCATCGCGCAGCAGGTTGGTCAGGGTCGAGTAGGGCTGGGTGAAGCGGCGTACCTGGCCGTCGGCCTCGGTCAGCACCACTTCCAGTTCGCCGCTGCCGCCACCGACACTGAGGTCGTCGATTTCATAGGGACCGGCGGCGACGTAGGTGCTGTAGATGGGGAAGCCGTTCTGCAGTATCTCGAGTTTGGCGCGGCTCTGGGCCACGCCGCGTATTACCGGGGCATAGCTTTGCAGGGTATCTGGCAGCATGCCCAGGTCGGAGGCCAGTTGCAGGCCTTTGATGGGTTGGCTGCGAAACACCTCGCCACCGCTGTAGGTTTCGCCCAGGGTCAATGTGCCCCAAGTGGCGGGCAGGTCGGTCTGGGCATAGGTATTGCTGTGGCGCCAGCGACGGTGCCCTTGGCCATCCTCGCGCAGGCTCTGGCTGCTGCGCAGGCGCCAGCCGGCCAGGTTCAGGCCGCTGTTGAGCAGCAGGTCGTGTTGGCTGCGGCTGCGCCCGTCGCGCTGGCTGCTGTGCATGGCCGAGGCTTGGTAATTGACGAATGCAGCATTTATACCGTGCTCCCACTGGTCCGGGGCGACGGTGCCGGCCTTGTCGCGTTGCAGCGCTGCCTGGGGAATGGACAGGTCGAGGCGCAGGCGGCTCGAATCGAACTCCACCTGGGCACCCTCCACCAGGGCGGGCAGGTCGATGCACGGTGCCTTGGCCAGTTCCGGTTTAGCCAGGCTGCGTTCGCGCAGCCCAAGGCTGAACAGCAGCCCTGGGGCCAGGCATGGGTTCAGTGTTGGCTGGCCTTGGCGTTGCTGGAATTCGATGTCGTGTTCGCCAGCGGGGGCCAGGTTGACGCGGACCTCCACGTGATATCGCCCGGGGGCCAAGCGTTGCTCGTTTGCCAGGGCACGCAGGGCGGGGTCGGCGCTGCCGGGGGCGTGGCCGCTGGACTGGTGCAGGAAGCCGGATTGGAATTGCAGCGGGGGTTCGTTGGCCAGTGCCAGGCAGGCAGGCGCTGCCAGGTAACTGCCACCGAGGGCGAGCAAGGGCGTGATGCCTCGCCAGCGCTGGGGGAGAGGGCACATAGGAAATCTCGGTTATCTACTCGGTGGCGGGCCACCGCGCGCAGGTGTTGGCTCAACTCCGGTGCCGGGAGGGCCGAGGGATATGAGCGGTGAGCGCGTGAGATTAAGGAGAAGGTTGAGGAGGGGATGTAGGAGATATCTGGAGGCTTGTACGATATCTCGATATGTCAGGGGGGAGGGGCAGCATCAGGAATCAACCACCCTCGCCGGGCAGCGAGGGTGGTTGGTCATGGTGCTTTAATTGCTCCCACGTATGAACATGAGGGGATCAATTTGAGGTCTACCGCCACTTGGAAACATGGCTGCCTCGTTTGCCTTGGGGAATTTTTGAGCGGCTGCTGGGGGGGTCTCGGGGATGGTTGCGGGCGTCCTATTGGCTATTTGCTTACGTACTTCACGTCTGATTCGGGTGTTGACATATTCGTAGTCGAACTGGGCATCCCGACCAGGCTGTCCATCCCGACCATTGGTTCCATCCCGACCATTGGTTCCATCCCGACCATTGGTTCCATCCCGACCAGGCTGTCCATCCCGACCATCGATTCCATCCCGACCAGGTTGTCCCTGCCCCCCATTCGGCTGCGACGCTGGCCCATACCGCCTCACCGCGAACACATTGCCTATTTGAGCGAAACGGTCAGTGTTTTTAGTAGCGAAAGCTGCAATATCCCGAGTCAAGCTTGCCCCGCCATAAAACCCTGCAGCCCCTGCCAAGGCACCCCCTACGGCACTCAGCGCACCGCCAATCGCCATCAGCGTGTTGCCCTTGTTCGGATCGTCCTCCAGGATCCCTGCAACCTGAACACCCAGGCCGGCAACCGCCATTGCGCTGCCGACACTACCCGCCACCAGCCATGCGGTAGTTTTGGCGCTCAGGGCGATCCCGGCCGCTACTGCACTGGCTGCACCGGCCGCGAACACCCCGAACGAGGCCACGGCAAGGAGGGCGAAAGCTGCTGTTACGCCAAGCGTGATCCAGGCACTTGTCTTGCTCGGTTTCTTGCGGATGCTTGCCGCTTGGTCGGGAGGCGCCATGGGGCTGGCGGCATGCCCGGTAGGGTCACGCCACATGACCGGGTTGCCCTTGCAGTACAGGTACGGGTTGATGCCGACGTCTTCCGGGTCAAGCGTATCAGGGCTGTGGAAGCGCATCAGGCCAGGGTTGTAGGCCCGATAGCCACGACCCAGCAGGTACCAGCCCATGGCCCGTTCGCGGGCTTCACCGTTGAAGGCCAGCAGCCCGGTCAAAGCAAGTGACTCCGGGGTTTCGCCGAACGCGGTGTATTGGGCATTCTCCACGTCACCCTTTGCGCTTTCGGCGATCACGCTATTCGCCATGTCGGTCCAGAACAGGCGCGGCGAGGCAGGGGCTTTGCCGTGTTGCAGGCCCAGTGGGCGTTCGCCATCGTGCAGGTAGTAGAGGTCAGTCGCGCCTGCCTGGGTACAGACCAGTCGGTTGCCCTGGTAGCGCCGCAGTATTTCATCCGCGTCGGTCGCTTTCACGCCGATCAGGTGGCCATGGCCATCGTAGCGGTAGGTCAGCAGCGTCTGCTTGTCGTCCTGACTGCGCACTTCCTGCAAGCGGCCAGATTCGTCATAACGCAGCCTATGCCCCCACTCATCATTGAGCATGTTGCCATCATCGTCGTAGGCGAAATCCATTGAAGGCAGGTAGTCGGCATGGGTGTGGGTGGCGTTCTTCAACTGGAACCCTTCGCAGTTGAAGTAAGCCTTGTCCGCATCGCCGTCAGCGAAGTCGGTACGGTTGTAAATCAGGTTGTCGAGGTCGTCGAATACATAGGACTGTGCCCTGATCTGCCTGCCTTTGGCATTGCGCGGGTAGTCACCCGTTTCGCTTTCGCAGACATATCCGATGAGCCGGTCGAGGGGATCATAGCTGAAGATCTCCTGCAGCAACTGCTGGTCCCCACGCCAAAGAGACCTGCTGTGCAGCATGCCGTCGTCGCGCCAGCGTTGCCTGATGATCTTCAGTTCGCCGGGCGTTTCACCCTTGAACAGCGTCAGGATGCGGGTTTCTTCCCGGCCGCGGCTGTCATACTGTTGCTCGCACTGCAGGGTGTAGTCGCTGTCAAGGTCGCGCGTGTGGGTAAATTGCACTTGGCCATTGTTGTTGTAGCTGAAGTCGGCGCGCAGCCGGCCCTGGGTGGTCCATTCAAGGCGTCCATGCGCGTCATAGCCGTGGCGCGTCTGCATGCCATTGCTGTCGTCCAGTGCGAAGGTGCGGCCTTGTAGCGAATTGCGGTAGTCGCGGTGGTAGGTGTCCGGCGACTGGACGTCCGTCCATTCCTCGCGGAGCAGGTAGCCTTGGTCTGTGTAATCGTATTTACGCTTGCCTTGCTCGTTATCGGCGTTGTTGAGCGCGGCACTGGTGGGGTCGAAGGTGAATGAGCTGCGCTTCCCACCCGCAGTGACGGCGCTTGGTGTGCTGGTCAGGTCCAGCAAGTACTCGTAGTTGAATGTCCGCAGTTTGCTCGTGCGCCGGGAAGGCACCATCTGGTCATTTTTTTCGCCATAGCTGTAATGCTCGGTGCGCGGCCCTGCCACCAGGCTCTTCAGGCGGCTGAGGTCGTCGTATTGGCGCAGGCAGACTACCGTGCCTTGCTTGTCACCTGCGGAGTGCAGGCGCAGTTCCTCGGTCAACTCCTCGGCGCAATGGGCGGCAAATTTGCGACTGAGTGCAGTCTGGTTCGGCCGTATGGTTTTGGTTACACGGTTATAGGCGTCATATTCAAAGCGTGTGATGCGCAGCAACTCGGCCTTGCTGTCAGGTTCACGTACCCGGCTCTCCTCGCGAGTGCAGCGGCCACTGCCGTCATAGTAGTAGTCATAGCGATCGAGCGTTTCATTGGCTGGCCCCAGGTTCTTCACCTGTATGGGTTTGTTGAACAGGTTTCCTTTGTGGACCTGGTGATTGAACCGTACATCGGGGGTGTCTGGGTTGGTCTCCCAGGTGGCGGTGAAGTCGTAAAGGTAACGTTCCTCGTCATTGACCTTGCTCAATGGGCGATAGGCACTGTGCAGGCAAGTCTTGTCAGGATATGTGGTCTTGGTCAGCTCGCCCCAGGGACCATAACTGAACAGGGTGGTCATGGACAATTGCTGGCCTTCAAACCCATCACCATGGTCGAAGGAGGTTTCCTCGACCAGTTGGCCCAGGCCGTTGTACCTGGCCAGGTAGGTTTGCATCTCGGGTAGGCGCAGGGTCGGGTCCTGCGGGTCGCTGATTTCGCGCCATTGTTCCACGACCTGGTTGGCGCCATTGAACACCGTGCGAATGACCACCCCCTTGGCATCCTCGGTGGTCTGAGTCAAACGTTCGCCGGCAGATCTTGCCAACTGGTAGCTAAAACTGCGCACTGCCTTGTTGCCTGTGGGTGACACGATTGCCTGCGTCTGGCGGTTCAGGTCGTCATATTCATAGATTGTCTGTGTACCGTGCAGGTCTTCACTTGAAACGACAGCGCCGGACACAGCAGACAGGTAACGTGTAACTTTACGTTCGTTAAGCTCGAAACCTTTGATTGTCTCAGTGACGCCGTAATCGGCGTACGGCTTCCTTGCATCGCGTGGCAGGTAGGTCCAATCCGTGCGCGTGGTCATCTGCTTTAGCAGGTTGCGCAAGGTGCCCGCAGGTGCGTCGATTGGGTAAAACGTTTGTTCTTCGTAGGCCTGGCGACCATACAGGTAGGGCGAATTCTCGTCCTTGTAGATGTCCTTGTTGAGGGTGTACAGCAGGCGTTCACCCTCGCTGATCTGTTCATGCAACGTCTGTTGTGTCAGCACAAGCCATTGATCGGTAACGCCATGAGGGCGTGTCGCGTCGGGCAGCGCATTGTACAACGTATAGGTGTATCGCTCGATCAGTACCGGGGCAGTGCTTTCCAGTCCCGGCTTTTTGCTAGGCGTGGTGGTGGTCGACTTGAGGCTGCGCTGGAACCCTTGCGGGTCCGGTGGGCAACCGTCCTCACCGTCCTTGTCGTAGTAGGCGTAGGTGGTGACGATGCCGTTGGGCTGTTCCTCGAAGATCAGGTTGCCATGTTCGGGATCGTACAGGGTGGTGGTGATTTCTTCACGCAGGGAGGTGCTGTCGCTTTCCAGCCGCCAGCGCTGGGTCACGGTGTAGGGCTGCTGGAAGTTGTTCAGCTGATACTCGAAACCGACGTTCGGGATTTCGTGGTAAACCGTCTCGGTTTCCTGGATATGCCAG
>NZ_JAFGYI010000451.1:0-251 GCF_017490905.1 Pseudomonas sp. 32_A | reverse complement strand
GCTACTTCTTCCCGATCTTCGGCGAAGGCAACACCCCTGCCGCCATCATCGGCGCGTCGGTGCTGCTGTGGGCGGTGCACTTCCTGGTGCTGCGCGGCATCAAGGAAGCGGCGTTCATCAACCAGGTCACCACCGTGGCCAAGGTGGTGCCGCTGCTGCTGTTTGCCCTGATCTGCCTGTTCGCCTTCAAGCTCGACATCTTCACCGCCGACATCTGGGCGGTGGGCACGCCAGAACTTGGCAGCGTGATG
>NZ_JAFGYI010000450.1:0-255 GCF_017490905.1 Pseudomonas sp. 32_A | reverse complement strand
TCGTTCCAATCGTTCCCGTTAACAGGCTGAACTGCGTACTCAAGCACGCTCAAAACATAAGGGCTGGTGCGATCTCTGTGGCAGCGGGTTCACCCGCGAACACCGGCAGGGCCGGTGCCATACACCGCGTCGCCTTCTTCGCGGGTGAACCCGCTCCCACAACAGTCCCTGCAAACGCTATATATTCACTGCCGTAAAAAAGCCATAAGGACAACAAGGCGTGTTGGCAACATCCCTGGTGCTGGTCGCTGCCCT
>NZ_JAFGYI010000449.1:0-255 GCF_017490905.1 Pseudomonas sp. 32_A | reverse complement strand
GCGCCGGGAATGGCCCTGGTGGAGCCCGTTGGTGATCTCCGCCATCGCCATGGTCTGCGCCTACTGCTACTACAGCTACCGCCTGAGCTTGATTACCGCCGAAGTGCTGGAGTCGCTCAACGGCATTTTGCAGCAGTAGCAGGGGGGGATCCGCATGCCTGGCCAATCCGATTTGCGCTTCACCTTCCAGCCGCTGGCTGGCCAGAGTGACTTCGAAGTGGTTTCGTTCGAACTCGACGAAATGATCAGCTCACC
>NZ_JAFGYI010000448.1:0-255 GCF_017490905.1 Pseudomonas sp. 32_A | reverse complement strand
CGGTTCAATGTGGGAGCGGGTTCACCCGCGAACACCGGCAAAGCCGGTGCCATGCACCGCGTTGCCTGCTTCGCGGGTAAACCCGCTCCCACAGGGATAGCAGCCGGCCTGGGCCTGTTCCATGCCGTCAGAAACAACTGCCCTGACCAGAACCTCGAACGTTTGCACGGTTCAATGTGGGAGCGGGTTCACCCGCGTACACCGGCAAAGCCGGTGCCATGCACCGCGTTGCCTGCTTCGCGGGTAAACCCGCTC
>NZ_JAFGYI010000447.1:0-255 GCF_017490905.1 Pseudomonas sp. 32_A | reverse complement strand
CGGTTCAATGTGGGAGCGGGTTCACCCGCGTACACCGGCAAAGCCGGTGCCATGCACCGCGTTGCCTGCTTCGCGGGTAAACCCGCTCCCACAGGGATAGCAGCCGGCCTGGGCCTGTTCCATGCCGCCAGAAACAACTGCCCTGACCAGAACCTCGAACGTTTGCACGGTTCAATGTGGGAGCGGGTTCACCCGCGTACACCGGCAAAGCCGGTGCCATGCACCGCGTTGCCTGCTTCGCGGGTAAACCCGCTC
>NZ_JAFGYI010000446.1:0-255 GCF_017490905.1 Pseudomonas sp. 32_A | reverse complement strand
CTGGTCCCCGTTCGCTCGCCACTACTAAGGGAATCTCGGTTGATTTCTTTTCCTCAGGGTACTTAGATGTTTCAGTTCCCCTGGTTCGCCTCTTGCACCTATGTATTCAGTACAAGATACTCAGCTTGTGCTGAGTGGGTTCCCCCATTCAGAGATCTCTGGATCACAGTCTGTTTGCCGACTCCCCAAAGCTTATCGCAGGCTACCACGTCTTTCATCGCCTCTGACTGCCAAGGCATCCACCGTATGCGCTTC
>NZ_JAFGYI010000444.1:0-255 GCF_017490905.1 Pseudomonas sp. 32_A | reverse complement strand
CAGTTATTGCGATGGAGGGACGGAGAAGGTTAGGCCAGCCTGGCGTTGGTTGTCCAGGTTTAAGGTGGTAGGCTGAAATCTTAGGCAAATCCGGGATTTCAAGGCCGAGAGCTGATGACGAGTTGCCGTTAGGCGACGAAGTGGTTGATACCATGCTTCCAAGAAAAGCTCCTAAGCTTCAGATAACTGGGAACCGTACCCCAAACCGACACAGGTGGTTAGGTAGAGAATACCAAGGCGCTTGAGAGAACTCGG
>NZ_JAFGYI010000442.1:0-255 GCF_017490905.1 Pseudomonas sp. 32_A | reverse complement strand
CTTGTACTGAATACATAGGTGCAAGAGGCGAACCAGGGGAACTGAAACATCTAAGTACCCTGAGGAAAAGAAATCAACCGAGATTCCCTTAGTAGTGGCGAGCGAACGGGGACCAGCCCTTAAGTTGGTTTGAGATTAGTGGAACGCTCTGGAAAGTGCGGCCATAGTGGGTGATAGCCCCGTACACGAAAATCTCTTGTCAATGAAATCGAGTAGGACGGAGCACGAGAAACTTTGTCTGAATATGGGGGGACC